>CAUZKZ010000328.1:0-6353 GCA_963580345.1 Verrucomicrobiia bacterium | reverse complement strand
CGGCCTTCCAGCCCTGCACATCTTCCACCTTGAACTCTTTGATCTCCCCGGCTTTCACGCTGGCCTTCATGGCCGCCACGATCTGTTCTTCGCCAAGGGTCCCGCCAGGCGCGGGCGCGGGATCGGGATCCGGAGTGGGGGTGGGGGTTGGGGCCGGAGGGGGCGGATCGTTCACCACCACCGGCGGTGGGTTCGGCGTCGGGGTGGGCGTCGGGGCCGGGGTGGGCGTCGGGGTCGGGGTCGGGGTCGGGGCGGGCGCCGGGGCCGGGGCCGGGGCCGGGGCGGGCGCAGGGCCTGGGCTCGGGCCTGGGACCGGATTGGCCGCCACCTTGGTGTCGCGGAACAACTTCCGAGCACGGGACTGGATCACACGCTCCGTAAAGTCGGTATTCTCGATCGGCACCAAGCCCTGGAGCGGACCGCCCGCCGTGATGAGGAGATTGGTGCCTTTTCGCTCGATGACCCGGACCGAGTCACCGGCCGCCAGGGGAGTCTTCTGGCTCCCGTCATCGGCCGCCACCGAGGCCTTTTTCTTGAGTTGCACCGTGGCCGGCATCTCTCCCTCGCCCACCGAGTTCAGGCTGAGCGTGATCCTGAGGCCGTTCTCACCGCCGAAAATCACGGTGGGCCGATCGCTTGAACCACTCAAGGAGCCGGATGCGTCCCTCGTCAACATTGCGGGGCCGAGCGGGGAATACATAATCCGCCCCAAAACGAAGCAGAATATGATCACGACTACCCAGATAATGTATTTCATAGACGTGAAGGTTCTACTCAAGGATACCCCATGCAAGCCCGCGTTTTGTCAAATCGGGGGAAACCGTTGACCTGACGATCCTGGCCCGGAATTCTTAGGCATGCAGCGGCTTTTTTTGCTGGATGGGATGGCGCTCGCCTACCGGGCCCATTTCGCCCTCATTCGGAATCCGATCTTCAGCTCGCAGGGGGTCAATACCTCCGCCCTCTTCGGGTTTACCAACACCTTGCTGACCATCCTGGAAAAGGAAAATCCCACCCACCTCGCGGTGGCTTTCGACACACCCGCCCCCACTCCCCGCCACCAGATCTTCCCGGCCTACAAGGCCAATCGCGAGGATATGCCGGAGGATCTCGCCGCGGCCCTCCCAAACCTCAAGCGACTCTGCGAAGCCTTCCACATCCCGGTGCTCGAACGCGACGGTTTCGAGGCCGACGACATCATAGGGACCCTCACGCGGCAGGCCGATGCGGGGGGCGACTTCCAGACCTTCATGGTCACACCCGACAAGGATTTCGGGCAGCTCATCTCGGAGACCAGTTCAATGTGGAAACCGGGACGCCGGGGAGGAGACCACGACATCGTGGATCTCGCCGCCCTGCGCGATCTGTGGGACCTCCAGCGGCCCGAACAGGTCATCGATATCCTGGGCCTCATGGGAGACAGTTCCGACAACATCCCGGGCGTCCCCGGGGTCGGAGAGAAGACCGCCAAGAAGCTCGTCGCGGAGTGGGGCTCGCTCGAGAATCTCCTCGAGCACACCGACCAACTGAAGGGCAAGCTCAAGGAACGGATCGAGGAAAACGCCGAGCAAGCCCGCCTTTCGAAACAGCTGGCCACCATCATCGTCGATGTGCCCCTTGAGCAATCCCTCGCGGATCTCGCTTTGAAAGACCGCGACGACGAGGCGGTCAAATCGCTCTTCACCGAGTTCGAGTTGAACGCCCTCGGCAAGCGGTTATTCGGGAACGATTTCGTGGCGGGGCGCGGCAAGGGCATCGCCAAAGTCGAGGCCGGCGGGGATGGAGGACAGGTCCTCGAGGCGCAACTCAAGACCATCGCGGACCTCAGGCCCCGCTACGAGCTGGCCGACACCGACGCCAAGCGAAACAGGCTGGCGAAGCAGCTGGAGAGCCGGGAGAGCTTCTGCTTCGACATCGAAACCACCTCGCTCGACCGTTTCGGTGCCAGGCTGCTCGGGATTGCCTTTTCATGGAAAAGCGGCGAAGGCTGGTTCGCCACCGTCCCCGATCGCGACACCCTCGAAACGTTTCGCCCCGCCCTCACCGGAGCCGCCGAAAAGATCGGCCACAACCTGAAATACGATCTCGCCGTTCTCCTTAACCACGGCCTGGCGGTCACCGGTCCGTTCTTCGACACCCTCATCGCCCACAGCCTCATCGCGCCCGATCAGCGCCACACCATGAACTACCTTTCCGAATCCCTGCTCGGCTACATTCCCATCAAGCTGGAGGAGCTCACGGGGGGCGACCCGGGCCGCGCCGATTCCGCCCAGGAACAGGGCGACCTCTTCGCCCAGGCCGCCGCTTCCCAAACCATCGACATGGCCGCCATCCCGGTCCCGAAGCTCGCCGAGTACGCCGCGGAAGACGCCGACGTGACCTGGCAACTCGCGGACCATCTGCGACCCCGGCTCGAAGAGCAGGGCCAGCACCGCGTCTTCTACGAGATCGAGGCACCGCTGCTGCCCGTGCTGGTCGCCATCGAAGACGAAGGAATCGCCCTCGATCTCCTGATCCTGAAAGAGTGTGGCGACGACATGCAGAAACGCATCGACGAACTCTCTGCCGCCATCGTCAGGCAAGCCGGCCGCGACTTCAACCTGAACTCCCCCAAGCAACTCGGGGAGATCCTCTTTGACGAGATGAAGCTGGTTGAAAGTCCGCGCAAGACGCGCACCGGCCAGTACAAGACCGACGAGCAAACCCTCTCGGCCCTCGCCCTCAAGCATCCATTCGTCGCCGACATCCTGTCCTACCGCGAAGCCACCAAGCTCAAGTCGACCTACATCGATGCCCTCCCGGGGTGGGTTGCGGAGCGGGACGGGCGGGTGCACACCCATTTTCATCAGCTCGTGGCGGCCACCGGGCGCCTCGCCTCCAGCGATCCCAACCTCCAGAACATCCCGGTGCGCACCGAGTCCGGACGGGAGATCCGCAAGGCCTTTGTGCCGCGCGGCGAGGGGTTCACGCTCCTCTCCGCCGACTACTCCCAGATCGAGCTTCGCATCATGGCCGCCATGTCGGGTGACGCCGGGATGATCGAAGCCTTCGAAAAGGACCTCGACATTCACGCCGCGACAGCCGCCAAGGTCAACGGGGTAGAACTCGACGCGGTGGAGCCGGCCATGCGCAGCGCCGCCAAGATGGTGAACTTCGGAATCATCTACGGAATCTCCGCCTTCGGGCTCAGCCAGCGCCTCGGCATTCCCCGCCGTGACGCAGCGCATCTCATCGACACTTACTTCGAGCAATACCCCGAGGTGAAAACCTTCATGGACCAAACCAGGGCGGGGGCCAAGGAGAACGGCTACGTCCAGACCCTCACCGGACGCCGACGCTTCCTGCGCGATATCAACTCCGCCAACGCCACCATCCGGGGCAATGCCGAGCGCGCCGCCATCAACACTCCCATCCAGGGCAGCGCGGCCGACATGATCAAGCTCGCCATGATCCACGTGCAGGACCTCCTGCGCACCGGAGGGTACCGGACCAAGATGCTGCTCCAAGTCCACGACGAACTGGTCTTCGATTTGCACGAAAGCGAGGCAGAGGAACTGATTCCGAAGATTGTCGAAGCGATGCAGAATGCCCTCCCTCTCCCGAACGGAGTGCCCATCAGGGTCGATACCGGGACGGGAGACAATTGGCTGGAAGCCCATTGATCCAGTGTCCCGTGTCGAGTATACAGTGTTCAGTGTTCAGTGTTCAAACCCCCTCCGGGACAAGTCTGTACACGGTATACTGTCCGGTGCTTACTGAATGCTGGCATCTCCCCGGCCCTGCGGTAAAGTCGAACCGAGGAATGACCGAGGGAGCCAGCCAGTCCGACGCTCCGGCAGCCCCGACCGCCTCGCGCCGAAAAAAACGCGCTGCGAGGATCGGTCTTGGAGTGGTCGTGGCGGGATTGCTCTATCTTGGCTGGCAGGGCATTTCGATTCACTCCTACGGCTTTCGGGACGACGGCCGTCGCGCCGACTGCGCGATTGTGCTCGGCACCGCGGCCTGGCACCACAAGCCCTCCCCCGTCTTCCAGGAGCGCCTCAATCACGCCATCGAGCTCTTCAAGCAAGGCCGCGTGAAGGCCATCGTCCTCACCGGAGGCTTCGGCGACGGCGCCCCCATGGCGGAGTCCCAGGTTGCCAAGACCTACTGCCTCGAGCGGGGAATCCCGGAAGAGGCGCTCCACCTCGAGACCAGGTCACAAACCACGGTCGAGAATCTCGCGGAAGCCGAGAAACTGCTCAAGGAGCAGGGCATGACGTCGGCCCTGATCGTGAGCGATCCCTGGCACCTCAAACGCGGCGTCCTCATCGCCCGGCGGAACGGCATCGACGCCTACCAATCCGGCACCAACACGACCCGCTTCAAGTCCTTCAAAGCACGGACCACCTTTCTCATTCGAGAGCTCTACCTCTACCACATCTTCCTGTTCTTCGGACGCTGAGACGAACGCCGAATCTCCCTAAACTGGCTCACCCCCGATATATCCTTCCCGTTCGAGGTGGAGCAGGATCCGCTGGGCGGCCTCGTCGGCGCTGAACTCGCGGGTGTCGATGACCACTTCGGCGTCCTGCGGCTCTTCATAGGGATCGGAGATGCCGGTGAACTCCTTGATGATCCCTGCCCGCGCCTTCGCATAGAGGCCCTTGCGATCGCGCTCCTCGCAGACCTCGAGAGGCGTGGCGACGTGGACCAGGACGAACCCGCCGCTGGCCTGCACAGTCTTGCGGACCTCCCTGCGGGTCTGGTCATAGGGCGCAATCGGAGCGCAAATCGCGATCCCGCCATTCTTGCTGATCTCGTTCGCCACGAACCCGATCCGCAGGATATTCAACTCGCGGTGCTCCTTTGAGAACCCGAGTTCGGAGGAGAGATTCTTCCGCACCACGTCGCCATCCAGCAAGGTCACCGGCCGGCCGCCCATCTCGAGTAGCTTGGCGAGGAAGGCGTTTGCGATGGTGGACTTGCCCGAGCCCGACAGCCCCGTGAAAAACACCGTGAACCCCTGCCGATAGCGCGGCGGATATGTGCGCCGCAGCTCGCGGGCGACCTCCCGGAAGGTAAACCACCGTGGCAACTCGCGCCCCTCCTGGAGGCGGGAACGGAGCTCCGTGCCGGAGATGTTCAGGGTCCGGGCTCCTTCCGGCACTTCATCTTCCGTCATGTAGGCATCCTTATCCTCCACGTACTGCAGCATCCGGAAGGGCACCATCGTCACACCGAGTTCCTCGTCGTTATCCACGATGATCTGCTGCGCGTCGTAGGGACCGTAGAAGGGCCTGCCCGAGGAATCGCTTCCCGGCCCGGCGTGATCGCGGCCCACGATGAAATGCGTGCAGCCGAAGTTCTTGCGAATGATGGCGTGCCAGAGTGCCTCGCGCGGTCCGGCCATGCGCATCGAGAGAGGAAGGAGGGCGAGGTAGGCGGTGTGCTGCGGGTAGTGGAAACGCACCGCCTCGTAACACCGCACCCGGGTGTAGTGATCCACGTCGCCCGGCTTGGTGAGGCCCACAGCCGGATGGATCAGGAGGTTGGCCTGGTGTTCCCGGATGGCCCGCATGGTGAGTTCGTAGTGCACGCGGTGCATCGGATTGCGGGTCTGGAAGGCCACGATCTTGCGCCATCCCAGCCGCGAAAAATCGCGGCGCGTGTCCTCCGGCGTGAGCCGCAACGCAATCGAGTCGTAGTGCAGCGGTAGTTGCACGCCGCGCAGCTTCCCGCCCACGTAAACCGGGTGGGCGTCGTGCATCAGGAACTGCACGCCCGGGTGTTCTTCGTTGGCGGTTCCGTAGACGCGCTCCGCCTCGTGACTCTTGTCCGGCGTCCACACGTCCTCGACGTCGAGGACCGCCAGCATGACGCCCTCCGGATCGCGCAAGGCGAGACGGCTGCCCGGTGCGAGTTGGGAACCGACCTCCTCCCTGACATCCAGGGTGACGGGAATGCTCCACAAGGTGCCGTCCTTCAACCGCATCGAGTTGCACACGGACTCGTAGTCTTCCCGCCCCATGAATCCCTCCAGCGGCGAAAAAGCACCGGTGAGAAGGAGTTCCAGGTCGCAAATCTGGCGCGCGCTCAGATCCCACGAGGGCCAGTCCCGCGAGGTCCGCTTGATTTCCTCGGCTTCGTCGTCGGCGGCGAGGAGGTTCAACAAGCGGCCGCCGTGTGGTGAGATGAGGTGCTCGGACATGGGGAAAGGCCGCAAATGCTAGGGACTGCCTCCCGCCACGGGAAGGAAAAACGTGGTAGGGGGGCTGCAGCGGGTGCAGGACAAAAAAGTTAAGATGGTCTAGTTTAATGAAGAAGACCAGCGGCGTTTCTCTTGACGTCGCGTCTTCAGGATGTCGCGGCGC
>CAUZKZ010000327.1:0-6370 GCA_963580345.1 Verrucomicrobiia bacterium | reverse complement strand
CATGACGACGATCGATGAGTTTATCGATTCGCTCGCTGGGGAGAACCGCCCATACTTGCAGAGCTTGGTGACAGAGAATTTCCAGACCTTTGAGATTCCGAAATCCTAATGCCGAGAAGTATAGCAGGGTGTTGAAAAGCCCTGAAACGCCGCCACGAAATGAGATTACGGTTCGCAGTTATTTCCGAGACGGTGCCCTGGCAGCCCTTGCGATCCCGGATATCCGAGGGGCGATCTCGATCTCTGTAGTTGTCGGTCCCGCTTCCAGACGGTTGAATGACGGCGGATCGCCTTGAAACACCGATGAAGAGCGGCTCTATCGATCGCAGTGGCCTCCTCGCGGCTGGAAATTTCATCATCGACCAGGTGAAGATGATCGATCTCTGGCCGGAACAGGATGCCCTCGCGACGATATCGGGCGTCTCCCCGTCGAACGGGGGTGGGCCTTACAATCTCCTGAAGGATCTGGCCCGACTCGGGGCGCCCTTCCCGCTCGCGGCGGCAGGACGTCTTGGTGATGACGCCAACGGACAGGCTATCAGGGACGACTGCGCAGCGCACGGGGTCGATGTCTCGCGCTTCATCGACACGCCGGGTGTGCCCACCCCGTTCACCGATGTCATGACGGTGGAGGGTACCGGGCGCCGCACTTTCTTTTATCATCCTGGTGCCAATGCCCACTTTTCCGAGGACGATCTCGATTTTGGAACCAATGAAACGGCCCGCTTCTTCTATCTCGGGTACGTGATGCTCCTCGAACGACTCGACCATCCCCGGGCGGATGGAAGCAACGGGGCGGGGGCCTTGCTTGAGAAAGCAACCGAGGCAGGATACTTCACGATCGTCGATATCGTGAGCGGCGCTCCGGAGCGCTTTCCGAAAGTCGTTCCGCCCTCCTTACCCGAAACTGATCTTCTCTTTCTCAATGAGTTTGAAGCGGGCTGCGTCCTGGAGACCAAGGTGCCTGCCGAGCGGGATGCGATGATCGAAGCGGCGCGGCGCTTTCTCGATCTCGGAGTGCGGCAGACCGTGATCCTGCACGCCGCGAGTGGCGCGGTGGCGGTTTCGAGGGACGGCGAGGTGGCGGTGCAAAGTGCAGTCGCGATGCCTGCCGAAGAGATTCGCGGAGCGGTGGGGGCGGGCGATGCCTTCGGGGCGGGTGTGATTTACGGCCTGCACGATGGCTGGGGGATGAAGCGATGCCTCGAGACCGGGGCCTGTGTGGCGGCGGCCTGTCTCACCGACGAGACGACCTCGGGAGGGGTGTGCAAACTCGAGGACGCGCTCCGGCTCGGAGCGCGCCATGGGTTCGGATCGTTTCGATAGACCGGCGTCGCGGGGCGGTCAGGGCAGGGAGGTGAGGCCGGGGTCCATCTGGATGATGGGGAATGGAGGCAGGCCCCCCGGCCCGTCGATATCAATCGAGACGAGGCCGGTGATGTCGTCGTAGTCCCAGGTCCCTCCGGGAGGCAGATTGTTGATCAGCAAGAAGTCCTCCCCGTCGAGGAACCCGATGATAGTGGCGAGCGGTGTAATCGGATCAAAGAGTCCGACATCCACCTCGAAGTTCTCGGGGACTCCCGGTTGCGCGTTCTCGATGGCGCCCGGGAAGACCGGGATGATGACCGGACCGGACAAGAGGCCCTCGATCCGCACCCGGAAGAAGTAGCCCGGATCTCCGACGAGCCGCTCGAGGGTGTAGGAGGTGTTGAGGAGGGGACCGGCGATCTCTTGCCAGATCGCGTGGTCGGTGCTGCGCTCCAAGAAGTATTGCTCGGGTTCCGGACCGGGATCCCAGTTGAAGTTCATGAGGCGGGGCTTGCCATCCGCCGCCACGCCAAAGACTTCAAAATGGAGATCGCGCAGGCCGTCCCCGAGACCCGGTGCGAGGTTGGAACGATAGGCCGGGATCGGAATGAAGCGCGGGTCGTCGTTGAGATCGGCTTCGAAGAGTTCAATCGATCCGTTCAGCAGGAGTTGATCCGGGGGTGCGGCCAGGGGGTTGATGATTTGATACTGGCCGAATCCGAAGTCGAAATCCAACTGCACCAGATCTGGTGGTGGATTTGGGAAGAAGGCGAAGGGGTCGAACAGGAAGAGAGGAACCTGGAATTCAAACCCCGGGTGGAGGTTCAGGAATTGGACCTCGATTTGCAGGAAATCGAGGCCCGCTCCGGCCCCGTCCACTTCCGCCCCCACTGCACCTGGGCGACATCATCGGGCACTTGCACGAAGTCGTAGAGGGGTATTCCGAATGGAACGAAGTGCGGGGGAGGCGGGAAGGGAGGACTCATGAAGCTCTGACCGATGAGCCCGCCGAGCGGACCGAAGAGTTGGGCCGGCAAGAACCCCACTTCGATGCCGTCGAGCGGTTCCAGATCGCAGATACAGTCCCACCAGAAGGGCGGGCAATCGCACTTGCAGGTCATGTTGCTGATTTGCGGAATCTGCGTGTTGCCAAAGGGACTCCCGATCGCGGCGGCGGCCCACATGTGCAATTCGTCGGGGTCGGTGTCGCCGTCGGCGGGATCGCCCGGGATGGCGCCATCCACCGCGTTCTTGTTGGAAGGTTTGGCGCACTCCTTGTATTTGTTGGAGTACTCGCAGCCATTCCCGTTCACGCCGAAGTAGGACTTGGTGGTGCCCTGCGAGCTGGTGACAATGCGTCTGCCCGGGCCGGAGAGAGTGCTGAGGAATTGGCCCGCGAAGCACGACTCCATAAGGATCGTGACATCGCAGGATCGTTCCTTGGTATTGCACCAGTAAAAGTTTGGGGCCCCGGGCGGACAGGGAGGAATCTTGGCGAGGGCCGCGGCGAGTTCCGCGCCGGTGTAGATTCCGGGATCGCCACTCCGCTTCCGGCGGAGATGGATTGAGCCGCCGGGAGAGTTGGCGTCGCCGTGGGCGATAAAGTAGACGATGACCTTGTCCTGGCAGAGGACCTTGGCCTTCACGTCACAGAACCACTGCAGGATGTTGGCGGTGGTGGCCCGGTTCGTTCCCGAACCGTTCCAAGTTTTCCGCGAGACCTCGTGGTATCCCTGGGTCTGGAAAAGCTTCTCCATGTTGTCGGCGGCTTGCTTCAAGGCGGTGTCCCCGGCGTGGTCGGGTCCTTGCACCACCAGGGCGTAGCGACGGATGGGCGTGCCGTCCCAGCGCAGTTCCTCGCTGGGCGGCGGGTTTTCCTCGTCATCGTCGTCCGGGGGCGGACCGCCCGGAGGAGGTGGGCATCCTTCGCCGGGACAACAGTCACGGTAAAATTTGAAGTCCTCGACCTCGCCTTCCACGAAGGTGCCGCTGCCGTCCCAACCGCTCGAGCCGAAGAGCGCGGTCGGGATCGTTTCGTTCCGAGTGAGGAGCATACGCACCCAGGCCAGGGTGGGACCTTCCGGAACAGATCCGGTCCAGTCGAACTCGGGAGTGAGGCGCGTGTAGGTCCCGGCCGTGGCGGGGAGGGGAACCGCGAAATTCACGACGGTCCACTCCGTGATCCCGCCGATATTTTCCCATTTGCCGTTGTTGTCGAGGTCGACCGCGACGTTCACGAAGTGCGGGACGGCGGGAACGACGCCCGCGAGGGTGACGTCGAAGATGATGCTGGATTTCGCCGGGCTTGAATTCGCATCGTAAGTGAAGAAGACCCGCTCGTCGTCGTCGGCGTCGACCATGTTTGGCACTCCATCGGGGTCGCCCGGATCCACCGGGCCGGATTCCTCGCTGACGAAGTTACCGAGCATGACCTCGGGGACGGGCTTGACGCCGGCAATCCCGCCGGTGCGGCCCGGCCAGGCGTTGAGGGTGCTCAAGAGGGTCGGGAAGCGCCCCGGGACGCCGGGATAAGCCTCTCGTCCGGATCCCTCGGGCGCATCGCCATAATCATCGCTCCCGCTTCCAGGCAAGAAAGGAGCTTCAATACTCGGCCTCGGAATAGCGGGATAAATGTGGATGAGCGTGCCGCCCACCCGCGGATCATCTGCCAGGATCTCGTCTCCATCGAGCGCGGGCCAGTTATCAGCGGCCACGGTCGTGACGATCCCCGTGACGTCGTCGATGAAGATGTATTCGACGTCGTGTTCCAGGAGGGCGCAGGGCTCGAGGTCGAGGTAGACGAACCACTGCGGATTTCCACTCAACGCGGCGATGTTGACGCTGACGTCGCCGTCCACGGTTTCGATGATCCCGGCCGGGAGCGACGCGGGCGTCATCCAGGCGCAGATCAGGTCGTCGTTGGCGCTGGGCTTGAGGACTTGCTCGCCCAGGATCTGGAGAGCGGCTTGCTTGGTGATGGCGTGCGCGGCGGGTCCAAGGACGAGGCCGGTCGCGCCCAGCATGATTGCGGCGAGTGCTTTGTTCATGATTCCCCCTTGTGAAAGTGCGAAGTGGACCACTTCACCCTTACTCACTGGGGGGAGAAGCGTCAATCACGGGCTGTTCCGCCGGCGTGATAATGCAACACAATCAATCGTGGTGCAGACTCCATTCGGGAAGCTTGATAATCTCACCTCCTGCCTGGGCCGACTGGTGGGCGAGAATGCCGGTGCAGGTGATGTTGGCGGATTCCACCGCATTGGGATAGGCGTCTTCGCTCGTGACGAGCATGTTCACGAACCGGTGGGTGAGGTGGGGATGCGATCCGCCGTGACCGGCCCCCTGCGTGAAGGAGAGGTGCTCTTCGCCGTCCTCGCCGCCGTAGACTCCGCCGGTCGTGAAGGGAGCGATTTCGTCGGGCAGGAGGTGGGCGTAGTCGGGACACTCCACTTTCTCGGGAATCTCCGCCTCGGACTTCTTGGCGGTGTGCACCACCAGCGGCTGGCCCTCGATGAGGGGCCACTCCACTGTCTTCTTGCTGCCGTAGACTTCCATGGACTCGCGGTACTGGCGCGCCACGTCAAAGAGGGAGCGATAAACTAGGGCGGAAAGGTCGCTGTTCCTGAATCGGATGTGGCAGCTCTCCACCGCGTAGGGCGAACCGTAACACTCGTGCATTTCGTCCCGGATCGTTCCGGACGGGAAGCAGGAGACATATTCCGCCTCGTCGCGGGTGAGGCCGAGGACGGGGCCGACGCAGTGCGTGGCATAGTGCATGGGTGGCAGGCCGGGCCAGTAACCGGGCCAGCCGTCCATGTCCTGCTGGTGGGAGGCCTTCAGGAACTGGACCTTGCCGAGTTCGCCCTTGTCGTAGAGCTCCTTCATGAAGAGAAACTCCCGGGAGTAGACCACCGTCTCCATCATCATGTACTTCAGTTTGTTGGCCTTCGAGAGCCGCACGATCTCCTCGCACTCCTTCAGGCTGGTCGCCATCGGAACCGTGCAGGCCACGTGCTTCCCGGCCTCCATCGCCGCGATCGACTGCTCGCCGTGATTCGGAATGGGCGTATTGATATGCACCGCCGTAATGTCGGGATCCCGCAGCACGTCGTCGAAATTCGTGAATCGCTTCTCCACCCCGTGCTTGTCGCCCATCTCGTTCAGGCTCTCCTCGTTCCGCTGGCAAATGGCATACATGTTGGCCTGCGGATGGCGCTGGTAGATGGGAATGAACTCGGCACCGAAGCCGAGACCGATAATGGCGATGTTCACTTGCGACATGGCCGGGAGGGGTTGTTGCTGGAGTGGTGGAGTGGTGGAGTGGTGGAGTGGTGGAGTGGTGGAGGAGCGGCCGGAGGCTGGTTGATGCCGGCGTCCCCGCCGGCATCGAGCGAACCCTGGTCCCTCAATCTTGAGTGGTCGCATCGAACAGGGAACGCCTGCTGGTGGCTAGGAACAAGGCGTCGCGGATTGGTATGATTGCGACAGGGACGGCGGAGGGGTTGCCCCCGCCGCTCCGATGGATTGCCTACAGGGCTGTGGCTGAAAAAGTTCGGCGGAAGAAGAGGGTTGGCTCCAATTTGAGATCGACGAGCAGACTGGGAGTCTGCCGGATCCGCCCGTCAATCGACGAACTGACGTCGTCCACGACAAAGTTAGTTCCCTCCGTCATGCGGACCCAATCGAGGAGGCCTCCACTCTTGAAGTATTGCGGATGCACGTCGCTGCCAAAGCGCGGTGCGTGAGGACCCAGGCGATGACGCCGTTAGATTCGGCGAATCTCGCGCGGCCCCAAGAGGCTTTTTTTTCGGAGCGTCGAGTCCGGTCACTTCTTGCGCGGCAACTTCCAGTTCAGCTCCGCTTGCGTCCAAGGCGTCTTGCGATTCTTGAACTTCTCCCGCACCGAGGCCACGTCGGACGGCTGGACGGTGGAACCGGCGTTTCCCCACTCGCGGCGCACCTAGTGTAGTCCGCCTTACAGATTGACATTTAATCTGAAACTACTATACTTGTAGTATGAGAGTGGCCCAAGTGATCGAGTTGACCGCCAGTCAGCGTGCCA
>CAUZKZ010000326.1:0-6379 GCA_963580345.1 Verrucomicrobiia bacterium | reverse complement strand
CGCTCCCCGGGTCGTGACCGGAATCGCGTGCTCGTTCGCATAGGCCAGGGTCTGCGCAATGTCGCCGGCCGACTCCGCCAGGACGACCGTGTCCGGCAAGTGCGCCGCATACCACTTGTCCGCGGCGTGCCTCTGCAGGACCTCCTCCGCGGTGGAGACCTTGCCGGGACCGAGCAACTGGGCCAGGGCGTCGTGCACTGGAACCAGTATGAACCGCTCCGTGCGGTCGGAAAGCGAAAGCTCGCCAGACCCCTGGGAAGGGAAAGTTCGCGAGAATCGAGAGACTCCAATCCCCGCGGCCAATCTCCCCACGGCCAAGATCGTCTATCCATACAAATTAACCGTGGGGGAAATTCGGAGGAGGGGTTGGGAGAGTGGGGAGATTTTGACGCGCTGTCTTGACCTTCGGGGTCGGAGCGGAAGATTGGGGCGATGGCCGGGGGGAGAAACCGTTTCCGGGGGTGTCTCACGGTGTTGTGGGCACCTCGCGAGCTGTATCTCGCGGTCGGGATCGGACTTTGGCTTTGCGGTTATTTCGTAGTGGACGGGTGGGAACATCGGCGGGCGGTGCGTTGGCTGGTTCCGATCCTTCTGCTCAACTGCGACATCCTGGTGCGGACCATGCGGGAGTCTCGCTGGTTGTGGGCAGTGGCGGGGCTTCTGGCATTCCAGGCGCTCAGCCGGTGGTGGTCGGTGGGCAACGAACCGGTCTCGAACGGGTTCGACGTCCTGGCGGTTTTGGCCCTGCTGATCTCCCTGGTGGCGATCGGACGGCGAGAAGACGCGGGAAACTGGATGTTGGGGGGGCTGGCGGTTCTGGCGGGGGGCGTGGCCCTCTTTTCTCTCGCCGGCTTCTATGGATCGGAGGGGCGCCACCTCGCAACCGACCGCCTGCGCAACGTCCTGATTTATGAAAATGGCTTGAACCCGGTGCTGACCGGAATGCTTTGCGGGTTCGGGGCGGTGGCAGCGGCGTGGTTCGCGGGGCGGGAACAATGGGTGGCACGCCGCGGCCTCTGGCTGGCCTGCCTGGCGGTGTTGATATTTTCCCTGATGGCGACTCAGAGCCGCGGGGCGATGCTGGCGGGCGGAGCGGGGCTGGCGGTCCTGGCGCTGTTCCTGCGCAAGGCGGTCCTGCCGGCGGTGGTGACCTGCGCGGTCACGGTCGGAACCTACTTCCTCCTCGTGGCTCGATCCGATGCCGATCTGAATCTCATCGAGCGGGGATCGACCGGGCGCCTGGAGATCTACCATTGGTTCCTGGAGCGTGTGAGTGCCATGGAGGTCCTGATTGGCAGCGGAATGTCTGCCGATGTCACGATCGCGAAAGTGGAGTTAGGATGGTTCGTGGACCATCCTCACAGTTCCTACCTCACCCAATTCGTGCTGACCGGAGCGCTGGGATTGGCCCTGCTGTTGTTCGTGATCGGGTGGCCGGTCCTCCGCGCCCTGGGTGCCGCGCGGCGCCAGGAGGCTCTTTGGCTGGCGCTGCTCGCCAGCGGCGCGGTGGCGGTCCTCTTCGATTGCGGGCAGATGTTTTCGCTCTACTCGGCCCCGCGCATCGAATTCCTATTGGTGGCGGTCCCCGCCGCGCTGTGCATGGGGCGGGTTGGGGCCGGCGATTAGCCCGCATGGCACAAGGATAAAGACAAGAATCGGCTTCCTCGGAGTGGCATGACCGTCCCGGCGCGCTATGCCAAAGCCATGGCGGCGGCAGGTCATGACCAACCGGACGGCCGCAAAGCGTCCGAGACTTCTCGCCCGAAGGGCGGCCGATCTCGACCATGACCGAGACGGTCATGCCACTCCAAGCTGGTGCTATTCGGGTTAGGGCGCCTCCCAGCGGGGTTGGATGCCTGCGTCCCGGCCGGCATGGCAGGCGGTGGGACGGGTTCGGGTATCACCCCTCGTAGTAGGTGTTTCCTGGTCGTTGCAGATGAGGAGTGCCTCGGGGTCGTGCATGTAGGCCAGGGCGGCGAGCAGCTCGGGGCGCGAGCCTGCTTCCAGCCCGTAGTGATACCGGCGTCCGAACTCCGTTATCTCCTCGATGACCTGCTGCTGCTGGTTGACCTTGATGGGGAAGACGCCCCGGTACTCGCCCTGGTAACCCGAGGCCTCGATGGCGTGTTGGAAAGCCCCATTGAGGGCTTCGAGGATGCTGATTTCAGGATGGCGCCCGCCCGGCGCGCTTGTTCTCCTTGGCAGTGTGAGCGGGGAACCGACCGGAAAGCTCGACGCGAGGTTGGCGGGAAGGTTCATCGATTTGGCACTGGCCGGGATTGACCGCGAGTATCCGAACCATCCCGGACACGTCTTCACCTCGGACCGCGACGTGCGGCCCCCACGCCGACTCCACCCGGTGTTTTACGGGCATTTCGACTGGCACTCCTCGGTACACGGGCACTGGACGCTGGTGCGACTGGTGAAGCTCTTTCCGTACCACGAGAGGGCGGCGCGGGTCCGCCGGGTTCTGGAGGAGCGCTTTACGGAGGAGGCCCTCCGGGCGGAGGGGGCCTACCTGCGCGACCACAAGAGCTTCGAGCGGATGTACGGCTGGGGCTGGGCGTTGCGGTTGGGACTGGAGCTGCGGTCCTGGGATGACACGCAGGCCAGGAGGTGGGCCAAGCGGTACGCGCCGGTCGAGTCGGCCATCGTGGCGAACGCCCGCGAACACCTCCCCAAGCTCGACTGGCCGATTCGGTGCGGATTCCACCCGGAAACCGCCTTTCCGCTGGGCCAGATGCTGGACCATGCGCGAGGGTCCGGGGAAGAGGAGCTCGAGGCGCTGGTCAGAAAAACGTGCGAAAGGTTCTACGGGAACGACAAGGATTACCCGGTGGCCTACGAACCGTCCGGGCACGATTTTTTTTCGTCCGGCCTGAACGAAGCGGACCTCATGCGGCGCGTCCTGCCGCCTGTCGAGTTCGGGTCCTGGCTCGCCGGCTTCTTTCCGGGCCTGGCCAAGGGTGAACTGGGAAACCTGTTAAATCCGGTCGTGCCGGCGGACCTCACGGATGGGCACCTCGTGCACCTCGTGGGCTTGAACCTCAGCCGGGCCTGGGCCATGCGCGGCATCGCGGCGAGCCTTCCGGACCCGCAGGACCCGCGCGGGATGGTCCTGGCCGGGGCGGCTCAACGGCACGCCGAGGCCGGGCTCCCACAGGTCTTCAGCGGGAACTACGAGGGCGAGCACTGGCTCGGGTCGTTCGCAGTGTACTTGTTGACCGAAGCCGGAAGACCCGGGTAGAGCCCCGGGGCAGGGCGGGCGAGGTCATGGACCCAAGCCCCGATAATCCCCGATTTCGATCCCGCCGGGCGGCACTTTCGAGAACCAGCGGCCGCCATCCCACTGATCAAGAGGATGGAATGCTCCCCATTCCAGAGGGCCATACATTGAATTAAGTTAACTCAATGCGCAGAATTTTGTAATAATACCTAAATAATTAACTTTTTGTATTAATTTGTGCGGACCTCTGTTAGTTTCGCCGCAGTTTCGACGACCTGCCGTTGTTCACCCTTATGGGATCGTCATACGAAAATGGGAACCCCTGTGCGGACTTCCCCGTCGCCGCTCCGCGTGGAGTGGCTGGTGGGAAGAGCCTCTTGCGGGGTGTGGCCCTGGTCCTGCCCCTCCTCCTGCTGGTGCAATGCAAGACCTTGGACTCGGGTGAGGGAGAAGACGCGGCGGTGGCCCTGGGATCACCCGAGCTGGGCACGCCCATCGCGCTGTCGGCCGATCCGGGGCGGGATGCGAGTGCCCTGGGGGGCTCGGAACGACTGATCAAGCTGGCGGACTGGGGCAAACTGAGTTCGGGGCAGAACTGGTCGAAAATTTTCGGAAAGCACCAGGTGTATGGGAGAGGGGGCATTACGGCGACCTCCCCCCCGCCAGCTCGGCGCACTCGCAATATTCCGACCTTCAGCCGGCCGGATGGCAAGGTGCAGATCTATTACCGGCTGGAACATTTCGGAGGAGTGGGTGTGGCGAACATCCGGAAGAGTTTCAACGACAACTCGGTGGTGACCGTCACGCCGAACCAACTGGAGCCACTCGTAAAGGTGGTGCAATCGCACCTCGGAGACCAGGGCACCGCAGAAGCGCTGCCCTCGGAGAACGTGATCGTGATCACCTGCGCGAGAGAAGCGCAGGACAGCGTGATGACGCTCATGGAGCACGTCGATTCCGGACGCAAGCAGGTCGAGATCTCGGTGCGCATCTTCGAAGTGTCGGAAGACTTCGACATGCAGGTGGGAATGAGGGCGCTCCTCAAACATCTCGGCAGTGACAACTCGCAGGCGTTGCTCGGAAATTTCAGTCCAGCCGCATTTGTGGGGAAGCTGGTGGATCCCCTGAATGGAATCGGCCCGAACCCCGGGGGGATGTTGAACCTGGTCGGGATGCTGAAGGATGCGGGGATCGGGATGGACGTCACCCTCGAGGCCCTCGAGAAGACCGGGATGGTGAAGGTCGTCTCGCAGCCGCGCATGACGGTGGAGGCCGGGCAACCGGCCTACATGATGGCCGGACAGGAGCTGCCGATTCGGGAAGGGCGGATCACCAACGACAAGTTCATCACCGAAAAGATCTCCTACAAGCCGGTGGGGGTGCAGCTCCACATCACTCCGCAGTCGATCGGGGAAGAGTCCGTGAAACTGCATATCCTGACGGTGGTATCCGCCATTTCGGGATTCGCGCCATTGCCGAAGATGAAGGAGAACGCTTTCAACGAGCGGCTCATGAATCCGGTCCTGGACTCCCGCCAGGCCGAGACCCGGGTGGAAGTGCCGCACGGCAGCACCCTCGCCTTCGGCGGCCTGCGCATGGCGAGGCAAGTCGGCCGCGAAGAAAAGATCCCGATCCTCGGCGATGCCCCCCTGCTGGGGAATCTCTTCAAGAGCAAGCGCAAGCAAACGATGATGAGCGATCTCTACTTCTTCGTGACGCCGACCCTGGTGAGTCAGTGATTCTGTGTACGGAAGAGGGAACCTACCGGCTCACATCCAGGCACACCGCATCGCCGCTATTGTTCCGGGCGAAGAGTCTGCCGTCTGAGACCGCGAAGGGGGACCAGCACTTGCTCTTGAGGATGCGCTTGCGGCCGGTCTCGGTGAAGCCTCGGTCGCTGACCCGCCCGGCGATGAGGTCGCCGGTTTCGGAGAGGACGAGGAAGGTATCGCCCACCAGGGCGGAGGATCCGCGGGTCCCGGGAATTTTCTTGCGCCAGAGGATCCTGCCGCTGGCCATGTCCATGCGAACCAGTTCGGCATCGATGCGTTTGTCACCGAACACGCCGGTGATGGTGCCGTCGGTGCGCACGCTGTTCTGAAAGATCATGCGTAGGTCGCGGTCGTGGTGGAGGACCTTCGGCTTGGAACCGGCGACATCGAGCACGGTGTAGCCCATTCCGTACCCGGAGGCGATGAAGAGCTTGTCCTTGTGGTACTGGGGATTGCTGGCATTGACGTCGTAGGAGGTCTTCCAGGGGAATTGGAACAGGATGCGTCCCTTGGCGCCGAGGTCGTGCGCCACCACGGAGCGGCCGTAGAGACGATGGCGGCCTTCCTGCCTTTGACAGTGGCGAGCAGGGGAGCGGAGTAGCCGGAGCGCCGCACGTCACGCGTCTTCCAGGCCACCGAGCCTTTGCTCTTGTTGAGAGCGTAGAATCCGCTGCTCTTCGAACAGGGGAGGACGTAGAGGAATGTTCGGTCCGCCACGGGCGAGGCGGTGAAGCCCCAACTGCCCGGCTTTCCGCCGAAGTCGCGCTGGAGGTGCCTGGTCCAGAGGGGGCGGCCGTCGGCAAGGTTAAGGCAGTAGAGCGCCCCGCTCTTGCTGAGGGTGTAGACGCGCGAGCCATCGATGGTGGGCGTTGCGTTGGGACCGCCTTCGTAGCGATTGCTGCTGAGCTTCTCCGGATACCGGTGGCGCCAGATGACTTTTCCGCTGCCGGCATCGAAGCACCAAACCGTGTCCGTCTTTCCGTTGTTGCCCATGGTGAGGGCCTTGCCATCCACAATGGCCCAGCTCCCGCAGCCTTTCCCAACCTTGGCGGTCCAGAGGGTCCGGGGCGGCTTGGAGTGCCAGTTGCCGTTGATTTTTTCCGTCGAGACGGCCCCGCCCCCGGGGCCGAGGAACTGGGGCCAGTCGGCGGCGTGAGCGGCCGGGAGGGCCAGCACGACGCAGGGGAGGACGAGGCGGAGGAAGATTTTCATGAGGGGTCGTTTGGGTGGGTGGAGTTCGACGAAGCCCGCCGATGTCTCTTCGGGCTCCAGGCCTTAAGAGACTGTTGAATTACCCCCTTTTCAGGAGATCAGAGCGTTGGAATCTGCGGTTGCGAATTGAAGCGAGACTTGGCGAGTTCGGTTGATTTGGAGCGGCGCT
>CAUZKZ010000325.1:0-6385 GCA_963580345.1 Verrucomicrobiia bacterium | reverse complement strand
GCGGAAATTCGAAAATTCCAAAACCCCAGAACCACTCTAAATCAACGCAAAATCAGGACTTCCAGAAGCTCCGACAGACCCTATGGGATGGCTGTGATACAATTAAGTGCCCTTAATCTTTTGTTCACCGGTCTCCCGTTCCGGCCTGATTGGAACTTTGAGCCTATTTTTTACGGGGTGCTAACCCTGGCAGCCGCACCGCTCTCCACCACCTCACAAGGGTGTGAAGGGGAAGAGAATCAATCCCGCGAAGCGGCGCAAGGCTGCCCGGAAAAGTTCATCGGAAGAGATGAAAAACCGGGTCTCCTGAATCAAGTCAGTTCCTTGGATGTTTGGAGAACTTAACCAAATCTCACTGTCGGGAGCCCGGCGTAATGTCCATGCTGAGCTTCTTCCCTTTTCGCAGAACGGTGATCTTCACGGGTTCCCCCACCTTGAGCGCTTCGAGGATAAAGGTGTAGTCGTAGATGTTCTTCACGGCTTTGCCCGCCACATTGATGACGACGTCGCCCCCTTTGACGCCTGCCTTGTCGGCGGGGCCGCCCTTTGTGGCGCCGGAGAGCTTGACGCCCACGATGTCACCCTGCGAGTAGTCCGGCACAGTTCCGAGATAGGCCCGCAAATTGGCGCGGCGCCCCTGCCCTTCCGGCCGCTCCACCTTCACGTAATCCGGTGCTTCCGGCGCGGTGGCCAGCCCCCGCGCCACCAGCGCCATGAACTTTGTCACCTTCTCGGTGCCGGGGTAATTGATCTTGTCGGCGGTGTCCCCCGGCGTGTGGTAGTCCTCGTGGGCGCCTGTGAAGGCATTCAGAATCGGGACCTCCCGCAGGTAGAAGGAGGTCGCGTCGGTCGGCAGGTAGGCGTCGCTCTGGGTCTTGATCGGCAGGCCGATGGGCGCATTGCGCTGTTCGATGACCTGTGGCCAGATCGAACTCGACCCGATTCCCTGCAGCACCAGGGCCTTCTCCAGGCGCCCCACCATGTCCATGTTGAGGTTTGCGGCAAACACCTCGCCTAGCTTGGCATCGACGTTGCCGAGAAGCTTCTCGGCGACCTCCTGCACGAAGCGCGAGGAGCCAATCAATCCGATCTCCTCTCCCGACCAGGCGGCAAAGACGACATCGCGCCGAAGCCTGATTCTTTCGCTCTTCTGGTGCGCCGCGAGATATTGTGCGATTTCAAGCAGAGCCGCCACCCCGGAGGCATTGTCGTCCGCTCCGAAGTGGATTTTCGAAGCCTCCTTTCCGGTGGCCCGGGATCCGCCACCATCTCTCCCGAGGTGATCGACGTGCGCGCCGAGGATAAGGGCCGGACGCTTGCGGGCGGCGGGATCCTTGGCACGAAGGCGGGCCACCACGTTTCGGCCGATTCTCTTTTGCTGGACAATGTCAATGGTGGCATCGACCAGGCCGCCCTTGACTTTCACCCCCATCATCATCTCGCCCTTGTCGAGAGTGGTCTGGATTTTCTTGAGGTCCTCACCGGCATGCGCGAGGAGCCTCTCCCCGAACTCGGTGCGCACCGAGACTGCGGCGATCCCGGAGTCCGCCATGGAGGCGTCGAAGCTCAGGCCCACCAACTCCTTCTTCACCTCGGTGTTCGGCCCGCTTACAAAGAGGACTCCTTTGGCTCCCTTCTGCCGCGCCGTCATGGCCTTGTAGCGCATACTTGAAAACCGCGCAAACTGGCGGCGTTTCTCGGCGCTCACGTTTTCCGGCATGAAGCGCAGGAGGAGGACCCACTTGTCCTTCACATCGAGGTGGTAGTAGCTCGAATAGGTCGCGGTCTTCGATCCGTCCGCGTCGACCATCCCCTTCGGGATCTCGATTCCGTAGCCTGCAAAGACGATCTCCTTCGCGTCGATTTTCCCCAGTTCCGAGAACGAGAGCGGCCGCCAATCCTTGTCGATCTTGAGTTGGAGAAGTTCCTTCCCGATCGTCAGGGCCAGCCTGTTGCCCTTGCCCAGATCCACTCCGGCCGTGAATTCGAAGGGATGAAAGTAATCGTCGGACAGGAAGGGATCGAGGCCGATTTCCTTGAATCCGTGCGCCACGTAGCTGGTCGCCATCCGTTCGCCGGGCGTCCCGGTCATGCGACCTTCCAGTTGAGGCGAGGCCAGGTACTCGATGTGGGCGCGCAAGTCGTCCTCGTCGATCTCCGGCACGGTTGCCTTCAGATTCGCAAGCGCTTGGTCCGAGACCACCGCGTCCGGCTCTGCCTTCGTCCCGGCACCCCGCTCCCGGGCGCCTTTCAACAACTCCAGTGCCGCCTCGTGATTCCAGTCCGCCAGGAAGATCTGCGACTGCTTGCTGCCGGTACGATTCGACGTCCAGGCCAGGCGTTTCCCGTCCGGGGAAAACGCCGGCAGTCCATCGAAGCCCTCCGTCCACGTCACCCGAACCGGATCCTTCGCCCCGGCGGCATCGACCAGGTAGAGTTCGAAGTTGGCGAAGCCCTGCAGGTTGGTCCCGAAGATCAGGTATTCCCCGCCGGGGTGGAAATAGGGCGCCCACGACATGGCCCCGAGTCCCGTGAGCTGCTTCTCGCCGCTCCCATCCGCATTCATGGAAAAAATTTCGGCCTTGTCGCCTTCGCGGTTGAATCGCCGCCAGCATATCTTCTTGCCATCCGCACTGAAGAACGGGCCGCCGTCGTAGCCAGGCGTGTCGGTGAGCCGTTTCACGTTCGAGCCGTCCGCGTCCATGATGAAGAGGTCCATCAGGAAGGACGGATTCGTTTTGAACCACTCCGCATCCTCCTTCGAGAGTTTGCCGCCCTCGGAATAACCCAGCCGGTTGGAGCCGAAGACGACCCTTTTGCCATCAGGCGAGTAGGCGCCCTCCGCATCGTAGCCGCGCGCTTCGGTCAGGTTGCTGTACTTCTTGCTCTCGAGATCGTACTCGTAGATTTCGAAGGAGGAGTCGTAGTCCCACGAGTAGCGCTTCTCCTTCCCTTCCGCGCGGCGCTTGAATTCGTCGGCTTGCTTCGCCTTCGCATCGGGATCGCCCTGGGTGGATGCGAAGAGGACCTTCTTGCCATTCGGATGAATCCACGAACAGGTCGTTTTCCCGTGCCCGGGGGAGATGCGCTGCGTATCGCCGGTCTCGAGATCCAGGAGGTAAATCTGAAAGAAGGGATTGTCCTTCTCGCGCTCGCTCTGGAAGACGAGCTTGCTCCCGTCCGCGCTGAAGTAGCCTTCCCCCGCCCGCTTGCCGGCGAAGGTGAGCTGTCGCGTCCCGGACAGGAGGCCGGACTCCTTCTCCGCGGCCTGCAAGGTGGCGGTGGTGAAGACGAGACCGGCAGATAGAAGAATAGGGAAAACTCTCATGTGCGTGGAGACCTAATAGGATCGACTCTCCCATACGTCAAATCCGGGGTTGGAATTGCGGTGAGTGCGGAATTCCCCACTGGCCAGCGGACCCGGGACCATCGACACTTCCCGCGCCGCCGCCATGCGCATCGATATCCTCACTCTTTTTCCCGAGATTGCCCTCGCTCCCCTCGGCGAGAGCATCATCAGGCGCGCCCAGGAGGCACGAATCGTCGAGATCCACGCTCACAATCTTCGCGATTGGGCTCCCGGCAAAAACCGCAAAACCGACGACTATCTGTGCGGGGGAGGACCGGGTATGCTGCTCAAGCCCGAACCGGTCTTCGCGGCGGTCGAGCAACTCCGTGGTGAGAATACGAGGGTCATCCTCACGACTCCGCAGGGCCGTCCCTTCGTCCAGGCGGACGCCCGCCGCCTCTCCGGCGAGGATCATCTCCTCCTCCTCTGCGGACATTACGAGGGAGTTGATCACCGCATCATCGAGGAATTGGTCGATGAGGAACTCAGTATCGGCGACTACGTTCTCACCAATGGCGCCCTCGCCGCAGCCGTGATCTGCGATGCCATCGTGCGGCTCCTCCCCGGTGCGCTCGGCGACGAACGTTCCCCTCATGACGAATCCTTTTCCGATCCAAACCTGTTGGAGGCTCCCGCTTACACCAAGCCGGTCGACTTCCGCGGCCTCAAGGTCCCCGAGATTCTTCTCTCCGGCCATCATGCCGAAATCGAGAAGTGGAAACGGGAGAGGGCTCTCGAGCGCACCAGGAAAAATCGTCCCGATCTCGCAAAATCCGAACCCGGAGATCCGGACCCGGGAGACTAGTGCGCTGGCCGCCCTGATTTGATGGGCAGATTTGTAGGGCGGCCGCTCCGGCTGCCATTTTCCGTGCAATGTCCGGCAAGCGGAGCGCTGGCCCTACAATTCCCATCAGATGACCCCGGTTAATGCACTAGTAGTGCGTCAAGATAACGACAAGAATCGGGTTTCTCGGAGGGGCACTTACTGCCAAGCATGGGATAGACACCCTTCTCCCGGTCGGCTCCATCGAAACTTGATTCTATCCGGCTGCTCGCCGTCTTCAAGCGATCCAGAGTGAATTTGGCGACTCTTGATGGCTCGCCAATGGGGCCAGCGCTTCCGGCCGAAGCGATCGGACCAGCCCAAGCACCTCCGTCCGGACCGGCCGCCGCCCCGCCACGGCTGGAAAGCGGTAATGAGCGGCTTCAGGGCCCGTGGCGGCCGCTTTTGCATCGATCGGACGTGAAACCGGTAGGCCCCACGCATCGGGAGCGATGCGCAGCCGTCGCAGGCCGGAGGGGTCAAGCGGCTCCCCACGCCGGCGTTTCTCACTGGTAACTGAGAACTGATCACTGGTAACTGTCTCTCCATGCACAGCATGACCGGTTTTGGACGCGGCTCCCACGCCACCAATAAAGTCGTGGTGCGGGTCGAGGCTTCCTCCGTCAACCGCAAGCAGGGAGAGGTCGTCTTCTTCATGCCTCGCGACCTGGCCGAACTGGAGCCGCGCCTCCGAAAGCATGTCCTCGGCCGCATCGCACGGGGCCGCATCAACGTCAATGTCAATCTCGAGCACCCCAGCACTTCCACCAGCGGCGTGCGGATCGATACCGGGAAGGCCCGCGCCCTCGAGGCCGCTTTCACGGAACTCTCCGAGGCGATCGATCGTCCCATCAAGCCGGGCAGCGCCGAGTTCCTGCGCGCTCCCGAGATCTTGATCTTCGAAGAGGCCTACGAGCCGGAGGTCATCTGGGGAGCGCTCGAACCCGCCCTCAACCTCGCCCTCGACGGCCTCACGAAGATGCGCGCCGAGGAGGGTGCCGATCTCAAGATCGAAATCGGGCGCCTTCTCGCTCGCCTCGAAGAATTGACCGGAGAAATCGAGCAGGGCGCCCCGTCGGTCGTCACAAACCATCGCGACAACCTCCTTCGCCGCCTGCGGGAGGCCGAACTGGAGCTCGATCTCGACGACGACCGCGTGTTGAAGGAATTGTCCCTCTTCGCGGACCGCTGCGACATAACCGAAGAGATCGCCCGTCTCCGTTCCCACTTCCGCAAATTCTCGACCTACCTCGACTCCTCCGATCCCGTCGGCCGCTCGATGGATTTCCTCTGCCAGGAAATCAACCGGGAGTTCAACACGATCGGTTCCAAGGCCAATGATGCCACGCTCGCGCAAGCGGTCGTAAAAGCAAAAACGGATCTGGAAAAGATCCGTGAGCAGGTCCAGAACATCGAATGACGAATTCATGAGACTATTTTCCGCACCGATCGCGCTCTCCGTGCTCCTGACCTGCTGCGGCGGCGGCCCGCCTCCCTCCGCCCCGCGCAGCCTCTCGCCCTCCCCCGGGTATCACCCCGTCACGACGGGTTCTCCCCGTTACTCTCCGCAACGCGACAGACTGGGCATCGTAAAGGCCTACATCCCTCACGGCCGTTACGGACGGCGCCGCGTGCGCCGCATGGACCCGCGCTATATCACGATTCACTCCACCCAGAATTTCAGCCGGAGCGGGAACGCCTACGCCCACGCCCAGATGCTGCGCCAAGGAAGACTCAAGGGGCCGCGGAATTCCCTCGGATACGTCTGCTGGCACTACACCGTCGACGACCACTCCATCTACCAGACCCTCCCCGATAACGAGCAGGGACAGCACGCCGATTACGAGGGCCCCGGGAATCGCTACTCGATCGGAATCGAAATGTGCGAAAATCGAGGGAACAGCCGCAGCCGCACCCTGGACCGGACCGCCCCCCTGGTGGCCCAGCTCATGCACACCCACAAGATCCCGCTCAGCCGCGTGGTGCCCCACAACCACTGGCGCATGATTCGCTACACGGACGGCCGCGACCTCGGCCACAAGAACTGCCCGTACTTTCTGCTCACCAACGGCCGGCCGGGCTACAAGTGGCGGGCCTTCCTCGGCACGGTGAAGTCATGCTATACTTCTCTGCGCTATATTTTCGGAATATCATTTCCTGTGAGATATACGTGTCTGAGTAGTGCCGTATTCTTCTCCGATGATCACACTTGA
>CAUZKZ010000324.1:0-6402 GCA_963580345.1 Verrucomicrobiia bacterium | reverse complement strand
CGCGCCGCGACATCCTGAAGACGCGACGTCAAGAGAAACGCCGCTGGTCTTCTTCATTAAACTAGACCATCTTAACTTTTTTGTCCTGCACCCCACCAAGGGGAACTTGAAACTTTAATCTTGAAACATTGAACTCCCCCCGTGACGACGCGCTTCGCGCCCAGCCCCACCGGACCGCTCCACCTCGGCCACGCCTATGCCGCCATGGTGGCCCACGACCTGGCCTCCGGGGCGGAGGGCCGCTTCCTCCTCCGCTTCGAGGACATTGACCATACCCGCATCCGAGCCGAATTCTACGCCGCCATCGAAGCAGATTTGCGCTGGCTGAACCTCGACTGGTCCTGCGAGCCCCTTCGTCAATCGGAACGCCTCGACCACTACCGGTCCGCCCTCGACTCCTTGCGCGAGCGGGGCGTGCTCTACCCCTGCTTTTGCACCCGGCGCGAAATCAGGGAGGAGATCGCGCGAATCGCCAGTGCCCCCCACGGACCGGAGGGCCCGCTCTACCCGGGCACCTGCCGGGCCCTTCCGGAGAACCAACGCGAGGAACGGCTGGCCGCCGGCGACCCCCACTGCTGGCGGCTCGATGCGGCGCGCGCGGCTGCCACCGCCGGTCCCCTGAGCTTCCTCGATGACCGGCTCGGCTCCCACCGCGTCAATCCCACCCTGCTGGGCGATATAGTCCTGGCCCGCAAGGACATCGCCTCCTCCTATCACCTCGCGGTGGTGGTCGACGATGCGGCACAGGGCATCACGCACGTCACCCGCGGGGAAGACCTCCTCGCCTCCACCCACGTCCACCGCCTTCTCCAGGCCCTGCTCGACCTCCCGGAACCCCGCTACCTCCACCACCAACTCGTCACCGATGCGGAGGGCAAACGCCTCGCCACCCGCAACCACGCCCTTTCTCTCGCCACTCTCCGTGAGTCGGGCCAGAGCCCTGGCGACATCCGCGCCCGCCTCCTCGCAACTCCGAAACTTGACCCTTAACACTTCGATCTTAACACTTAACACTTCGGTCTTAACACTTAATACTACCCCCCATGGACGACATCAAGATCACCGTCAACACTTCCAAGGGCGCCATCAATCTCACCCTCTTTCCCGATGACGCTCCCGTCACCTGCGCCAATTTCCTGAACCTCGCCGCCCGCGGATACTATGACGGGCTCACCTTCCATCGCGTCATCCCCGATTTCATGGTCCAGGGCGGCTGCCCGCAGGGAACCGGAACGGGCGGTCCCGGCTACAAGTTCGAGGACGAGTGCAAGCCGCATCGCAGGCACGACAAGCCCGGCATCCTCTCCATGGCCAACTCCGGACCTAACACCAACGGCTCCCAGTTTTTCATCACCCACGTCCCCACTCCCTGGCTCGATGGCAAGCACACGATCTTCGGCGAGACGACCGAGGGCCAGGAGGTGATCAACGCGATCCAGGGTGG
Organism: Verrucomicrobiia bacterium; assembly: GCA_963580345.1. Lineage (GTDB taxonomy): Bacteria > Verrucomicrobiota > Verrucomicrobiia > Verrucomicrobiales > Akkermansiaceae > Roseibacillus_B. The sequence continues at coordinate 4,958 of CAUZKZ010000324.1, read as the reverse complement.
CGACACTCTCACCTCCATCGACATTCACGGCTCCACCGACGTCCTCTTCGATGGTCAGAAAAGCCGCATCGAAGACTGGAACGGCGCGTTGTCCTGAAGAAAGCCTCGCCTCTTGCGTGTTTCCGCGCTGCGCCGGTGGACTGTGGCACGACCGTCCCGGTCGTGGGGGGTGGCATTGAGCCCATGACCGGGACGGTCATGCCACCTCATCCTCCGCAAATCGCAGCCCCTACTTCGCCTTCAACTCCTCGAGCTCGCCTTTCAACTCCTTCAGCCGCTTCTCGACCTCGCCGAGCTCCTTCAGGACCTTCTCGCGCTCTTTCTTCTTCGCCTCGTCCGCCTTCGGCCCCGCAGCCTTGGCCTTGGGTTCGGCTATTGACGCGAGCTTCAGCTCCGCCAACAGCTTCAACACGTCACTGGCGGGAACCGCCAGGGTCTTGACCCTTCCAGCCCGCGACACATTGATGCCAACGCAACGACCGTCGAGGTCGAGGAGCGGTCCCCCGCACTCGACCGGACTGATCGGAATGTCGTGCTGCAACGCTTCGGGGAATCCGGTGAGCCGAGCTGAAAGGGGTCCGCTCAGTTCGTTCATGCGCCGGAACCGGGGCGTGCCCTGCGACTCGTCCCGCGCCGCGAGTTTCAGTTTCAGTTTCGCCACCTTCTCGCCCCGGCGGTACGTCAACTCTACTTCGTCGCCGGCCCTGTAGCTTCGAATCAACTGCCCGAATTCAAAGGGACCGCGAAATTCCTTGCCGTCAACGGCCGTGATGAAGTCGTCGTTGCGAAGCCCCGCCTCGCGGGCCGGCCCGGAGTTGATGGTGCGCACGATCCTGATCCCCCCTTCCGCTTCCCCGGCCTGGATTCCGAGAAAACCGACGTCCCCGAGGGCCCGCGTCTGGACACTCACCAGGCCGATCCCCAGCGGTTGGCCCGCGCTGTCGGACGCCGTGAGGACAGATCCGATCGGCAGCGGTAACTTGCCGCCAGCCCAGCGCACCGGCACCAGGCCCTCACTCGCACCCTGGAAGAGCGCCAGGTCCCGTTTCGGAAATCGCTTCACGATATTCAGCGGGATCCCCTTTCCTTCCCGCTGCATCGCGACCACCCCATTCTTCGTCTCGCTGTCCTTGGTGAGGATGTGCCCCTTCTCCGATACCACCGTGCCAAGCGCGGCCGCGACCCCGTCCACCAGGACCGTCACGGTCGAATCGGCAACGATCCGGGTCACCGGCCCGAGGGCCTCGATCGATGATGCGTAAAACGTATCAGGCTCGCCGTCCCGCATTCGCAGCAGGCCACGCAGGGCCTCGGGCCCCACGGCATCGGCCAAGTCTTCGAGGTTTTCCCGCAGGCCCTCCAGCCCCCCCAGCCTTTCGAGGTCCTCCTCGTCGAGTTCCAAATGGCCCTCCTTCAGAGCGCGGTCGAGAAGCTCTTGGAGCGGATTCACTCCCTCCTCCTTGGCGGCCTCCTGGGGCGCTTCCTTTTCCCCCTTCGCCGCCGGCTCTTCCTTCGGCTTCGCGTCCTCGTGGGGCTCTTCCCCGGCGGGCTCCGGGCCTTCCCGACGCGGGCGCCGCAGGCGACGTTCCCGCCTCGGAGGGGTCCTCTCCATCAAGTCGCCCAGCCGGGCCAGCTTCACCACGACGTCCCGCTCCTCGCCCTCGCGTCGATAGGAAATCTTCAACTCGTCACCAGCCTTGAATTCGTTCACGGCCCGGATCAGCTCCTCCGCACCGGTCACGCCATCACCGTTGATCTTGGTGATGACGTCACCGGCCTGCAGCCCCACCTTTTCCGCGGGTGATTTCTCCATCACCCCTTCCAACTCAACACCCCCGTCCTCCCCGGGTTCGCCGAGGTTCACGCCGAGCACTGCGCGATTCGGATCGACCCGCTGTCCCCCTCCCGCAAACCGCCGTCCGGTCCGCTTCCCGCTCTTCATGTCCTCCCAACTCTCGAGAAACACCTCGATCGGCACGTGCCGGTTCTCGGTCAGTGTCACCCCGATATTGGAGTGGATTCCAATCACCCTGCCCTCCGCATCGAAGAGTGGACCACCCGAGTCGCCCCCCACCACCGCGCAGTCGGTCGTGATGAAGGGTCCGCTCTCCAGGACGCGGCCCAGACGCACCGGCGGAGTCCGCGCCGGATCGAATCCTCCCGGGTGACCCAGGGCCACACACCACTGGTTCCGCAGGAGATTCCGGCTCGATCCCACTTTTACGTGCGGATAGTCCCCCTCCTCCGTAATCTGGACCATCGCCGCGTCGCGGTCGAAGTCGCCGCCCAGCGGCTTGGCCGGCTTGCGGGATCCATCCGGGAATATCACGATCACCTCGTCGCTCAAGGAGTCCACCACGTGTGCCGCGGTCAGGATCAGGCCGTCCGGACTCACCACCACGCCGCTCCCCGCTCCGCCCGCACCACGCGATATCAGCGAGACGGTGGCGGCAGCGCTCGGCGCCGACATTCTCACCGACTGCTCGTTCAGCTTCCGAAGATCCTCGAGACCACTCACCAGGGGAGCCTCCCCGATCGCATCCTGCGCCCGAGCCGAGATCCCGGGTCCGGCGAGGAACAGTCCCGTGGTGGCAATGGTGAGCAGCGTCTTCAGGCGTGAGGTCATGGCGGATCGTGATTATTTCGGAGTTACCCTCCAAGCGATAAGGACGGGGTCTTGTGTTGAAATTAGATCGAGGAGGCAATCATCATCTTTTTGCGGATGACAAACGCAGTTTCTGTGCCCGCCCGGGTGTCTGAGATTTGATCTTGGGATTTATTCGGAAATTGGAGGGTGCCATCTGGAAATCCCTCCACCGGCCTCGCCGGCCTTCGCGACTCATCCTGAACTATCGGGTCGGTGCAAAATCCTTGCCCCTGCCCCTGAATTACGCACCCTCCGCCCCGTGCTGGCCATTCAGCAAATCCGCGTCGAAGTGGGAGCCCGCGTCTTGTTCGACGGTCTCTCCTTCGTGGTGGGCCACGAGGACCGCCTCTCCTTCGCGGGTCCAAACGGAGCCGGGAAGTCGACCCTCATGAAGTGCATCTCGGGGATCCTCGAACCCAATGCGGGCCAGATCATCAAACCCAAGGGCTGCCGGGTCGGCTATCTCCCGCAGGAGGGCATTCACCTCTCGGGCCACACCCTCTGGGAGGAAGCCGAGTCCGCCTTCGCGGAAGCCAAGAAGCTGCAGTTCGAGATCGACCGCCTCTCCGAAGACCTCCGCAAGCTCGACCCGCGCTCCGCACCCTACTCCGACCTCCTCCACGAGATCGGAGAACTCGAGTTGAAGCTCGACCACTTCGATCCCTCCCGCATCAAGCCGCGCATCGATTCGATCCTCGGCGGCCTCGGGTTCAAGCGCAGCGACTTCGAACGCGACTGTGGCGAGTTCTCCGGTGGTTGGCAGATGCGGATCGCCATGGCGAAGCTCTTCCTTCAGGAGCCGGATGTCCTCCTGCTCGACGAGCCCACCAACCACCTCGACGTCGATGCCCAGCGCTGGATGGAGAACTACCTCCGCTCCTACAAGGGCGCCATTGCCCTCATCTCCCACGACCGCGCCCTCCTCGACGAACTGACCACCCGCACCATCGCCTTCGAGGGCGGAGGGGCTACCGAGTACGCCGGAAATTATTCCTACTTCGTGAAGGAGGCGAAACTCCGCAGGGAGATCCTCGAAAAACAGTACCGGGCCCAGCGGCGGGAAATCGAGAAAACCGAGAAGTGGATCAACCGCTTCCGCGCCAAGAATACCAAGGCCTCCCAGGTCCAGAGCCGCATCAAGCAACTCGAGAAGATGGAGCGCATCGAACTGGAGGAAGAGGAGGTCACCATGAAGTTCGCCTTCCCGCCCCCGCCTCCCAGCGCGCACGCCGTGGCGAAGCTGGAGCACGCCTCCAAGCGCTACGGCGACCTTACCGTCTTCGAGGACTTCGACTTTGAAATCACGCGTGGCGAGAAGATCGCGGTGGTAGGACCGAACGGCGCCGGAAAATCAACCTTTTGCCGCATCATCACGGGCGAGGAAAAACCCACCGACGGCGTTCATGAACTGGGTGCCAAGGTCTTCCCCTCCTTCTTCTCGCAAACTCACGCCGACGAACTCGATCCGGGGCGCACCGTCCTGCAGACCGTGGAGGACGTGGCCAGCCGCGAGAACATCGCCCATGTCCGCAACCTCCTCGGCTGTTTCCTGTTTCGCGGCGACGACGTCTTCAAGGAAGTCGGCGTCCTCTCCGGCGGAGAGCGCTCCCGCGTGACCCTGGTCCGCATGCTGGTGCGGCCCGCCAACTTCCTGATCCTTGACGAGCCCACCAACCACCTCGACATGCAGTCGCAGGACGTCCTCCAGAACGCCCTCAACCACTACCCCGGATCCGTTGTAATCGTTTCCCACAACCGCTCCTTCCTCGATCCGGTGGTGGACCGCACCCTCGAGTTCCGCCACGGCCGCAAGCCGAAGCTCTACTACGGCAACCTGAGCTACTACCTCGACAAGATCGCCGAGGAAGAAGCCGCGACCCGTGGTCCGAAAAGTGGCACGACCGTCTCGGTCGTGAACCAAAATCGCGGCCAAGCCGCAACCTCCGCAGCCAACCGCAAGGACCAGCGCCGCCGCGACGCCGCGCAGCGCCAAGAGCGCAATCAGGTCCTGAAACCACTCGAAGACCAACTCGAGAAACTCGAGGCCGAAATCGCCGAATACGAATCCGCCAAGGAGACTCTCACCGAGCACATGTCAAAGCCCGAAGTGGCTGGCGACGCCGAAGATCTCCGCAAGACCAGCGCCGCCTTCCAGTCCGTCGCCGACAAACTCGAGAAAGCCTACTCCGACTGGTCCGAACTCTCCGACGAAGTCGAGACGATGCAGGCCAAGCTCGAGAAGTCAGCGCTCTAGGATTCGTCAGAGGAGACCACTGATTTCACTGAAGGCACTGATTCAGAACTCCTTCAG
>CAUZKZ010000323.1:0-6432 GCA_963580345.1 Verrucomicrobiia bacterium | reverse complement strand
GGATCGAAAAGTCTTTACGAGGCGGACCTGAGCGGGCCGCTCGCCATCGTGATGGGCGCGGAGGGTGCCGGTCTGCGGAGACTGACCGAAGAAAAGTGCGACTTGCTGGTCCGGATCCCGATGAAGGGCCGCGTGGAATGCCTGAATGTGAGCGTGGCGACCGGGGTGTGCCTCTTCGAGGCGGTTCGGCAACGGGAGAGCGTGATGAGAAACTCGTGAGCGAGTCCACGCCCAACGCTTTCGACGAGCCGGTGCGCGTTCTGTCCGACCTTCACCTCGCGCATCCGGCCTCCCTGATCGGGCGGGTGGAGTCGTTGCGGCCGCTGGTAGAGGGCGCGAGGACCGTCATCTTCAACGGAGACACCTGCGAACAAAGCTATGCGGGGTGGCGTGACGCGGGGGACTCCCGGCTGGCGGAGTTGACGGAACTTTGTGGCCGGTCCGGGGCGCGACCGGTGTTCCTGCCGGGAAACCACGATCCCGAGGTCGCGGAGCGTGGCTGGTGCGAATTGGCGGGCGGCAATGTCTTGGTGACCCATGGACATGCCGTTTACCCCAGCGTGGCGCCATGGAGCCACGAGTACCTGCGGAAAAAGAAGGCCATTTGGGACATCGTCCGGGAGCGCGAATCCGGCGGGGAAGACCTTGCGTACCGCTGGGAGACAACCCGGATCATCACGCACGCCTTGAAACCGAATCGCACCCGGGCCCTGGGGGAAAAGGGGATCAACTACCTGTTGAGCGCGGTTTGGCCGCCCGGACGTTGCTTCAACATTCTACGCGTGTGGCTCACGATGGTGGGAGCCGCGGATCGATTCGTGACGCGCTTCCGCCCCGAGACCGGCGTCTTCCTGTTCGGGCACTTCCATCGCCCGGGTGTCTGGCAGCGTCGCGGGCGGCTCATCTGCAACACCGGCGCTTTCATGCGCGGATCGCGGCCGCTCGTGGCGGAATTGCAGGATGGGACCATGCGGATCTGCGCGGTGGAGCGGGTGGGGGAAGAGTTCCGGGTCGGTGCACAACGGGTGAAGGTCCGGGTGGATGGCGGCGTCCCCGCCGGTATGGCAGGCGCGACGTGGTGAGAGTTGCGGGCTACCCGTCCCGCAGCGCGTAGTGAAGGTGCGGGGCATAAAGGGCGGGTTCCAGGAGGAAAGAGTCGTGGCCCTTGTCGGAGTGAACCGTGATGTAGACCGAGTCGACCTTGGCGTTCTCCAGGGCCAGGACCAGTTCGGCCTGCTCCTCCGGATAGAAGCAGAAATCCGAGTCGATCGAGAAGACCAGGAACCGGTGGCCCGCTTTTCGGCAGCGCTCCAGCAACTCGACTTGATCCTCTGCATCTCCTTCGCGGGTGGCGTCGTAGCGGGACCACATGTCGATGATGCGGAGATAGGTGTTGGCGTCGAAACGGCTCACGAACTTCTTCCCCTGGTAGAGCATGTAGCTCTGGAATTGGTCGCGCACCTGGTACCACACCAACGAATCTTTCGGCTGGATGACGTCGCGGCGGGCGCGGCGCTCGAAGGCGTCGAGATGGACGAAGGTCTTGTGAGAGATCATGCGCGCCAGGGCGAGACCCAGGTCCGGATGCCCGTCGTCGTAGTAGTCGCCGCCGTTGAAGAACGGATCGTTTTCAATGGCGAGGATCTGTTCGAAGAGAATAAGTCGATTCAGGACGGTGGTCTTGATGCCGCTGGCGATCAAAATGATGGTGCGCACCCGTTCCGGGAAATTGGTGGCGAAGGTCAGGCACGCGAGACCGCCCACCGAGGGCCCCACCACGGCCTGCAGGCAATCGATACCGAGGTGGTCGAGCAGAAGGGTTGCGACCCGCGCCTGATCCGAGATCGAGACGTGAGGAAAGGTGGAGCCGTAAGGTTGGCCGGTGGCTGGATCGGCCGAACTGGGACCGGTCGATCCGTAGCAACCACCGAGGAGATTGAAGCAGAACACGAATTGCTTGCTGGTGTCGATGGCCTTGCCGGGACCCACGCACTCATCCCACCAGCCCACGTGGACCTCCTCGTTCCAGAGCGAATCCGCCTCCGGATTGTCGGGATTGAAGCCCGCCGCGTGCTGACTTCCCGAGAGGGCGTGAAACACAAGGATCGCATTCGACTTTTCGGCGTTCAGTTCGCCCCAGGTCTCGTAGGAAAGCCGGATGGATTGGAGCTCTCCGCCTTCGCGCAGGGCAAGCGGAGCGCCGCCGGGGGTAACGGCGTCGAAGAGCTGGGTCTGCACGTGATCCGGTTGTCTGGACACGGCACGGGAATACGCCGATCCGGGCCGAATGAAAACGGATTATTTTGACAACGGGTCGGCAGCGCGGTGAATGAAGAGGTGGCGCTGACGGTCGGTTACAAGGAATGGGAGGCGGTATGCGAGGCCCTCGGGACAGGCCGGCAGTGTGTATTGCTGCGGAAGGGGGGGATCCACGAGGGGCGGGCAGGTTTCTCGTTCAAACACGAGCGCTTCTTCCTCTTCCCGACCAGGTTTCACGCCCAGGTCGAACAGGTCCGGGTCTCTCGCGACGCGGCGGCACCGGGCGGGGAGTGGGCGGAGGGTGACGAGGTCCCGGTGCGTTTCTGGTGCGAGGCGTCACGGGCCGGCACCCTGACCAGTTGGGAAGCGGTCCGGCAACTGGAGCCCTACCACGTGTGGGGTGAGGACCTGGTGCGGGAAAGATACGACTGCGGGGAGATTCAGCAGATCCATTGCGCGTTGGTGCGCGTTTTTGCCCTGCCGCAACCCTGGGTGATGCCCTACGAGAAGCACTACGGAGGCTGCAGGACCTGGGTGGAGTTGCTGGCCCCCCCGGAGAATTGGGAGCGGCAACTGACACCCGTCCTGGACGATCACGAATTCGCGACGCGGCAGGCTGCGATCGAGGAGATCTTGGGTGCTTATCCGGACTCCGCAATCCGACGGCTGTGATCAGAGATTGCGGCGGCCGATGAGGTCGATTCCGGCAAGGGTGAGATCGGGGACCACTTCGCGGATTTCCGGAAGACCCCCCGCGATCAAGGGAGCGTCTCCGCCGGTCGCGACCACCATGGGATCGGCTTCCAACTCGCTCCGAATCGCCCCGAGAATCTCGCGGATCATTCCCCGATACCCGTAGACCGCTCCGGCGCGCATCGCTGCGGTGGTGCTTTTGCCGATGGCGCTCTCCGGTTCGGCGAGATCGATTTGCGGGAGCAGGGCGGTTCGCCGATGCAAGTACTCGGTCAGGGACGAGAGTCCGGGCGCAATCACGCCTCCAAGGTAGCTACCCGGGCTTTCCGTCTTCGCCTGCTGGCTTCGCCGCGACAAGCCCACCACGTCGAAGGTCACGGCCGTTCCAAAATCGATCACGATGGCCGGAGTGCCGCAGCGCTGGTGAATCGCCGAGGCGTTGGCAAGGCGATCCGCGCCGATCTGTTCGGGCTGTGGATAATCGATCCCGATGGGGAGATTGCTCCGGTGGGAAATTTCATGAAGCGGCACGCCGGCGAGGGCCTTGCGAAGCAGGACGGCCTTGATGGGAACCACGGAACAGATCACGGCCGCGTCGAATTCGAATCGCCCCAGAAGTTCTGGGAGGAGGGCTGCTTCGAGGCCGGGTGTGGGCACCCGCTCCATTTGCTCTTCCAGCCCGCCCGCAGTGCCCACCGCCAGCTTGGTGCGGGTGTTGGAATTATCGATGAGGAGAAGGCGCATCGGCGCCAGAAGGAAAGCAAGGGGGAGGCCGGATGGGAAAAGAAAAAGGCCGCGGAACGAGTCCGCGGCCCTCTGTGCGTTTGGATTTATACCAAGGACTTAAATCTCGGCGCTTTCGATGCCGTAGGCCGGCACGCCGTGCTCGGCCACGTCGAGGCCTTCCACCTCTTCCTGCTCATCGACGCGGACACCCATGATCATCTTCAGGATGAAGAAGGTTCCGAACGAGAAGACGAAGGCGAAGCCGCTGATGGCGAGGGTGCCGACCAATTGCGCGCCGATGGGAGCACCAGCTCCTTCCATGGTGAGGAAGGGGATGCCGACCGCGAGGGTGCCCCAGATGCTGCATACGCCGTGCACCGAGATGGCGCCAACCGGGTCGTCGATCTTGATCCTGTCCAGGAAGATCACGGCGAACACGACGATCGCACCGGCAAGGCCTCCGGCGAGGACGGCGCCCAGGATCGACATCTGGTCTGCACCCGCGGTGATACCGACCAGGAGGGCGGCGAAGATCATGAAGGAAGTAAGCTTCACACGTTCCGCGACCGCACCGGAAACGATGGTGGCGGCGGTGGCGGCGAACATGGCCTGGAAGATGAAGTCCGCCCACCCGGTCTGGCACAGGCCCGTGCCGCCGTAAGACAGGTCGGCATTGGTGGCGGGAGTGCCCTCGATGGGCGTCCCAAACGCGAAAACATTGGCGATTGTCCAGTCACCGGGATACATCGCGTTAAATCCCCACAGAGCGTAAAGCAGGATTCCCGCGCAGATGATGTAGAGGTTCTTGAAGAGGAGACGGGGCCACGACGGCCAGGGCCAAGAGGCTCCCGACGAGGAACTTCCGGACCCGAGAGGTCACGTGATGGATTCGCATGGTTCTGATTGGTGGGTTGGTTAACTTCGCGGCCCGGAAAGCATGGGCCGGGCCAAGATTGGCTGGAGGAGCCTGCAAGCGAGCAGGAGAGGGGGCGAAAGGGGCCCGGGCTCAAGGGGTTGGCATGGCCCGTGCTTCAAGGGGAGGCGCAGAACTCCATGCACACGGACAATGACAATAAACCTTAAAAAACTATTCTTCGGACTCCTGGCGGTCCTGGCTCTGATCGCGGCCCCGACGCTGCAGGCTGAGCTCATCGATTCCTCGTCGCCTGACTACGCGGTTACTCCCGAGGAACTCGATTCGGAGCACGACGACTACGATGAAGCTGCGGTCGATGCGAAGGGCGCGGCGATATACAAGTATATCCAGTTCAAAGGATCGGATGGGCTCACAGAGACCCAGATCGCAGCTGCGGATGGGTATTTCGATCGCTTTCGAGATCATCCAGAAGTGGCGGATACCGGCGATTCCGCATGGATGATCGTGGCCGCCGTGTTGGTTCTCCTCATGACGTTACCGGGCTTGGCCCTCTTTTACGGCGGACTGGTGCGCTCCAAGAATGTGCTCTCGATCCTCATGCAGTGCTTCATCATAGCAGCCGTCATGTCGATCCTGTGGGTGATCTTTGGCTACAGCCTGGCGTCCACGGAAGGGGGCGAGGGCATGATGGGCAAGCTGATCGGGGGAGGGGACAAGACCATGCTCAAGGGAATCGGGGACGACACCTTGAGCGGCACCATCCCGGAGAGCGTCTTTGTGGTGTTCCAGATGACCTTCATCATCATCACGCCGGCTCTCATCGTGGGAGCCTTTGCGGAGCGCATGAAGTTCAGCGCGGTCTTGATCTTCACGACCCTGTGGGCGATCGGCTCCTACCTGCCGATCTGGCACATGGCATGGAGCGGAGTGGGCCTCTTCACCGATTGGGGAGTGATCGATTTCGCGGGCGGCACGGTGGTGCATATCAATGCCGGGATCGCGGGCCTGGTGGCCTGTATCATGCTCGGCAAGCGCAAGGGATATCCCGGACCAAAAATGGCGCCCCATAATGTGGCTTACACCGTCATCGGGGCCTCGCTGCTCTGGGTGGGTTGGTTCGGATTCAATGCCGGGAGCGAATTGGCCGCGGACGGAGTGGCCGGCTTCGCGATGCTGGTGACGCAGATTGCCACCGCCGCCGCGGTCCTGGCCTGGATCGGCGCGGAGTGGATCATCTCCGGCAAACCCACGGCGGTGGGCGCCGCTACCGGTGCGGTGGCCGGACTGGTCGCCATCACGCCGGCTTCCGGCTCAACCACCGTGACCGGTGCGCTGGTGATCGGGCTCGCTTCCGGAATAGTCTGCTACCTCTGCGCCACCTCCCTCAAGCGGGCTCTCAAGTATGACGACAGCCTCGACGTCTTCGGGGTCCACGGAATCGGCGGGATCGTCGGCGCCATCCTGACCGGGGTCTTCCTTCGTGACCCGGAGATCGTGGTCGGCACCCAGGTCGTGGCCCAGGTCAAGAGCGTCTTGCTGACCATCGTGTGGTCCGGCGTGGTGGCCTTCGTCGCCCTCCTGATCGCCAAGATCACGGTCGGCCTGCGGGTTTCCGAAGACGAGGAGAACTCCGGACTGGACCTCACCTACCACGGCGAGGAGGCCTACAATACCGAAGGCTAGAAACCCGAATCCAGGCAAATTGCTCAACCAGGGCCTTCCCCGTGCGGGGAGGGCCCTTTTTTTTGCGCCCTCGGGGACCAGGGCCATGCGGTGCGCCACGGCCTCCCTCCCGGGGGTTAATAAATACGTGTTGAAAGTAAGTATATATTAATTATTAAGATTAGCAAAATTTTTCTTTCATTGATGGCACTACC
>CAUZKZ010000322.1:0-6450 GCA_963580345.1 Verrucomicrobiia bacterium | reverse complement strand
GAACGAGATCGTGTCCCCTCTGTTAGATAATATTCTTTAGAATTTTGAATTCGCCGAATGTGTTCTCTAGATTGATTGAGGGCAGTTGCTATTCGTTACAATAGTGATGGCACTCTCCTCTCTTTCGTCCCTAATTGTAGCAGTCGCGGTGTTATGCGTAACCGCGTCGGCGTCGGTGATCGTGTTCGACCAGGCTCCCTACGATCCGGAACTCACGTCGCGGAACAGCAACACTATCCCCAACCTGGGGTCCGATCAGCAGATTGCGGACGACCTCCTGGTGCAGGGTCCGGATCGGGAGATCACGCGGATCGACTTGTGGTTCACCTGCCGGAGCAATGCGAGTCCGCCGCCGAGCCAGGTCTTGATGGTCCGTTTCTTCGACGATGCCGGCGGCGAACCTGGAGCGGTGGTGCACAACGAGACCCACTCGGTGGAGCCAATCCCGACCGGTGATGGCAACGCTTTTGACAACAACAACGCGATCTACTTCGCCGAGATTGAGCTGTTCACTCCGATTATTCTGAACGAAGGCGAGACCTACTGGCTCAGTCCGATTGGCATGATCGATAGTTTGACCTGGCAATGGCAACTCCATGACGGAACCCTGAGAGCGCACCGGGCGCGGGGCGGCACCGGGGGCCCGGATTGGCGATCTCAAAGTGAGACGTCCGGGGAACCGCTGGTGGGGAACTTCGCGTTCCGGTTGCACGCGATTCCCGAGCCCTCGATCCTGGCGCTGCTGGGTTTGTGTGCGGTGGCCTGCGGGTTCCGCCGCACGCGGCGGTAAGTTTGGGACCGCAGTGCCGAGTCAGGGATCCGGGTGCCGACCGGGGAAATGGCGGTCAGACCATTCAGCGGTCGGGAGTGCCCCTTTCAGTTGAGGGCCGAGGGAGTAACGGCAAATTCTACTGCGGGGCCGTGTTGGGGCCTGCGGCCGGTGGTAAGAATCGAGACCGGAGCCTGGTATGAGGCACCTGAGCGCCGCCAATCCCAATCGAACTCATAGAACGATGTCCACCATGCGAAACCGCCGCCGATCCGCTTTCTTCGCCTTTGTCCTCGGGGGAGCTGTCGCCAGCCCTTGCGGGCTTCTTGGCCAGGCCCCGGCCGAACTGGAGTCCCTGCAGTTTTCCGGACCGGACCTCACGCCTTCGCCGGCCTGTTTGTGTGCGGCCCCGACCGGCGAGTTGTTTGTCGGGGTCGATCTGCTCGGTTCCCTCGGCAAGGGGCCGGGGAAGGGGCGCATTGTCCGGCTGGTCGACAAGGACGGCGACGGCAAGCCGGAGAGCCATACGGTTTATGCCGAGATCGACAATCCGCGGGGCCTGATCTCGGTCGGGACGAAGCTCTACGTCCTCCACACCGTGATTCCGAAAAGCACGGGCAAGCTGGAGGCCATGCATCTCTCGGTGCTGGAAGACAAGGACGGGGACGGCAAGGCGGACGGAGCGCCGAAGATTCTCCTTTCGAATGTCAGCCCTCCCAAGCACAACCAGGCCCGTGGGGCGGATCACACCACCAATGGAATTCGCATGGGGATTGACGGGTGGATATACATCGCGGTGGGCGACTTCGGGATTCATGGCGCCAAGGGAACCGACGGCACCGAATTGACCATGCTGGGCGGAGGGGTGGTGCGGGTCCGCCCGGACGGATCGGAAATGGAGGTCTACACGCATGGGCTCCGAAACATCTACGACGTCGCGATCGATCCCTTCATGAACATCTACACGCACGGAAACACCAACGACGGAGGCGGTTGGAACGTGCGCTTTGTCCATCACATCGAGTCGGGGGAATACGGCTACCCGGTGCTGTTCAAGAACTTCACCAGCGAGATCATTCCGGCCCTGGTCGATTCGGGCGGTGGATCCGGAACCGGGGCCCTCTTTTTCCAGGAGCCGGGCTGGCCCGCGAAGTACAACAACGTGCCAATGATGTGCGACTGGGGACGCAGCCAGTTGATTATTTATCGACTGACCCCGGACGGGGCGAGCTTCACGCAAAAGGCCGAGAATTTCATCAAGCTACACCAGATCGCGGACGCCGATGTCGATGGGTCGGGCCGGTTGTACGGCGCGGCGTGGGCCGGGGCGGGGTTCAAGGGGGACCCGAAGAAGGGTTTTGTGCAGCGCTACGTTCCGAAGGGCTGGAGTTTCCGGCCGTTCGCCGACCCCGCCAAGTTGGACGAGAAGACTCTGGTTGCGCTGCTCCGTTCGGAGAGCGACACGGCGCGCCGGGCGGCCTCACAGGAACTGCTGAACCGGAAGGCGGCGGCGCAGGCGGTGGCAACGGTGGCGGCCGACCAATCGGCGTCGAAGGAGGCGCGCGTCGCGGCGATCTTCACCTACAAGCAGATGGCCGGCGCGGAGGCGAATCCCGGGCTCATCGAACTCGCGGCGGATCCGGACGTGAAGGAATGGGCGTTGCGCGCCCTGACGGATCGCAAGAGCCAGCTCGCCGGTATTCCGAAGGATCTGTTTGTTACCGGGTTGAAAGACGCGAATCCCCGGGTGCAGGTTGCCGCCGCGGTGGGATTGGGGAGGCTGGGAGACAAGTCCGCGGCATCCGCCTTGCTGGCGGTCTCGTCGCCGCCGGGTGAGGAAGCCGATCTGGAAGAGGCACCCCAGTCGCCGGCCTTCAAGAGCCAGGCCATCAGCGGCAAGGCGACGGCCAGGATCGACGTCGACGTCACCGGGTTCAAGCAGCTTTACCTCATCGTGGCGGACGGCGGGAACGGCACGGGCAACGATCACGCCGCGTGGTTCAACCCGGTCATCGAGAACGCGGCCGGCAAGCAGGTGAAGCTCAGCGCCCTGAAGTGGAAGTCGGCCAAGACCGGTTGGGGCAAGATGGGCTTTGGCACGAGTGCGACCGGCGCGGCGCTCAAGACCGCGGATGGGAAGGACGCACCCGACGGGCTCGGGACCCACGCCGATTCCGTGATCGTGTACGAGGTGCCGAAGGGGGCGACCCGCTTCAAGGCCACGGGCGGACTGGCGTCCACCTCCCAGCGCGGCAAGGTCCAGTTCATTGTGGCGAGCACGGCCCAGCCCGGAGGTTCGGGGCCGGGCCAGGAGGGACCGCACGCCACCCCGAACCCGGCGATTCTGCTGCCGCACGTGGCGGTGAAGGCGCTGGCCGATCTCGGCGCGGCCGAGTCCTGCGTGGACGCGGTGGGCGGAGCGCACAGCCGGGGAGCGCTCTGGGCCCTGAAGTTGATGCACGACCAGAAAGCAGTGGACGGTCTGATAGAGCGCTACGACTCGGCGGCGGCGGGGAAGGCGCGGACCGGCATTCTCGAGACCCTCATCCGGCTCTATCACAAGGAAGCGCCCTACGATGGGTCCTGGTGGTGGGGCACCCGGCCGGACACGCGCGGCCCCTACTACAAGATGGCGAAGTGGGATGCGTCGGACAAGGTCGAGGCCTTTGTTCGCAAAGTCTGGGAAGGGGCCGACGGGAGGGTGCGGGGCCTCATCGCCGATGAGGTCTCCAGGAACCGGGTCGGATTCCAGGGCATGGATGCTGCGTTGGCGGCCGCCACGCCGATCAAGCCGGCCGATCCGACCATCAATCTTGCCGAGATCGCGAGCAAGAAGGGACAGATCGGCAAAATGTCGATCGAGGACGTGGTTCTTTCCCTGGCCAAGCTCAAGGGCAAGCCGGAACTGGGCAAGAAAGTCTTCACCACGCAGGGATGTATCGCGTGTCACACCACCGAGAAAGGAGAGCCGCTGAAGGGGCCATTCATGGGCCAAGTGGGGGCAGTCCTGTCGCGAGACCAAATCGCGGAGTCGATCCTCAAACCGAACGCCTCGATTTCGCAGGGATTCGCGACGGTCCTGGTGCAGACCGTAGACGGCAGGTCGTTCACGGGCTTCGTGACCGCGGAGAGCGCGGACCGGGTAGAGATGCGCGATATCACCGGCAAGGCGCACGTCCTCAAGGCCGGCGACATCAAGTCCCGCAAGGAACTCGAGTTCTCGATGATGCCGCCCGGACTGGCCAATGCCCTGAGCCTCGAAGAATTCGCCTCAATGGTGGCCTACCTGGCCTCGATGAAGGGGTAGCAGGCATGGCACAAGGCTACGGCAACTCCTCGATCCCGGTAGGGATCAAAGCCGGTAGCGCGGGGTTGAGGAGCGAGTCCGCGAGCGACGATACCCCGGGTGTCGGGCGCGAAGGGAACTCGACCCCGGAGGGTGTCGAAGCGGTGCTGTGATCCCTTCAGGATCACGGTTCTTCCTCCCGCCGGAGTCCCGGGGTATCGCTCCGCTCAACCCCGCGCTACAAGCTGGGATCCCTGCCGGGATCGATACTTAAACCGCGCAGGTTGATATTGGTCAGCGATCGGCAAGAAATGGTTAGCCGCATCGGGAGAAGTACGAGATAGGTGCATTGCCGGACCGCCGTGGCGTCGACCGGTGATTGAATTCAACCAAAAGGCAACACAAAGCAATGAGCACCCTCGCCGACATCGCCCAGGCCCTGGTGGCCCCCGGGAAGGGAATCCTGGCCGCGGACGAAAGCCATCCCACCATTGCGAAGCGATTCATGTCGATCGGTATTACCTCCACCGAGGAACGCCGCCGGGACTATCGGGAGCTGCTGTTTCGCACCGAAGGTCTGGAGGTCGGGGTGAGCGGGGTCATTCTCTTTGACGAAACCCTGCGGCAGGACGCCGCGGACGGAACCCCGCTGCGAGAGTTGCTGATGAACAGGGGAATCATTCCCGGGATCAAGGTCGACATGGGAGCCAAGGAGCTGGCCTTTCACCCCGGCGACAAGGTCACGGAGGGCCTGGACGGACTGCGGGATCGATTCGCCCAGTACGCCGCTCTGGGCGCCGGATTCAGCAAGTGGCGGGCCGTGATTACGATTGGCGAGGGCATTCCGACTCGCTTCTGCCTGCAGGCCAACGCCCACGCCCTGGCCCGGTTTGCGGCCCTCAGCCAGGAAGCGGGCCTGGTGCCGGTGGTGGAACCGGAGGTGATCATGAAGGGAGCGCACCGCATCGAGCGATGCGAGGACGTCACCAATGCCGCCCAGGAGGAAGTATTCCTGGCGCTCGACGCTCATGGTGTCGCCCTGGAAGAAATGCTGCTGAAGCCGAACATGGTGGTGCCGGGCACGAAGAACGAGCACCAAGCCGGTGCGGCGGAAGTAGCGGAAGCCACCATGCGTTGTTTCCTGCGCCATGTGCCCGCCGCCGTCCCGGGCGTGGTGTTTCTATCCGGCGGCCTGGACGATGTGACCGCCACGCAAAACCTGAATGCCTTGAATCGGGTGGGCGGAGCGCCCTGGGAGCTGAGCTTCTCGTTCGGACGCGCTCTGCAGGCACCCGCCCTGAAGGCGTGGGCCGGACAGGAAGGCAACGTCGAGACGGCGCAAGCTGCGCTCCGTCACCGGGTGCGCTGCAATCACGAAGCGCGCTACGGCCGCTACGAGGACTCGATGGACGCGGCGGCCTAGCCACCTAAGCTTTGCGGAAGATGGTCTTTCCGCTGGAGCGGAGATCGTCGCACGCTCTGCCGATGCGGGTGGCCATCGCCTCTTCGCCGGCTTTCAGGTAGCCGCGGGGGTCGTACATTTTCTTGTTCCCGATCTCTCCGTCGATCATGAGGACTCCATAGTAATTTTTCAACATGTGATCGGCGATGGGGCGGGTGAAGGCGTACTGCGTATCGGTGTCGACGTTCATTTTGATCACGCCGTAAGCGAGAGTCTCCTGGATTTCCTCGAGCTTGCTGCCTGATCCGCCGTGGAACACCAGGTCGAATTCGGCCTCGGGGCCGTACTTGTCGGTAACCGCTTTCTGGCCATCCTTGAGAATATCGGGACGCAGCTTGACGGCGCCCGACTTGTAGTGGCCGTGGACGTTTCCGAAGGTGGCCGCGAAGGTGTAGCGGCCGAGGCCGTCGAGGGCTTCGTGGACCGCCAGCATGTCTTCGGGGCTGGTGTAAAGATCTTCATCGGGAGTGTCTTCCGATCCTGCCGCGCCATCTTCTTCGCCGCCCACCACGCCGGCTTCCACTTCGAGGATGATGTCGTGCTGGGCACATAGTTTGAGGTACTCCTGTGAGATGGCCATGTTCTTCTCGAGGGAGAGGATGGAGGCGTCCAGCATGTGGTTCTGAAAGAGGTTTCCCTTGCCCTCGGCGCGGCGCCGGGCGGTGGCCTCGATGAGGGGTTTCAGAAATTCCGCGGCTTTGTCCGGCTGGCAGTGATCGGTGTTGAGAGCCACGAGGACATCGTATTGCTCCGCGAGCCGGTGGGCCGCTTCGGCGAGGACGATGCATCCGTAGGTCGCATCGCCGTTATTGAGGCCGGAGGCGAACTGCCCCGCTCCCGTTGAAAACTGCACAATGCCGTCGGACTTCTTGTCCGCGAAGGCCTTGAGAGCGGCGTTGATGGTCACGATGCTCGTGCAGTTGATGGCGGGGT
>CAUZKZ010000321.1:0-6451 GCA_963580345.1 Verrucomicrobiia bacterium | reverse complement strand
GAGGCCCCGCCGCCGACCCCCGTCGGCAGCGGATTCCGTTACCAGTCCAATCAAAAAAATTGGTGATTTCACGGAGGCAGCTCGATCGGCTTAGCGAATCCCGATCGTGGGCGTCTTGGTGAAGTTGCCCCACGGACGGTCGTCGCCGGCGGTGCTGATGTCGTTCATGTAGATGAACGGGCCGATCGCGTTGGCGGCGCCGTCTCCGCTGAAATTGCCCGACTCCAGGGCCAGTCCGTTGCCGTGGGCCGAGTTGCGAATGACGAGATTGCTCTGTCCTTCGTAGCGGATGCCGTAGCGGTTGCGCGTACAATGATTCCCGTCGATCCGGTTGTTGTCGCCGTTGGCGCGGATCCCGGCGCCGTAGATGCCGCTGTCGATACAGGTATTCTGCTCGATGCGGCAGTCACTCTCACAGCGGAGGGCGTCCCCGTTATTCCCCTCGAGGGTGCAATCCTTGACCAGGCTGCGGCCCGCGACATAGAGGCCGACGCCCTGCGCGCTCGAATTGGTGGCGTTGCTGGTGCCGTTTTCCCTGGCAGTGCATTCCATCACGGTGCAACCCTCGCCCACCGAGATGCCACGGCTGAAACCGCCCGCCCCGATGTTCCGGTCGGCAGTGCATTGCTTCACGGTGCAGCCCCCTTCGGTCGAGATTCCGTAGGTGCCTTCGTTCTCGCTGGCGGTGCACAGGAAGAGATTGCAGCCCAGCCCGGCGATGATCCCGCTGGTTGTGTTCCCCCGGGCCGTGCAGTGGCTCAGGGTGCAATCATTGCGAACCCAGATGGCTCCGGCCCCCGGAGATCCTGCATTACCGCACGCCACCGAGGAAATCACCTGGCTCCCGTTGTCAGCAAAGATGCCGTGGCCGCCGTTGGTGTTGCTGGTGCAGTTTCTTACCACTCCGCCATCGCCCACCATCAAACCATGTCCGGTGCATCCCGTAACCTGGAGGTTCTCGAGCACACAACCCTTGGTTTTTTCGGTGAAGATTCCAAAGGCGTTGACTCCGTTTCCGAATCTGCTCACCCGGCCATTCCGGACCGCGACGTCGTATGCGCCATTGGCCACTCGGATGCCCGTTCCTCCTGTGCCCGCAAATCGCCGAATTTCGAATCCGTTCAAATCAACGGTGACCGAGGAGGCCTTTACCAAGATCGCAATATCCCGGGAGGCTGCAATGTTGCTCGAAAGGTAGTAGCTCCCCGGTCGGGCAATGACGTAATGCGCGTTAGCCTCGCTAGCCAGCGTCATCACATCAACGCGCGGCTCGATCTGCTGCAGGGTTTTCATGGTCGGTTGGGGAAGCCCTCCCGCCGTGAGCGCCGCGGACGGACCCGTCATGTGATTGGGTGTGGAAGGCGGCGCCAGGGCTCCCTGCCCGTAAGACATGGAGGAAAGGGAAACAAAGAGAAGACTGGCGGTGGCGATCGACTTGTTGAACATCGTGGTTGGTTTCATGGGGTCTCGATTGATTGTGTTTTCTGGTGAGCTGTTTGCTCGTCACCCCCGTGTTCGGATTTCGAATGGCCCGATTTCAAAAATGGCGAATACTCTTCCCCCCAGATCGAGGCTCACCCTACATAGAAAAAGCCTGCAGCCCGGAGGCTGCAGGTCATCATCGAGCGGACGTTACCGGGCGCCCGTTGGCGTGCTCAAGTTCGTCGGCCGCGTGGCCTCAACGCGCCAGAACATTGTCGATTCTTCGCTTAGATCAGGAAGATCGATTCCCATCTCCCCGGAGCGGGACCCGGGCAAAGAGGACGCGTCCCGCATCGCCTTCCAGTCCCTTCCGTTCAGCGTTTTGCTCGAATAAAGGGTGTACTCGCGGGTGGCTTCACAGGTCCAGTTCACCCGGATTCCTTTCCGATTCGGTGTGACCCACAGTCGCAGATTGCTGGCGGAGTCCATCGGATTGGTGCCGGCCCGGTGTTCCTCGTAATCGCTGCGCCCGTCGTGATCGGCGTCGTGGCGCTTCGAGAGGATATCAAGACCGCCGGCGTGTTGCCGCTCCCATTCGTCCGGAAGTTCGTCGCGATCGCGATCCGGTTCGACCCTGGGATCGCAGTGCTCCTTGGCGAGGGCCAGCAAGTCCGAGGTCAAGGCCGTGATGATCGAGCCTTCGGCTTTCGTGTAAGTTCCGTTCGTCATCGCGACCACCGTGATCTCGTCGTTGACGTCGATCCGGATGTGGGCGAGGGCCGCCTGCTGGCGTCCGCGCTTGCTGACCTGGGAAGGATTGGACGACGAACTGAGATCCCAGCCCGCCCCGTAGGAGCTATTGGCGGTGGACCCGCTCCACATCTCGTCCCGCAAGATTTCCGGGAAGAGCATGTTCCCGAGCACGGCGTCACCCAGGCGGGCCAGATCGACCGGCGAGGACTGCATACCGCCTCCGGCCCACTTCCAGCTGGTGTTTTCGAACTCCGTCTCCGTGATGGGCTCATAACCACCACCCGCTTTCTTGTCGTAGAGCTTGACCAAGTCACCGTCCGAGTCCGGATCGGTCCGGGTCTCGGCGCGAAGGGTCGACAGGCCCAGCGGATCGGAGATGCGCTGTTTCAACAGGACGTCGAAGTCCTGGCCCGCCTCGATCTCGTAAGCTACGGAAGGATAGAGGTAACCGATCGTGCTGTAGGTGTAGTCGACTCCAGGCGTGTCCCCCGCGATGATGGCGTCGTTGGTCAGGAAGATCCCGTCTCCTTTGTCCGTGAGCACCTCCAACGCCGATTCGTACTGGGTTTGATCCGCGTTCTCGTTGCCCGGAATATCTCCATAACCCCCAACCGCTCCGGCATTCTGAAGGCACTCCAGCACCGTGTGATCGTGGGCGCTCTCCAGGCCGGGAACGATGGACGAGGTCTCGGCATCGAGATCGATGATCTCGTCATCCTGGAGGTCGTAACCAAGAACCGCCGTGACCGACTTGGCGATCGAGGCGGAGCGGTAGATCGATCCGCCGTGGGCCGTGATGTTCTTTTCGGCGTCGGCAAATCCGGCACCGGCTCGGAAGACCACCTTACCTTTGCAAATGATGGCAGCGGAGACTCCGGGCGCCTCGTTGTCTTCGACAAACTCGGCCAGGGCGTCCTGCGCAGCGAGGCGACCACCCCAATCATAACGACTCGCATTCTCGCGGAAAACCGCGGCGTATTGCACTCCACCGTTCGAGGTCGGACAGGCTTCGATGTCGATCACACGCATCCCCTGGTCATGGAACTTCTTCCAGGTATTGCGCAGCCCCTGCACCGACATCTCCCGTACCGCGGCCCAGGCCCGCCCCGGCTCGTTCTCTTCCCAGATCGCGGCGTAATTCAGGTTTCCGTTCCGCTTGTAACAATCGAGGTCGGCGACCCGGGCCCAGCCTTTGTATTCCTGGAACTTGCCGCCATAGAAGTCCGGCGACATGTCGCGCAAGAGGATCCAGGACTTGTTCTCCACGTTCTCGACCCAGATGATCGAGTAGCGCATCTGGCCGTTGTACTCCACCGCATCGACGTCGATCGGCATGAAGTCATTCTTGTTCTGTTGGAAGAAATCACTGAACTGCGCGCTGCTCAGGTTGCGGTAGGACTTCCACCCGATGCCTTCCTTGTTCTTCACCATGATGAGCGAGTAGCGGAGTTGTCCGCCGATCACGGCCGCGTCCTGGTCGATGGGCCGGTAGCCGTTGTCCCGGTATTCCTGCCAACGTTCGCTGAATTCCTCGTGCGTGAGGTTGCGCCAGCTCGCCCAGGCGCGGCCGTCGGTATTCTCCTGCCAGACCCCGGCGTAGCGCGTGTTGTTGCCGATGACGTCGGTCTCGATGTCGATCGGGAGGAGACCTTCACCCTTGTACTGGTTCCAGGCATTGGAATAACCATCGCTGGTCTGTCCGAAGCGGAACTTCCACGCCACGGATACAGGATCGTGAAAGTCATCGGCGAGAGCGGTTCCACCCATCAAGCCAAACAGTCCGGCCGCGGCGAGGGTCTTCTTGAGTATGTAATTCGGTTTCATATTTTTTCGTTGCGTCTCTTGTTCTTGGTTGCTGGAAGGCACCAACCCGCGGTTCTTCGCAATCCACCGGACCCGATTCCAATTCGACGAAAGTATTGTCCCACCGCGGTGTTGCACAGCGGGCCTGCAGCGCACGCGGCCCCGCACTTCGCTCCGAGAAATCCCGGAAAACTGCCAAAAGCGCGGATTTCGACTAAATTTTTGAAATCGCGGCCTTCGCGTTACGAATGGGGACCTGAAGCCAAGCGATGTGCCAACCTAACCTAACCTAACCAACAACAAACAAACAGGTGCACGCGGACGCTTCATTCACATGCAGGCTCCGGCTTCCGCCGGAAAGGACGGACCCCTTGGTCAGGGAGAACTCCTCAACCTGCAGGCAATCCAATCCAATTCTCCCGGACCGTTCCACCCGCCCGGAGAGCTGGCTGCCAGCTTGCGAAACCACAATGAGAGCTTGCGAGCATAGATCATCGCAGCGAATACTGGCCAGATCTCCAGTTCGGTGATAGTCCGGACCGTCGGGGAGTCGAAAATGAATCCACCACCCACAGAGAGGCCAGGAGCTCGCAACCGACTACGGGCGATTGCCTTTGTCTCGGCCGCGATCGTCCCATCGGGTGTCCTCGCGGCCCCCCACCTGACGATTGTCGACCAGCAGCAAACCTGGAATTCTGCGATCGGGATCAGCTCCGAGTATCTCGCCGCCCGGGCGGTCCCGGGGCCCACCAAGCCTGTCGTGATGGCCGGTCGATTTGATCTCGAGGTCTCCTTTCCCGGGCCCGCGCCATGGATCCTCATCGGATCGCCCGGAGTCGACAGCGTGTTCGCCGGTATTCTCGATCACGATGGTTCGGACTGGACTGTCAGCAGTCCCACCCAAATCGACAAACTGGAGCCACGAAGTGTGCTTCCCATTTTCTCTCCGACCTCGGAATTGCGGGATCTCGCCGTGGTGGACCGCAGTGACTACTACCTCACCGGCATCATCGGCGAGGGGACTTTCTTTCGCAACCGCAACGGCACCGATTTTCTGCTCACGCCTGATTCAACCGGGCTTCCGCAACGAGGCTTTCTCGCGAGGGGCGGCAATGGAACCTTCACGTCGGCACACTACACCGATCTCACCATGCAGCCCCGCGCTCTCGCCACCAACCCGGCGGGAACTTCCCTCGTGATCGTGGGGCAGGAACGCGACAATGGCGCCGGCGATTTTGAAGGAACGGACGCCAAGATTCACTGCTACAGTCTCCCTCTCCCTCCGAGTGGAACGCCCCTGCCTGCTCCGGACACCATCTCCGATTCCCAACTTCAGAACACCGCCCTATTCGAAGTCGTGCTCGGCAGCAGCAACGTCTTCATCGGCGGCACCAGGAGCGGAGGTCTGGGCGGATCGCAGGACGTCTGGTTGGCCCGCGCCGACTTCGCCGCGAACCAGATCGTCAAACCGTTCCTGGCCGGATCGGAAAGCCTGGACAATCTCACGAAAATGGAACGCGGCCCGAACGAGGAGATCTACGTCGCGTTCACGGTCCGCGGACGCCAGGTTTCCTTCGGGAACCGGCTCAACTTCGATCTCGATGCCGCCTCGGCAGCATCCTCCTCGACCCACGCCTTCGTCGGACGAATCAGTCCCTCCGGAGTCCCGGAGTGGCTCACTCCCCTCGGGCTCTCCCAGGCCGGCGGCAGCGTATTGGAAGCGGTCGACCTCTCTATCGATGAGGCCGGAAACACTTACGTCACTGTGCAGGGCACGGGAGCGTGGCTCATCGAGGGCGTATCGGAAACGTTGACGGATCCGGGACAAATCACTCTCAGCACCACCGGCCGCGTCCTCGATTTCACCGCCCTCCCGGCCGTGGACACCGCCCGGGCCGGGGCCGTTCCGGACCTCGAAAACCGGCTGGTCTTCGGCGAGACGGGAGGGCAGTCCTCCTTTGCGACTTTGGAGGCTGGAGCGGTGCAGCAAGACAGCTATGTCGTGCGCTGGAAGCGGCCGAGTGTCGGCACCGGGCGCACCATCGAGGCCCTCAGCGCTCTGGTAACCCAGCGGGGCGGCCAGGTGCATCTCGCCGCAAACTTCATCGAGCACGGTTACGTCGCGGTCTCGGCCTACCTGACCCGGAGGCAAGTGAATGACCTCCAGCTGAACCTCGAATTGGACACCTCGGCGGACCCTGTCACGGTGGGCCCCGATGCCGCGGCTTGCGGAGAGGTCTCAAATCCCGGCTGGGCCCTGGCGCGCCTCTTCAATCCCTCCGTCGTCAACGTCACCGATCCTTCCGTTCTCTACCGTTACCCCTCCGCCTTTGTGACCGCCGCCAGCCCCGTTCATCGAAAGGTGCGGGTCTATGTCACGCGGATTCAATTTGCTAAAGAATAATCTGGAACCGCAGAACAGGACGGCATTTTTGTTCTGAACGAAGCCCTCCAACCCTTGGAATCACGGGGG
>CAUZKZ010000320.1:0-6491 GCA_963580345.1 Verrucomicrobiia bacterium | reverse complement strand
TTTTTGGAGCACCTTAAAAGGCGCGGGGCAGTCGAACCCGTGGGTTCTCGTCCCAGTCTGCTCGCCTGAGGGCGTGAAAAAAACCGCTCGAATGACGGAGCGGTTTGGGCTGCCTGGGCGGCGAACGAGAAAGTACGCAGACTGGGGCTCGAACCCAGGACCAATTGGTTAAAAGCCAACTGCTCTACCAACTGAGCTACCTGCGCTTTGGCTCGTTTGGGGGCGGCGGGAGATACGTTTCCGGGGGCGTTCTGACAAGGGAATTCTTGGTCAGGAGCGGCAGAATTCAAGGAAATCGAGGAGGGATTGGGCGGGGCGCTGGAGGTGGAAGGCACGGAGGCCGGCGGCGGTGGCGCCGTGGAAATCGGCCCCGAGGGAGTCGCCACAGTGGGCGGTTTCGGCGGGGGCGGAGTTGAGACGGTCGAGGGCGAGGTCGAAAAGGGCGCGGTCAGGCTTGCGGGCGCGGGCATCGGCGGAGGTGAAGACGTGCTCGAAACAGGGGCCGATTCCAAGGCCGTCGAGGATGGCAGGGAGCCGATCGTCGAAGTTGGAAAGGACCGCGAGGGGCCCGAGACGTGAGGCTGAGTTGAGGAAGGAGAGGACCTCGGGGAAAAGGGTCCAGGCGGAAGGCTGCGCAAAGTGGGTAAAGAGGGTGTGGAAGAAATGGTCGAAGGTCCCCTCGTCGCCTTGCGCTGCGGTAGGAGGCCGCTCCGGGGTGGCCGGCAGGTGGTCCAGGGGGGGGCGGAAGTTTCCGCCAGGGAGGCGGGATTGGCGGTGAGGAGCAGGCCGCCGGGTGGAGGATTCGGCGGCGAAGGTGGCGGCTTCCCCGCCGAGGGATTGGAGCACGCCGGCGACAAGGTCGCGCCACCAGGCGTGTTCGGCGGCGTGGCCGAAAGGGTGCAGGGAGTAGTCGGGCGGAAGGGCGGCGGCGAAGACGGCGCGGAAGGCGGAGTCCATGCGGGCCGAATCGACCTGAAGGCCCGCGGCCGAGGCGAGGTGGCGGGCGTAGACCTGGCCCACGGGTTCGGCGGGACGAATGAGGGTGCCGGCGGCGTCGAGGAGGATCGTCATGGAGGGAGGGGAAGGTCGGGAGGCCGCATGTCGGGGGGTGGCGGGCACCGAGGCCGGATGAGGACTTGATGAGACGCAGATGGGCGTGAATAGTGGAATCAGAATGACGGAGCGAGTTTGGAAAACGGCAGGGGCCCTGTTGGTGGGGACGATGCTCGGCTGTGGGGAGGCGGATAATAAGAAGGGTGCTGCCAAGGAGGAGGGGGCCGGGAAGGACAAGAGGGAGTGGGTGTCGCTGGTCCCCGGGAAAGGGATGGGGTCCTGGAAAGCGTTGAACTTCGGGGGCGAAGGTGAAACGGCCTGGAAGGAGGGCGTTTTGACCATCGAGGAAGGGGCGGAATTGGCCGGAGTGGTCTGGAGCGGCAAGTTGCCGGCAGCGCCCTACGAACTCGAGTTGGAAGCTCGGCGCACCTCGGGGGTAGATTTTTTCTGTGGGCTGACCCTGCCGGTGCGCGACCCGAAGACCTGCGTGACCTTTATCGCCGGGGGCTGGGGCGGCGGAGTGGTGGGTTTCTCCAGCATCGACGGGATGGATGCGTCCGAGAACGAGAGCACGAACTACCGGGATTTCAAGGCCAAGCAATGGTACAAGATCCGGCTGGAAGTCCGGAAGAACAGTCTGAAGGCCTGGATCGACCAGGAGGAAGTGGTGAGCGCCGACACGACCGGGCGGAAGCTGGGATTGCGATTCGGTGACATCGAAAAGTGCGCGCCGCTGGGTCTGTCGACGTGGCAGACGACGGCGGAGTTGAGGAAGGTGCGGTGGAGGAAGTTGGGGGAGTAGGGGCCGGAGTGGAAGGTCGGCAAGACAAAGGTAATAGGTCCGAAAGCTTCGAGAGCGGGAGGATCGAAAGGCTGGTAATTGACTCGGAAAACCCAGCGATGGGACCGTCCTGAGCGCGGTCTTTTCGCTTGATTTGGTGGGGGAGCAGGCCTATAGCGAACGCAACAGAACAACTCTTGATGCATTCGAAGAGTGGGTTCCCGCGACCCGCTCTTTTGCGTCTCCAGGCCAGAACATTATGACGAACGACCTCGTCGCCCTTATAGAATTCTACGAGAAGGAGAAGAGTATCGAGCGCGAGAAAGTGGTCGAGGCTCTCGAGAACGCCTTCTTGTCCGCTTACCGGCGCATGGTGCCGGGCGCGGAGGATATTGAAGAGCTCCGCGCGGAGGTGGATACCAAGCACGGGGAAACCCGGATTTTTGCGAGCCTGAAGGTTGTGGCGGACGACGACCACGTGGACAAGTTCAACGAGGTGCCGATCTCGCTGGCACGGAAAAAGAATCCCGAGGCCGCGCTGGACGAGATGGTGGAGTTCAACGTGACGCCGAAGAACTTCGGGCGGATCGCGGTGCAGACCGCCAAGCAGACCATGATGCAGCGTCTGCGCCAGGCCGAGAAGGAGATGATCTACGACGAGTTCAAGGATCGGGCCGGCGACATCGTGAGCGGGGCGGTGCGGCGTTTCGAGAAGAACGACGTAATGGTCGATCTCGGGAAGTTCGAGGCCCGTATGCCCTCGCGGGAGCGGGTTTCGACCGAGGACTACAACATCGGGGACCGCATTCGTGCTTACGTGGTTTCGGTGGACAACGAGTTTCGGGGCCCGGAGATCATTCTGTCGCGGAGTCACCCGAACTTCGTGCGGCGTCTTTTCGAGGCGGAGGTGAGCGAAATCTCGGACCACACGGTGGAGATTCGGGGGATTGCGCGGGAAGCCGGCTACCGGACCAAGGTGGCCGTCTACAGCAAC
This sequence comes from Verrucomicrobiia bacterium, assembly GCA_963580345.1. Classification (GTDB taxonomy): domain Bacteria; phylum Verrucomicrobiota; class Verrucomicrobiia; order Verrucomicrobiales; family Akkermansiaceae; genus Roseibacillus_B. Next base: position 3,663 of record CAUZKZ010000320.1, on the reverse strand, counting down.
GACGACAAGGTGGACCCGGTGGGAGCCTGTGTGGGACTGCGGGGAGCGCGGGTGAAGAACATCGTGCGGGAGCTCAACAACGAGAAGGTCGACATCATCCGCTGGAGTGACGATTCCTCCGAGTTTGTGACGGACGCGCTGAAGCCGGCGCAGATTCGATCCATCACGCTCGACGAGGAGAACAAGGTGATCCACGTGACGGTGGATGAAGAGGATTTGAGCAAGGCGATCGGGCGGCGAGGTCAGAACGCGCGCCTGACCTCCAAGCTGGTGAACTGGGACGTGCAGGTCCGCAAGGACGAGAGTCAGCACGAGCAGTTCGAGGCGCGGGTGGCGGATGCCGCCATGAGCCTCGCGGAGGACCTGGGACTCGCACCATTGATCGCCGACAAGTTGTTCCGCGCCGGGGGCGCCACCGCCGACCTCGTGGCGCAAATGCCGCTGGATTACATTGCGCAGGCCCTCGAATCATCGGAGGCGGAGGCGCAGGTGGTCATGGAGAAAGCCCGCCTCGCGTCCGGCGGCGCACCAGGCCAGGAGAGTTCAGAGGAGGCAGCACCAGCGGCGCAGGAAAGCCCGGAGGAACCCGATGCTGGCGGTGAAGCGATTGCCGGTGAGAGCTCGCAAGGGGAACCCGCCGTGGAGGAACCTGCCGCGGAAGAAGCCGCCGCGGGGGAACCTGCCGCGGAGGAACCCGCCGCGGAGGAGGTAGCCCCGGCGGAGGAACCTGCGGCGGAGGCCGATGAAGCACCCAAGGAAACCGCCAAAGCGGTGGACGAATTATAACCGAGAGCAGCGCAGCGAGGCGCGACTCCCCGCCGTGTCACGAATCAATTTAAGATGCCCGAGAAAGCCGACAGCGACCAAAAAAAGGAAGCGCTTAATCTGATCGACGACGACCAGAAGTCGCCGTCGCGTCGTGAACGGCAGCGGATCAAGGCGGCCGAGCACAAGACGGTCGAGGTTCAGAAGAAGGAAGCGCTGAACATTTTCGACGAGGGGGATCAGAAGAAAGCCGCGGCGGTCAAGAAGACCGACCAGTCCGGCAAGACCCAGAAGCCGACCATTTCGAAACTGCTCGACGAGCAGAGCGACCCGGAATTCATCGTCAGCGGCTCACCCGCTGCCGAGATTGCGGGGGAAGACGATGACGGAGCGGTGGTCGAGGGCAACACGATCAGTATCAAGCCGCCGATCATCGTGAGTGTGCTGGCGGAGAAGATGGGCCTGAAGCCCTTCGAGATCATGAAGGATCTCATCGAGCTGGAGGTTTTCGTGGCACCCCACCAGGCCATCGAGCCGGACATCGCGGAGAAGGTCTGCGAGCGGCACGGATTCATTTTCGAGCGCGAGAAACGGGAGAAGGGCGGGGGAGTCCACAAGGTGGAGGAGGTCATCGAGGAGCCCGAACCCGAAGAGCACGAACCGGAAGAGAAGCTCGTGCTGCGCGCCCCGATCATCACCTTCATGGGACACGTCGATCATGGAAAGACGTCCCTCCTGGACTACGTCCGGAAGTCGAAGGTGGTGGACGGCGAGGCGGGTGGAATCACCCAGCACATCGGGGCCTACCGCGTCGAGCACGGCGGACATCCCATCACCTTTATCGACACTCCCGGCCACGCTATCTTTACGGAGATGCGGGCGCGCGGGGCGGACGTGACGGACATCGTGGTGCTGGTGGTGGCGGCCGATGACGGGATTATGCCCCAGACCAAGGAGGCCATCAGCCACGCGCGGGCGGCGGGGAAGACCATCATCGTTGCGATCAACAAGTGCGACGTGCCGGGAGCGGATACGATGCGCGTGAAGACGCAGTTGATGGGGCACGACCTGATGCCGACCGAGCTTGGTGGATCGGTGGAGACGGTGGAAGTGTCGGCCATCACCGGGCAGGGCATGGGGGAATTGATCGAGCTAATGGGGCTGCAGGCGGAGGTTTTGGAGCTCAAGGCCAACCCGGGAGCGAACGCGCGGGCGGCGGTCATCGAGGCGAAAGTGCAGCCGGGCAAGGGGCCGACTGCGACTGTGATCGTGGAGACCGGAACCCTGCAGGTGGGAACTCCATTTATCTGCGGACCGTTCGCGGGCAAGGTGAAGTCGCTCTTGAACGACAACGGCGAGCAGGTGCAGGAAGCGGGGCCGGCCACTCCAGTGGAGGTCCTGGGATTCGACGAGTTGCCCAACGTGGGTGACGAGCTGGTCGCGATGGAGAACGAGCGGGCTGCCAAGAAATTGAGCGACGAACGCCAGCTGGAGCGCCGGCAGGAACGCCTCGTGCAGCCGAAGAAGAGCCGCATGGAAGACATGCTGGCGCTGGTGCAGGGTGGACAGAAGGTGGAGTTCAGGCTGCTTCTGAAGTGCGACGTGCAGGGCTCGGTGGAGGCCATCAATGGAGCGATCAACGAGGTGGAGTCCGAGAAAGTGGACGTCAATTTCATCCATTCCGCGGCGGGCTCGATCAGCGAGTCCGATATTCTGCTGGCGAGTGCGTCGGACGCGGTGGTGCTCGGCTTCAACGTGAAGGTGGAGAGCAACGCGGTGAAGGCGGCGAAGCGCGAAGGGGTGGAGATCAAGCTTTACTCGATCGTCTACGAGTTGATCGACCAGGTGAAGGACGCCATGCTGGGACTTCTCGAGCCGGAATTACGGGAGTCGGTGCTGGGGCATGCCGAAGTGAAGAAGGTATTCAAGGTCAAGAGGGGACGCGCGGCGGGCTGCCTGGTGATCGATGGCAAGGTGACCCGCACGGCGCACGCCCGGGTGTTGCGGGGACGCACCCCGGTCTTCGACGGCAAGATGTCGACCCTGCGGCGGATCCACGACGACGTGGAAGAGGTCAAGCAGGGGATCGAGTGCGGAATTCGTCTCGGCGAGTTCAACGAGTATGAAGAGGGCGACGTGATCGAGTGCTATGCCCTCGAGAAAATCGAGCAGACGCTCTAGTAGTCCGTCAAATCAAAGTTGTTGCACTAGAGTGGCCCGGGCGGGCGGGCGGATTGGCGGATTGTTGAGTTGATAGTTTCCAGGGAGAGGTATGTCGCGACGGACTGACAGAGTGAACGAGCTTCTCAAGCGCGAGATCAGCAGCGTGTTGCAGCGGGACTTCGAGTTTGACGGGGCATTGGTGACGGTCAACGCGGTGGAGGTGTCGGTGGATCTGAGGGAAGCCAAGGTATTTGTGGGAGTGCTGGGCGGCCGCGAAGAGGAGGTGATCAAGCGGCTGAACGGCGACCATGGATTCATCCAGGGACGCGTGATGAAACGGGTGGTGTTGAAGAACACACCGGTCCTGAGTTTCGTGGGGGACCACTCGGTGGAGCGGGGGGTGGAGATCGTGAATCTTCTCGACGAGGTGGCGGAGTTGCCCACGGCGCTGCCGGAGGAAGAGGAGTTGGAGTAGAAACTTTTCGGCGAGGATAGGGTTGGAAGCGGGCGGGCGGCTCGATCCGTGACGCCTGGCGGGTTTTTCCCGGGGGGATGGGCCCGAGGTGCCGGGCGGCAGGGAAAGACCCTCCACACCCATGCGCGAACCAGGATCCACCAGGGCGATTGGCTGGTTAGGTCGTGAATGGGCATGCCGTGCGGAGTAGGGCGAGGGCTTTGCCGGGATAGCTGGCGTAGTGGTCCAGCGCAGCATTGAGCGACTCAAACTCATCCAGC
>CAUZKZ010000319.1:0-6492 GCA_963580345.1 Verrucomicrobiia bacterium | reverse complement strand
AATCCGGACTGTTCCGTACAGGAGAGCCTCACGCCCTCCGCATTTTTCCAATCCGGATGCGCGGGGAGATCCGATTTGTTGAGCACCAGGAGGACGTGCGCCTTTGTACGGTCGGAGCGTGACAACAGCTCCCCCTTCGGCCGGCTGACATCGACTACCTCCAGCACCAAATCGGCCTCTGCGAGGTGTTGACGGGTGCGCTCCACTCCGCGCCGCTCGATCTCGTCGGCAGCTTCCCGCATTCCCGCCGTGTCGATCAGGCGCACCGGGATTCCCCCCACGTTGAGCACCTCTTCCACCGTATCGCGGGTGGTGCCCGCCACCTCGCTCACGATGGCGCGCTCGTAGCCCAGCAGGAGGTTCAGGAGGCTCGACTTTCCCACGTTGGGTTCGCCGTAAATAACGGTTCGAACTCCCTCACGCAGTATGCGGCCCTGCTCCGCAGTGGCGAGGAGTTCTTCGATCCGGCGCCCGCACGTCGCGAGCCTCGCATCCAGGCCCGCTCCCGTTTCCGGATCGATGTCCTCGTCCGGGAAGTCGATGTAGGCCTCGACATGGGCCACGATCTCCAGCAACTCGGCGCGCAGGTCTTCCGTGATTTCCCCGATCCGCCCCTTCAACTGGTGCTGGGCGGCCTTGAGGGCCAGATCGGTCTGGGCCGAGATGACATCCATGACGGCCTCCGCCTGCGTGAGGTCCAACTTTCCGTTCAGGAAAGCCCGTTGCGTGAACTCTCCCGGTTCGGCGCAGCGGGCCCCGCACTCCAGCAGGCGGGCCAGCACCCGTTGCGTCACCAGCACTCCCCCGTGGCAACTGATCTCCACCACGTCCTCTCCCGTGTAGCTCTTGGGAGCCGGAAAAGCGGTCAGCAGCACCTCGTCCACCACATCTCCCCCGGCCTCGCGGATCTCCGCCAGCTCCACGCACCGTGGCGCGAAGGCCGATCCCTGGCGTCCTCCGGTGGCCTGCCCGGCGACCGCCAAGGCGTCATCCCCCGAGAGTCGCACCACCGCGATCGCTCCCTGTCCGAACGGGGTGGCGATGGCGGCGACCGTTTCGCTCATGGAATGTCTGCGGTCGCACCGCCCGCCGACTCCGCTGCCGGGCTCCCCTCCTCCGCTCTCGGCGCGGCCGGAGCGAGTTCACCGGGGAACACATCCTCCGCCTCGCCGCCCGGCACCTTGACCGGCTCGGGATCGAGCGGGGCGGTGGCCGGCGGTGCAGAGGAAGGCGCGAGAGGATCGGACCCCAGGGCGTCGAGAATCACGGGATTGCTGTCGGCACCCTCGACCGGATCGGCATTCCCGGCCACCCCCCCCAGTCCGAGGAACTCCCAGCAGATCACCTTGCGCAGGATCACCTGCGGCTCTTCGTCCTGGGTCCACCCGAGTTCCACCGTAGCGTAGCGGTTCTGCGCTTCCCTGCCGGGAAGGTTGATCCACGCCAGGTCCGCAAGAATCCTGCCGGGCGTCGCGTCCGCCGCCACGGGCACATCCACGTGATCCTGCACGTGAGCCGGGTCCGAGAATCGGAAGTAACGATGCTGCGTACCTTCGTCAGGCTGTACGGCGGGCAGGACCTCGCGCGTCATGACACGGAAGACCTTGCTCTGGCCGGGTTGCGGATAGGTGGCGAAGAACCGCAGGGCGCGGTACTTCGTCTGCGTATACACGTCCCAGTCCAAACGCAGCTTGCCGTCCACTTCCTTGAAGAAGGTCATCACGCGCACCGGGGCCATCGCAAAATTTTCGCGGTCTGCAAAGGCGGAGAGCAGTAGCCCGGGCTCCTCGAGCCGATGCTGAACCTCGAGCGGCGCCACCGGCCGGAAGAACTCCTTGATGTCATACTGCACCGGCCGCTCATACTGCATCAAAAATAGGCCGCGCCTCTTGTCCGCAATGTCGAGGTCGAAGTGACTGAAGAGTTCGATCGGAGTGTCCGACTCGTCAATTTTCTTTTCGGCCCCGTAAAACTTCCGCATCTCTTCCAACCGCGACTCGCTGCCGAGAACGAAGCCGGATTTCTGCTCCAATGACCCGGCCCGCAGAAAGCCCGTCAGGGTGTTCGTGCTATGCGCCTTCCATCCGTCGCGCAGGAAATTGCGGCGCGCTTCCTCGGCCTTCTCCTTTGCGGCCGCGTCAACCACCGGCGGACCCGGATCCGGATTCTTGCGCTTCAGCATGACCAATCCCACCAGCACTCCCACGATGAGAAAAATCGCGGCCAGGAACGGAATGGCGGGATGCATGCCCCGTTTCGACCTGCTGCGCCCGGCATCCGCTGCCGCCGCCTCCGCAAGGGGCGGCATCGAGCTGCCCGGGATCGTCGCGCTCGCATGCGCGTCCCGATCGCCGTGTCCGACACGATCCGGAACTGTCGTGAGATGGTCGACGGCGGGACCGGTCTTGCCCGACAACTCTTGCGCGAGCTTCCTGAGATCCGGCCCGCCTCCCGTGTCGCCCGGTTGTTGCGGAGCGACCCCCGCTCCGGGTCCTCCCGCCCCCACCGGCGGACGCTCCGCTACCGGCGGAGCACTCGCAGCCGGCGGCAAACTCGCAACGGGCGGCGCACTCGCAACGGGCGGCAAACTCGCAACGGGCGGCGCACTCGCAGCCGGCGGCAAACTCGCAACGGGCGGCGCACTCGCAACGGGCGGCAAACTCGCAACGGGCGGCGCACTCGCAGCCGGCGGCAAACTCGCAACGGGCGGCGCACTCGCAGCGGGCAGCGCACTCGCAGCAGGCGGCGCACCCGGGACGGGGACCGCGGACCTCTCCGGTTCCGGCGTCAATTTAATCGGGGCCTCCTGGACCGGCGCCATCACTGAGGGCGCCGGCGAGGTGATGCTGGATCCACAATGGGGACAAGGGGCCGTGGTTGGCGGCAGATCGAACGGAATCTGGATCTCGCCACGGCAGGTATCGCAGGCGAAGCTCCGCGTCGCCGGAGGGATAGTTTCGGACATCGGATTATTAAGAACTCTTAATAGACTACTCCGAAGTCACCACGATGTCAATCGGGGAGGGTAGGGTCCAGAACCTCCAGGCAGCGGCGGTTTTGTTCGGGGGTTCCGACCGAGATTCGGACCCATTCCGGGAGCCGGTAGCCCCGCATAGCCCGCACAATTACGCCCTCCTTCAACATTTTTTGAAAAACGGCGTCGCCGTCTCCCACTTCCACCAGCACGAAGTTGGCCACGCTGGGCACGAACCGGAGCCCGCGCTTTTCGAACTCCTCGTGAAAAAAATCGAGTCCCGCGGTGTTGTTTGCGACCGTTTTGGCGACGTGGTCTTCGTCCTGCATGGCGGCCAGGGCTCCGGCCTGTGCAATGGCATTGGCGTTGAATGGCTGCCGGGCCCGGTGCAGGAGGGCCGCCACCGGCTCGGAGGCCAGGCCGTAGCCGATCCGCAAGGCCGCGAGCCCCTGCGCCTTCGAGAAGGTGCGCATCACGCACACGTTCCGGCCCTCCCGGACGTACTTCACAGTGTCGGGCGGTTGCGGCAGGAATTCGTGGTAGGCCTCGTCGAACACCGCTACCACGTGTTCCGGCAAGCGGTCCATGAAACGGTCGATGGTCTCCTGCTCCACCATGGTGCCCGTCGGGTTGTTCGGATTCGCGATAAAGACCAGCCGCGTCTCCTCGGTAATGGCGTGCGCCATCCCATCCAGGTCGTGAACAAAGCCGGGATCAGGCACTTCCACGTACTTCGCCCCGAAAAGCGTGGCCATCAACTTGTAAACAACGAAGGCGTGCTCCGCCGCGATGAGTGCCGTCTTGCGATTCAGGAACGAATGACAAAGCAGTTCGATGATCTCGTTCGATCCGTTTCCCAGCACGACGTGCTGCATGCCGAGTTCGTGGCGTTGCGCGAGGGCGTTGCGCAGCTTCCATCCCCCGCCGTCCGGATAGAGTTGCGCCTCCTCGATCGCCTCCCGCATCGCTTCCTTGGCCCGCGGCGAGGGTCCGAGGGGATTCTCGTTGCTGGCCAGCTTCACGATCTGCTCGCGCCGCAGTCCCATCTCGCGCGCCGTCTCCTCGACCGGCTTCCCCGGCTCGTAGGCTACGAGATCGCACACAAACTGGTTCGCGTATCCCCGGATCGACATGGGCGGGACTGTGCAGTGTTAAGACGGGAGTGTTAAGTGTTAAGATCGTCCGGTTGGCGCGCCCCCCCTTGGTCCTGACGCTTCACATGCCGCCCGCAGGGCCTCTTAACACTTGCCCACATAAATCGATGCGATCCCTCCGCTCAATGGAGTCCACGCCGGCTCCCGCAGTCCCGCGCGCTCGAACAGCTCCAACATCTCCCTGCCACTCGGGAAGCGGCCGATGGATCCCGCCAGGTATTCGTAAGCGTCGCGCTCCCCCGTGATCACTCCGGCCACTTTCGGAACAACCTTGTTCAGGTAGAAGGCATACGGATTGCGGAGGAGTCCCTTCGGCCGGGAGAAGTCGAGGACCAGGACGTGGCCGTCCCGGCGCACCACCCGCGCCATCTCACGCAATCCCTCCTCCCAGTTCTCCATGTTGCGCAGTCCGAAGGCTACCGTCGCGACGTCGAAGCTTGAATCGTCGAAGGGAAGGTGCAAGGCGTCGGCCACCATCGTCTCCCGCAGGCCGCGCCGGCGCGCGTGGGCCAACATCTCCTCGCAGAAATCGGTTGCCAGCACCTCCGCATCCTTGCAGCGCCGCTGCAGTTCCAGTGCGAGGTCCCCCGTTCCGCTCGCCACGTCCAGGATCTTCAGGGGATCCCACCCTGCCACCAGGCGGCCCGCCTTTTTCCGCCACAGAATGTCGATCCCGGCACTCAGAACATGATTGGTCAGCACGTAATTGTCCGCAATCCGCGCAAAGGCCCCCTTCACATAGTCGGGATCCTGCCCTCCTCCATCCCGCTCTGCTTCTTCGTTCACCACGTCCCAGTCTGATCACTAAATAGGGAACACTCCACACCTCAGCGCGGCGGGTCCGGCAACAGGTCCGAAAAAATCCCCGGGTCGCTGCCCGGAATCTCGAACGCCCCGCAGGCCTTCTCGTAGTATTCCCGCGGTCCCACGCCCCCGATCACCCCGTAGGCGTAGCCCTCCTCCCGCAGGGCCTCGAGACATTTGAAGAGCAGCGCCTTTCCCAATCCCGTCCCACGCGCCTCTTCCGCCACCCCGGTGGGACCGAAGTACCCCTTCATCGTCGTCTCGTAGCACGCGAACCCGAGGATTTGCTTCTCCTTCGTCGCGATGAAACAACTCACCGGCCGCCGCCCAAAGGCCACCTCGCTTTCGCTTTCCCATTTCGGGGAAAAATGCCGGCCAACCCACTCCGCCACAATGTGGCGCTCGTATCCGTGCGGCCGCCGCAGGATCACGCCCTGCCCTGCCACATGCTTGTAGAGCTCCCCCGCGACGGGCAAATCGTAAAGTCGCACCAGCATGTCGATCATGCCCCACAGCCTACCCACACAGCGCCCGCAGGCAACGGGGAATCTCCCGTACGGGTGGGAGCCCTCTCTATTTGCCCCCTCCGAACAAGTCCTTGAGCAACCCGCCGGCCTTTTCCTCGAAGATTTTCTTGCCGGCTTTTTTGAGGATCGCGCCGACGTCCGGAAATTTGTTGAGGACGTCCACCTTGGGCCAGGTCAATTCGCCCCTGGTCTTCAGCTCCGCCAGCAAGCGCCCCTCGCGAAACCAGGTCGCCTCCACCTCTTCCACCAGGATAGGGCGAAGCTCACGGGGCACGTAGTCGACTCCCTTTCCGATCTGCCCGCGTAACTTGGCGCTGAGTCTTTCTTCCGCGATGACCTCCACGTTGGCCTGGTGCATTTCGTTCTCGGTCTGAATCCAGGTCCCCTCCAGCACCGCCACCTCCCAGTCCTTGAACCACACCGAGATCGGTTTTTGCAGGGTGACCCGTTCGTCCTTGTAGCGCACGCGGATGGACCGGCTGCGGCCAAAGGTGGCCTTCTCCGGCAGCTCCCCGATTTTCACTCCGATCGTTTCCAGCTTGCCCAAGGCCTTCCAGGCCTTCTGCACCACCGGGATCTCCGCGTTGAGGCAGGACTCCTCGCCCAGCTCGAAATCTCCCAGGAGATCGAGATCGAGGTCTCCGCTGACCGGATCAAACAGTTTCACCTCGGCCGGTCCCCGCAGGCTGATCTCGGCGTAGCGCAGATCATTCTCCACCGCGTCGATCTGGAGGCCGGCTTCGAGACGGACCCGCGCCGTGTTGGTCCTCTCGATCGCGGCCGGATCGAGATCGAGCTCATCGAGGCGGGCATGCACTCTCCGTGCCTTCACCACCATCCCGGTCTTCTCGATGGTGAGATCCAGCGATGCCCGCTCCATGCGCACGTTCTTCAGCCGCGCCAGGAACCCGTGAGTGTAGATGTTGAGAGAGCGCGTGTTCAGAGTCTCGTCCCTTTTCGCGTCCCCTCCGTCCCCTCCGTCCCCTCCGTCCCCTCCGTCCCCTCCGTCCCCTCCGTCCCCTCCGTCCCCTCC
>CAUZKZ010000318.1:0-6531 GCA_963580345.1 Verrucomicrobiia bacterium | reverse complement strand
TCGAATTGGCTGGTTTTTGTTTTTTCATCAGGCCGATCCTAGGTGGGATCGGCCGCCAGCCACCCATTAATACCTCAGTCTATGGGATGGCTGTGAAAGGCAAACCATGAATCCGCGCAACAGTTCCCACCGGAGTAAGGGCTCGCAGGACCTTGAACCGGGCTTTGAATCCGTGCCCCCCAAGACCCACCACAGGAGGTCCAGCACCCCGACCAAGGGGACGGCGGAGGTCAACGCCAGGTTCATCCTGGTCTGCCTCGGGGCGCTGGTTGGAATCGTGGTCCTCATCCTCGTAGTGATCAGGATCGGGATGGAGATGAACAAGCAGGGCTTCAAGCCCATCTCGGCCCAAAATGCGAATGAGACAGATCCGTCGGCGAAGACATTCCGGGTGGATGACTTTGAGGAGGGAAACGCGGATGAGTGGAAAGGGCCGCTTCCGGAGGAGGTCGCCTCGAAGTTCGCGAAGGCGGAAACCACCGAGGAGCGCTTGAAGTGGGTGCGGAATCCGGAAGGGGTGGCGGAAGCCCTGCGGGCGTTCTTCGAGAGCGGGCCGGGTGCCACGGAGCGGGTCACGAGCGTCGCGGAAAAGGGCCCAATGCAAACCGAAACGGTGACGTTTGAACGGTTTGTGGCGCGGCTGCAGGATGGAGGCGAGCGCCTGGTGTGTGTGGTCCTGAACAACAACGAGGGGAAGGTAGATTTCGACAGCTACGCTCGCCGCGGATCGGCGCCGTGGAGCGAGTTGTTGTCCGGAGCGGTCGAGGGGGCTGAAGAGATGCGGGTCTCGGCGGAGCCGGGGAAGTACTACAACTTCGGGTTCGCGGACGAAAAGAATTGGCGCCACTTCCGGGCCGACACGCCGGACCTGGAAGTGTCGCTCGACTTGTATGCCGCGCTCGGATCGGAAACCGCCAAGAAAATGGAGGAAGCGGTGGCAGAGGGGGAGGGCTCCGTGACCTTGTCGATCCGCGCGGTGGACGACAGCCACAAACGCCGGCAGTTCGAGATTACGAAAGTGCTGACCGCGGGCTGGGTGAGGTAGAGATCGAGAGCCCCCGCCGGGAGCGCCGACCTTGGAATGGCAGCATTCCTTTTGGCCCCAGGAACACTCCCGGGGACCGAACTGTATCCGGGCCGGCAGGGCTCCCGGTGGGAGGGCTGGTTCAAAAAAAATTGAACCCGGATGCTCCCTGTGCTTGGTTGTCGCCGTGCCGGACAGCGCCCCGAAATCGGAAGTTCTCTCGGAGATTGAGCAGCAGTTGGTGAGCTTGTTTGCGGACGGGGTGCGGGTGGCGGGGTTGCCGAAGTCGATTGGGGAGATCTACGGAATTCTTTTCATCTCGCGCGAGCCCCTGGCGCTGGACGACCTGGTGGTCCGACTGCAGATTTCGAAGGGATCGACCAGCCAGGGGCTGAAGATGTTGCGGACGCTGGGGGCGATCCGGGAAGTGGAGGGACCCGACGCGCGGCGAAATTATTTTGAAGCGGACCTGGAACTCAAGAAGCTGGTGGGGGGATTTATACGCGAACAGCTGCGGCCCCATCTCAAGAGCGGGGACGAGCGCCTGAAGCGGATCGAGGATCACGTGAAGGCGGAAGAAGATCCCGAAGTGCGGGAGTTCTACGACTTGCGCGTGAAGAAACTGGAGCGTTGGTCGAAGCAGGCGCGGCTCATTTTCCCGCTCCTACAGCGCGTCTTGGGAGAGTAGTGATGGCGGCCGATTTTGAGCGTCACTCCCCGGGCAGCGCCCCCCTCGCGGGAGGACCGGCCTGGTATTGTCTCCGGACGCAGACGAAGCGCGAACACCTTGCGGCGGTCTCCTTGCGGCAACTGGAAGGGGTGGAGGTGATCTGCCCCCGGCTACGCTACAAGAAGGTGACCCGGCGTGGGAAGATCTGGTGGGTGGAGCCCCTCTTTCCGGGCTACCTGCTGGCGCGCTTTGACCTGGCGCACCAGGAGCGGGCGGTGAGCTACGCCACGGGGGTGACGCGGATACTGCGGTTCGGGGAGCGCATTCCGACCGTGCCGGACCGGTTTGTGGAGGAGCTGCGCCAGGAAGTGCGGCGGCAGCAAACCGAGGAGGACGGCGAGCTCATCACCCTGCAGCCCGTGGCGGAGCCCGGCGACGAAGTAGAAGTGGCCACCGGCCCCCTCCAGGGGACGACCGGTATCGTCATCGAGGTGCGGCCGGCCGTGGAGCGGGTGCGAATTTTTGTGGAATTCCTGGGGCAGGATCAGCCGGTCGATGTGGACTTGTACTCCCTGATTTTGCCGCGTCGGCCCTCAGCCGGGGGCGGGCAGCTTACTTAACAAATGCTAACAAGTTCATTTATTCTTGAACTCATTGCCAGGATTGGCTGTCTGTGGGCACCACACACGGGATCGTTGAACCCGTCAGACCCACAAGTTCCTCGCGTCCTCCTCCCTGGTTTTGACCGTCCAGCGGCCAAGCGACCAAGGGCGGCAGCGTAGGAACGCGGAACGAAGAACAAAGCGGAAGTTACCCCAAGATTTTATGAGCAAACGAATTCTAGTCGGCGGCGGGGGAGGGTTCATTGGCGGCCAACTCGCCAAGGTGCTGGTGGAACGCGGTCACGAGGTGGTCGTGGCGGACATCAAGCCCCTCGATCAGTGGTACCAGCTACACGAGGGCGCGCAGAACCACTGTCTGAATCTCGAGGAGAGAGAGGCCTGCCTGGCGGTCACGGAGGGCTGCGAAGAAGTTTACAACCTGGCCTGCAACATGGGCGGGATGGGCTTCATCGAGAACAACCGCGCCCGCTGCATGCTGAGCGTGCTGATCAATACCCACATGTTGGTGGCGGCGCGCGAACACGGAGTGGGCAAGTTCTTCTACTCCAGCAGTGCCTGCGTCTACCCGGATTACCGGCAAGAGGACGCCGACGTTCCGCCCTTGAAGGAGTCCGACGCCTATCCAGCCATGCCCGAGAACGGCTACGGCTGGGAAAAGCTCTTTTCGGAACGGCTCTGCAAGCACTACGAGGAGGACTTCGGAATGAACGTGCGCGTCTACCGTTATCACAACGTCTATGGGCCTGACGGAACGTGGGACGGAGGGCGCGAGAAGGCGCCTGCAGCTCTTTGCCGCAAGGTCATCGAGGCTCAGGACACCGGCAAGCTCGAGATCGAGATATGGGGTGACGGCGAGCAGACCCGCTCTTTCATGTATATCGACGATTGCGTCACGGGGATCGACAAGCTGATGGAGTCGGACTACTCCGATCCGCTCAATCTCGGCCGCAGCGAGCTGGTCACGATCAACGGCCTGCTCGACATCATCGAAGGGATCGCGGGGGTGCAGCTCGAGCGTCACTATAATCTCGACGCCCCGCAGGGAGTGCGGGGGCGCAACTCCGACAACACCCTGATCCAGAAGGTGCTCGGCTGGGAACCAGAGATCGATTTGAAAACCGGGTTGGAGACGACCTACCACTGGATCGCGGAACAGTACCAGAAGCGCAAGAGGGGAGAAGCAGTGGTGCAGTAGGTAGCAGGGTCGTTTTTGTCGTTGTGAGCTCCACCGCATCCAACGTGCCGGCCGGCGGCTCCGGCCGTGTCAACGTCCTGGGAGTGGGGATCAGTCCACTCTCGATTCCGACCGCGGCGGAGCGGATTTTCGAGGCCGCGGCGCGGGCCGGGTTCGCGGGATACGTGACGGTCACGGGGGTGCACGGGGTGATGGAGTCGCAGCGCGACGAAGAGTTGAAGCGCATCCACAACCGCTCGTTTCTCTCCACGCCGGACGGGGTTCCGATGGTATGGCTGGCCCGTTGGAACGGATTCGGGGGGGTGGAGCGGGTTTACGGACCGGACCTGATGCTGGAAATTTTCCGGCAGAGCGAAGCGGGAGGAGAGCGGCACTTCCTGTTCGGGGGGGGCGATGGGGTGGCGCAACTTCTGGCGGAGAAACTGCGCGAGAAATTCCCGAAGACCAACATCGTGGGCACTGTGACACCGCCCTTTCGGCCTTTGACCGATGCGGAAGAGGCGGAACTGGTGCGGAAACTGGCGGAGAAGAAGCCGCACTTCTTCTGGGTGGGGCTCAGCACCCCGAAGCAGGAGCGCTTCATGTCGGGGTTTCTCGCCAGGTATCCGGAGCTCACCGATGGATGGAAGCACGGCCTCGTGATGTTCGGAGTCGGAGCGGCTTTCGATTTTCATGCCGGGCTCCTGCGCCAGGCGCCGAGCTGGCTCCAGCGCTGCGGACTGGAATGGCTCTTCCGGCTGGTGATGGAACCGCGCCGGCTCTGGAAGCGGTATTTCGTGAACAATACCGCCTTCATCCGTGCCATCATCCCGCAAATGATGGAGTTGAAGCATTATCCTCTTGAAGAGTAGAATCTGGTGACACGTATCCCGGCCAAGGAAAAGGAATCCAACTTCCGCAGCCTGTTCAAGGCGGTGAGCTGGCGGATCATCGCGACTGCCACTACCATCGCGATTGCCTGGTTGATCTCCGGTGACATCAGGCCCGCCCTCGCCATTGGCGGCATCGAGTTTTTCGCAAAGTTCTTCATCTACTACGGACACGAACGGCTGTGGCAGCTCGTCCCCCACGGGACGTTCCCACGCGCGCACGGTCACTGACGGATCCCGGAATCATGGCAGGGCGGGCAGCCGCCCCACCCTCGCCGGGACGGCAAGAAAGAATCACCTTCAAACAACCACTATGGCAACTACCCAGGAGAACATCCACACCGAGTTCCACCGCTTTCTCGGGCGGGCGGATAAGGAAACATTTCTCAAGCAGAAAGGCGTCGTGATCTGGCTCTACGGCCTGTCGGGCTCCGGGAAATCCACCATCGCGAACATGGTGGAGAGGCAACTGCACGAGGCGGGCCGCTTCACCGCCATACTCGACGGGGACAACCTGCGCTCCGGGTTGAACAACAATCTCGGTTTCTCCGACGAGGACCGGACCGAAAACATCCGGCGCAACTCCGAAGTCGCAAAGCTCTTCGCGCACCAGGGAATCGTCACCTTCGTGTCCGTCATCACGCCGCGCCGCGACCTGCGGGCCCGGGCCCGGGAGGTGATTGGGGACGACTTCTTCGAGGTCTTCGTGAAGGCCGACTACGCGACCTGTGCGGAGCGCGATCCGAAAGGACTCTACGCCAAGGCCCACGCGGGCCAGATCAAGCAATTCACGGGCAAGGACAGCGGATTCGAGGAACCGGAAAGCGAAGCGGACCTGATCCTGGATACCGATGCGCACAGCGCCGAAGCGAGCGCGCGGCAACTCCTCGATTTCGTCCGGAAGCACGCCGGGATATCGTAGCACGGACATGCCGCCGAGCAGCCCACACGAGGCAGGAATCCGGGAGGCGCCTCGAGACGCCCTTTTTCAGGCGATCCGCGTAGAGGCCCCTCTTGCGACTTTTGCGTTTTTTTGCGGCCAGCAACAAACCACGTAACCGCCGATGCCCGCCTACAAGCTCAGTCATCTCGGCCAACTCGAAGCGGAGGCCATCTTCATTCTGCGTGAGACCGCCGCCCAGTTCGAGAATCCGGCCCTCCTTTTTTCGGGCGGGAAGGATTCGATCGTGATGGCGCACCTCGCTTACAAGGCCTTCTGGCCGGCGCGGCTCCCCTTTCCGCTTGTCCACATCGACACCGGGCACAATTTCCCGGAGACCATCGAGTACCGCGACAAGTTCGCGAAAAAGATCGGGGCTCGCCTGGTGGTGGGATCGGTGCAGAAGTCGATCGAAGACGGCCGTGTCCAGGAGGAGAAGGGCGCCAATGCTTCGAGAAACCGGCTCCAGACCACGACCCTGCTCGACGCCATCGAAGAACATGGGATCGACGCCGCGCTGGGGGGCGGCCGCCGCGATGAAGAGAAGGCGCGCGCCAAGGAGCGCTTCTTTTCGCATCGGGACGATTTCGGCCAGTGGGATCCGAAGAACCAGCGTCCGGAATTGTGGAACCTGTTCAACGGGCGCAAGCACGAGGGTGAACACTTCCGCGTCTTTCCCCTCTCGAATTTCACCGAGATGGACGTGTGGATGTACATGAAGCGCGAAAAAATCGAGTTGCCGAGCCTGTACTACGCGCACGAACGGGAGACCGTGATACGCAACGACACCATCCTGGCGGTGTCGGAATTCGTGCAACCCCGCGAAGGAGAAACGGTCGAAAGAAAGATGATCCGCTTCCGGACCATGGGTGACGCAACCATCACCGGGGCGATCGAATCGACCGCCGATACGATGGACAAAATCATCGAGGAAGTGGCGGCGGCCCGGCAGACGGAACGGGGAAACCGGGCGGACGACAAGCGGAGCGAGACGGCGATGGAGGATCGGAAGAAAGAGGGTTATTTTTAGGGAGTGTGAAGGTGTGAAGGTGGGAAGGTGGGAAGGTGGCTATTGCACGAGTGCGTGGTAATTCCGGGACTGTTAGAGAATCTGTAATGAGTATTGCGAAGAGTTTTGAAGAGTTGGAGATTTGGCAGCGGGCGCGGTTACAAGTTCCTGCGGTGTATAGAGTATTGGCGGAGTGCCGCG
>CAUZKZ010000317.1:0-6573 GCA_963580345.1 Verrucomicrobiia bacterium | reverse complement strand
CCAGGGCTGCGCCCTGGGCTCTGTTGTTGCGGCCCTTTGGGCCGCGGGAGGTTTGAGGTGTGCGAGACCCCAGGGCTGCGCCCTGGGCTGTGTTGTTGCGGGCCTTTGGGCCGGGGAGGGGTTGCTCGGTCAGTCGCGGAAATAGGACACGCCGCCCTCGAAGAGGGGCTGGAACTTTTCTCCCGGGATGTTCTTGGCGACGTTGGCGCCGCGCCGCTCGGTGTGGCCCATCTTGCCGAGGACGCGGCCGTCGGGGCTGGTGAGGCCTTCGATCGCGAAGAGGGAGCCGTTGGGGTTGTCGCGGATGAGCATGCTGGGCGTGCCGTGGTGGTCGGCGTATTGGGTGGCGACCTGTCCGGTTGGGGCCAAGTGCCGGATCTCATCGCCGGAGGCGTAGAGTTTTCCTTCGCCGTGGGAAACGGGGACCTTGTGGAGGTCGCCGACGTGGCATCGTGAGAGCCAGGGGGAGAGATTGGAGGCGACGCGGGTGGTGACGTAGCACGAGACGTGGCGGCCGATGTCGTTGAAGGTGAGGGTGGGGGCGCCGGGTTCGGGATCGCGAATTTCGCCGTAAGGGACGAGGCCGGTCTTGATGAGGGCCTGGAAACCGTTGCAGATGCCCAGGACCAACCCGTCCCGGTCCGCGATGAGTTCCATAATCGCGTCGTGCACGAGGGGGTTGCGCAGGACAGTCGCGATGAACTTTCCGGAGCCGTCGGGTTCGTCGCCGGCGCTGAAACCGCCCGGGAAGACCACGAGCTGCGATTGGCGGATGGCGGCGGCGAGGGCGCGGAGGGACTCCTCGACAGCGCCGGAAGTGAGGTTGCGAAACACGAGGATGCGGGCCTCGGCCCCCGCGTCGCGCAGGGCGCGGGCGGTGTCGTACTCGGAATTGGTGCCGGGAAAGGCGGGAACGAGAGCCCGCGGCGTGGCGGCTCTCGATTTCGGCGGCGGGGGCGGCGGGCCGGCCGCGTAGGCGAAGGTATCAATCTCCGGATGAGGGGAGGTGGCTCGGGTCGGATAGACGTCTTCGAGCGGAGCAGTCCACGATTCGAGGAGGACATTGAGGTCAAGGGACTCGCCGGCAATTTGCACGGCCGAATCGGACGCGGTTTGCCCGATTTCCTGCGCGTCCATTGATCGGGGGAGAGGCTTCCCGGTCTCAACCAGGAAGGAGGCATGGCGTTCCGGGAAGAACTCCTCCGGCGCGAGGTTGTCGTTCGCTGCGAAGCCGATCCCGTTGCCGGCACACATGGTGACGAGGCCCGCCGCGACTCCCCCCTCGCCGAGGCTGTGCATGGCGAGGATGTGGCCCTCCGCATTCAGATCGGAGAGCTGGGCGGCGAGCCGGCGGAGGATCTCAAAGTCGGGGCGCTGGTGGCCGTCTCTCGGAACACGGAGGAGAGAAACGATACTTCCGGTCTTTTTGAACTCCGGCGAGACGACCCCGCTGGCGCGGGCGGGCGCCACGGCGAAGGAGACGAGGGTGGGCGGCACGTCGAGTTCCTTGAAGGAGCCCGACATGCTGTCCTTGCCGCCGATCGCGGCGAGGCGCAGGGCGTGCTGGGCGTGATAGGCGCCGAGAAGGGCGGAGAATGGCTTGCCCCAGCGGGCCGGATCGTTCCCGAGTTTCTCGAAGTATTCCTGAAGGGTGAGGCGGATGTCGGAGAGGCCGCCGCCGGAGGCCACGATGCGGCAGACCGACTCGGTGACGGCATACACCGCGCCGTGGTACGGGCTCCAACTCGCGATGCGGGGATTGAATCCCCAACTCATGAGCGTGCAGGTGTCGGTCTCGCCCTCCAGGAGGGGGATCATGGCGGCCATGGCGTCGGGCGGTGTGCGCTGGGTTTTGCCGCCAAAGGGCCAGAGGACGGTGCCCGCCCCGACCGAGCCGTCGAACATCTCCCCGAGTCCCCGCTGACTGCACAGGTTGAGGTCGCCGAGGAGTTCGTGAAACGACTCGTGCAACGACGCGGGATCGTGAAGGCGTGAGAGCTCTCCCACGGCGGGAACCGGCTTGTGCAGGGGGCTGGCTGCGGGGTCGGGAGCGGTGACGCGGATGCGGCTGCTCTGCTGCACCCCGTTGGTGTCCAGGAAGGCGCGGCTGAGGTCGACGATGGGCTTGCCGCGCCAGCTGATGCGCAGGCGGCCGTGATCGGCGACAGTGGCGACGGGAGTGCACTCCAGGTTTTCCTCGTCGGCCATTGCGATGAAAAAGGAGGCGTCGGCGGGATCGATGAGGACGGCCATGCGTTCCTGCGACTCCGAGATGGCAAGCTCGGTGCCGTCGAGGCCGTCGTATTTCTTCGGAACCTGGTCGAGATTGATCTCGAGGCTGTCGGCGATTTCACCGATCGCGACCGAGACACCACCGGCTCCGAAGTCATTGCAGACCTTGATTCGGCGGGCCAATTCGGGATCGCGAAAGAGGCGCTGGATCTTGCGTTCGGTGGGAGCGTCGCCCTTTTGCACTTCGGCGCTGTTTTCGAGGGCATCGTCGCCGTGCTCTTTGGACGAACCAGTGGCTCCGCCGACTCCGTCGCGCCCGGTGCGTCCACCGATGAGGAGGATGACATCGCCGGGAGCCGGCTCACCGCGGAAGACGTTTTGGCGCGGAGCAGCCGCGATGACGGCGCCGACTTCCATACGCTTCGCGAGGTAGCCGGGATGGTAAACTTCCGAAACCTTTCCGGTCGCGAGTCCGATCTGATTTCCGTAGGAACTGTATCCGTGCGCGGCGATCCGGCAGATTTTGCGCTGCGGAAGTTTGCCGGGAAGGGTGTCCTCGAAGGGCGTGCGGGGATCGGCCGCGCCGGTCAGACGCATGGCCTGGTAAACGAAGGAACGGCCCGAGAGCGGGTCGCGGATGGCGCCACCCAGACAGGTCGCAGCTCCGCCGAAGGGTTCGATCTCGGTGGGGTGGTTATGGGTCTCGTTCTTGAACATCACGAGCCACTCCTGCTCCTTCCCATCCACCTCGACCGGGACGATGATGCTGGCGGCATTGATCTCGCGAGAGATCTCGAGATTGTCGAGTTCTCCGCTCTGGCGGAGTTCCTTCATGCCCATCAGGGCGATGTCCATGAGCGTGACGGGGCGCTTCTCGTCCCCGTAGACCGACTCGCGGACCGCCTGGTAGATTCCGTAGCTCTCCTCGACCGGTTCGGTCCCGGGGTCGAAGACGACCTCCTCTATCCTGGTGAGAAAGGTGGTGTGCCGGCAGTGGTCGGACCAGTAGGTGTCGAGCGTCCGGATCTCGGTGATGGTCGGATCGCGCTTTTCCTCGTCGCGGAAATAGTCCTGGCAGAAGTCGAGGTCGGCGAGGCTCATGGCGAGGCCGAGTTCGGAGCGGAGGGATTCGAGGGCGCCCTCCTCGCGGGTCACGAATCCCTCCAGCACGGCGACATCGGGAGGCGGAGGCGACTCGATCGCGAGAGTGTCGGGAATCTGCATCGAAGCCTCGCGGGAGTCGACGGTGTTGATGATGAAGTCTTTGGTGCGACGGAGGTCGGCCTCGCTCACGGATCCCTTGAGGACGACGATCTTGGCGGAAGCAATCAGGGGGCGCCGGCCCCCGGTCAGGATCTGGACGCACTGCGCCGCGGAGTCGGCGCGTTGGTCGAATTGCCCGGGGAGATATTCGACCGCGAAAGCGGTTTCGCCTTCGTCCAGTTCGAGGGTGGCGCTGGTGGTGTCGACCTGCGGTTCGGAAAGGATGAGGCGGCAGGCGTCCTCGAATTGCTGGGCGCTGAGTCCCTCCAGATCGTAGCGTTGGATGATGCGGAGGGACTGGAGTCCTTCGAGTTGCAGGCTGACCTGGAGATCGTGGAGGAGCGGTCCGGCTTCGGAATTAAACTCGGGCTTCTTCTCGACGAAAATACGATCCATGAACTCCTGCTGCCCGGTAGGTCCGGGAAGCGACCGAGGATAGGACCGGGCGGAGGCAAGGCAAGGCCAATGCCGGGCGTGGCGAAAGGAATCCGCGAGGGCATCCGCCTCCCGAAAAGAATCCCCGGAACTGGCACGGCCCGGGAGATGTTTTTACGTGCGCCGGTTCGAAATCGGTCCATATAGGGGTGTTATGAAGGTGAGTGTGTTGGGCACAGGTGGGCTGGACGAAGAGTAATGGGGAGGCCGCCGAGAATTGGCTGAAGAGCCTGGATGGGCCGGATCGGCAGGCGATTGAGAACTACCCGGGCCCCGTCCCGACGCCCGAGGCGGTTCCCTTGCTTGAGGAGGAGTCGCAATCGCGCTAAACAGAGCGTCATGACCGAGCACGCGCGCACACCTGGCTGGCGGGCCCTCGGCCGGCGCGTGCTCTGCCTCGCTCTCACCGCGCTGGGCACGGCCGGTGGGCTTGCGGAGAAGCCGGGCGCAACGGCTGAGCCGGCGGCGAGCCGCGAACTCATCGAAGAAATGATCGCAGCGCTGGCGGATGAGCGATTTGCGGTTCGCGAGCAGGCCAAGGTGGACCTTCTTAAGATCGGGAGGCCCGCGATGCGGCAACTCATGGACGCTGCCAAAAGTGATTCCCCCGAGCAGCGGTTCCGGGCCGCCGAAATTGTGGACGCTCTCCGGTATCGGCTCCTCTCGGCTGAGTTCGAAGCTTTGGGGAAACTCGACGACGACCAGATCGAAGTCGAACATGGCATGTGGTTGATCGCGAAGATTCTCGATCCTGATCTCACCAAGGAATCCGTGAGCGCGAAACTGGATCAAATGGCCGAGGCGGTGCGGAAGGCGGTGGGGGCGAAGAAGCCCGCGGCCCTGCCTCCGGCCGAGATCATGGCCACTCTCACCGGGGTGCTGAGAATCGAGTTCGGGCTGACGGGTGACGAAGTGACCTACCAGCATCCAGATAACAGTTCCGTGCACCGCGTGATCGAGCGGAAGAGGGGGTTGCCGATCCTCCTCTCGGAGATCGGGGTGGCGGTGGCCCGGCGGTTGGAGGTGCCGGTGGTAGGATTGGCCATCCCGGGGCGCTACATGATCAAGTACGAGGGATCGCGTGCGCCGGAGGGCGAGAAGCAGGCCGATATTATTGTGAATCCGTTCGAGGGCTGGAAGGCCACCAATCCAGCAGAGCTGTCGCGCAGGATTCGGGGTTTCGATCCGCGCGTCCACCTGATGCCGAGCTCCACGCGGGCCACCCTGGTGCGGATGCTGAACAACATGCATGCCCATTCCCTCGTGCAGCGTCAGCACCGGCAGGCAGAAGCCATTCGCTCCTTCCGGCTGCTGCTGATCGAGGACGAGGCGGCGGGTGATTAGTCACCTCATCGGACGGTTTTCGGGGCTTAGCCTTGCGTTCGGGCCTCGGAAAGAGGATTTTTACGGATGATCGTCCCGCGGAACGACACGCCAAGGCGAGTGCTGCTGTCCTGCCTCTGCCTCGCCACCACCCTGCTTGCGATGCCCCGCCTCCCGGCCGAGGTCGCGGGAAATGACTGGTGGTCCTTGCGAACCGTGAAGCGGCCCTCGCCGCCGTCCGTGAAGATGAGGGCGTGGGTGCGCAACCCGATCGACCAGTTCGTCCTGGCGAAACTCGAAGCGAAGGGCCTGCAACCCGCTCCCGAGGCCGACCCCGGCACCCTCGATCGGCGCTTGCACTACGGCTTGATCGGGCTGCCGCCTGAACCCGGCCAGACCGCCGATGTGGATGCGCTCCTGGCCTCGCCCCACTACGGGGAGCGCTGGGCCCGGCACTGGCTCGACGTGGCGCGCTTCGGAGAGAGCAATGGATTCGAGTACGACCAACTGCGGCCGAACGCCTGGACCTATCGCGACTGGGTGATCGATGCTTTGAACGAGGACATGCCCTACGATCAGTTTGCGCGTCTGCAAATCGCGGGTGACGTTTTGGAGCCGAAGAATCCCGGTGCCATCACGGCTACCGGATTCCTGGTGTGCGGGTCCTTCGACGGGCTGAAGCCGGCGGGCGACAAGCAACGCAAGATCATGCGGGAGGACGAGATGGAAGACCTGGTTGGGACGGTCTCGCAAACTTTTCTCGGACTGACAGTCCATTGCGCACGTTGCCATGACCACAAGTTCGATCCCATCAAGCAGAAGGAGTACTACCAGATCGCTTCAGCTCTGGCGGGGGTGCATCGTGGCGATCGCGACGTCCCGGGAGGGGACACCTCCGGGATGCAGCGCAAGCTGGACGAACTGTCGGGGAAGCTCACCGAGGCGGAGGCCACGATCCGGGCCAGGCTCGTGGCCACGCAGGGCGACAAGCGGCCGAAGCGCCCCGCTCCTCCCGCCCCGATCTCGCGCTGGACCTTCGGTCGCGATTTCAAGGACGAGATCGGGCCGCTCCACGGCGAGGCGAAGAACGGGGCCCGGCTGGAAGGGGGTGCCCTCGTTCTGGATGGCAAGAGCGGCTACGTGGCGACCGCGCCCCTCACCAAGGAACTCAAGGCGAGGACCCTGGAGGCCTGGGTGAAGCTGGACAATCTCGGCCAGCGCGGTGGGGCGGCCATCAGCGTGCAGGGCACCAACGGCACGCAATTCGATGGCATCGTGTACGGCGAAATCGAGCCCGGCCGGTGGATGTCGGGAAGCGCC
>CAUZKZ010000316.1:0-6584 GCA_963580345.1 Verrucomicrobiia bacterium | reverse complement strand
CTCGTCGTTCTGGTCCTCGCCTTCCTGATCCTCGAATTGCCTGCCAAGAGCGTTCCCGCCATCGGCATCATCGCGAGCGGCAAGATTCCGGATGACCCGCCGCCCCGCAAGGAAGTCAACATCTTCCGCAAGCCCTCTCCGGCTCCGGGTGGTGCCCCCAGTCGCATCATCGTCGCCCTCTCCCAGACCAACCTGGCAATCCCCACGCCGGAGGTCACTCCCGGCGAGGTCGAGCCCTTCGGAGACGGGACGGGATTCGGAGATGGAATCGGGGAAGACAGCGGATTTCCCAGCGGGTTCAATCCCATCCCCCTCGGCCCCAGCGCCAAGCGCTGCTCGAAGCAGGACCGCTTGAAACGCCTCGAGGAAACCGGCGGCCCGGTGGAGGTCGAAGAGGCCGTGGCAAAGGCCCTGCGCTGGCTGAAGGATCACCAGAACCAGGATGGAAGCTGGGGCACCGGCAACAAGGTCGGGATGACCGGCCTCGCCCTCCTTGCCTACCTCGGCCACTGCGAGACCCCGGTGTCAGAGGAATTCGGCCAGTCCTGCACCGATGGCATCGTCTACCTCCTGGATCTTTCCGCCAAAAACAAGGGCAGGATGGCCACCAACTTCCAGAACAAACACTGGCCCTACGAGCACGCCCTCGCCACCTACGCCCTCGCCGAAGCTCTCAGCTTCGCCAAAGTCTTTCACTACAACCTTCCTGGCCACCACCAGGCCGTGCAGGCTTCCGGACAATGGATCATCGACAATCAGCACCGGTCCGGAGGTTGGGATTACTCCTACGATGAAGCCGGGGGTCGCGGCGGCGACCTCTCCGTGACGGGCTGGCACGTCCAGGCTCTCAAGGCCTGCAAATCCGCCGGGGTGGAATATCGCCACCTCACCGCTTGTGTCCGCCGGGCGCTCGCCTACGTGGAAGCCCGCCAGGCCGCGAACGGCGGCTTCGGTTACACCGGCACCACTCCAGCCGGCGGCGGCGTCTACTCGCTCACGGGTGTCGGGTCGCTCAGTTTCCAGATCTGGGGCAAGACCAGCCACAGCGCAGCCCGCAAGGGTGTCAAGTATCTCCAGAAGAACGGCATCCTCGATTACAACGGAACGCAGAGCGACCTCTACGCGCACTACTACCATTCCCAGGCCATGATGCAGCACGGAGGTCAGGCCTGGGCCGGGTACAACCATAACTTCGCCCCGCAGCTCCTGGAGGCCCAACAGGCCGACGGCGCCTTCGCCCCGCCTGGTGGTGGCGGCAAGGTCGAGGCGGTCGGAGGCCTCTTCACGGGAAATTCCGCGGAGGCCCTGATTTATCGCAACTGCCTCTGCACCCTCATGCTCGAGGTTTACTATCGGTATCTACCGGGGACGTCGTGATTCCTGAGCGCGTCGATCCGGCTCAGTCCGCCCCTGCTGCGGCTCGCGGCAGACCTCCACATACCAAACCCGGCTTGGAGCAGACCCTGCTGCGAGCCGCAGCAGGTCCGGACGATCCCGTCGGTCCCGTCAATCCACCGACGCCAGCTTCAAAGTGTCTCCAAACTCGGGCTGCGCCTTTCGCAGCAGTTCAAGCAGCCGGCTCGCTTGTCGCTCCGCCACTTCGCCCCCTTCCTCCAGGAGGTCCTTGAGCTCGTGCGGATCGTCCGAAACGTGATAGAGCCGGATCCTGTTGTTTGCCTTCGGATAAACGATCAGCTTGTAGCCCCCTGACGTGATCGATCGCTGCACCGCCAGATAGGCCCCGTACACGTACGCTCGCTCCTTCCCCTTCCCGGCCAGGTGCGGCTGGATGCTCTTGAACTGCACGTGTTCCGGCGTTTTGGCCCCGGCCCAGTCCAGCGAACTCGGAATGACGTCCTGCAGGTAGATGGGGGCGTCGATCCTGGCTCCCTTCGCCACGCCCGGACCCACCACGATGAAGGGCACCCGCACGCTGTGATCGTACATGTTCTGCTTCCCGAAGAGTCCGTGCTTTCCAACTGCCAGGCCGTGATCGGCCGTGAAGACGATGTAGGTGTTGTTCTTCTTGCCGCTCTTTTCGAGTTGAGCGAGGACCCGTCCAATCTGGGCGTCCATGTGCGTGATGATGGCGTAGTACTCGCGGCGGTGCACCTGCACGGCATGCTTGGTGCGCGGCATTGGGGCGAGATTCTCGTCGCGGAGTTTGTGCGGATTCCCGATTTGATCGCAGTAGGGATAGCGCGGCAGGAAGCTTTCCGGAACCTTGATCTTCGACGCCGGATACTTGTCGAGATACTCCTGCGGCGCCTGGCGCGGATCGTGGGGCGCATTGAAGGCGAGATAGATGAAGAAGGGTTGATCGGACTTGCCGGCCTCCTGCAGGTAACCCACCGCATCGTCGGCCTGCACCTCACTCCAGTGCTTCCCGCCCTCCCAGAAACCGCCGATGGACTTGTCGGCGGGGTCCCAGGGATCGGGCTTGCCCTCGAGCGGACGGTTGTAGGCCTTTTTGACCGAGCGCGGCATGCCGGGGCGCACGTGTCGCGCCACGTTGAACACCTTCGCGGCGTCCGCCTTCACGTGCCACTTCCCGGACATGTAGGTCCTGTAGCCCTCCTTCTCGAGGAGCTGCGGCCACAGCCGCTGCTTGTCCACAAACTCGCTCATGAGTTTCTTGTTCGCGAAGACCTTCTGGGCGTGCCACAGCTGTCGGCCCGTCATCAACATGGTGCGGCTCGCCACACACACCGCCCCGCTCCACGATCCCGAGTTGTAGGCGTGCGTAAAGGTCGTGCCGCTCTTCACCAGCCGGTCCAGGGCCGGGGTCTCGATCTCCTCGTTGCCCACCGCCCGGATCGCGTCGTAGGTCATGTCATCGGCGAAGATGAAGAGGATATTGGGCTTTTCGGCTCCGAATGCAGGAGCGAAAAGCAAGGCGCAGGCGGCGAGGTGCAGAGGGAAGTTGAGGAGGCGTTTCATGGAGCGAATTCGTTACGGTGGTCGAAATTCTCGCCTTCCAGATTTGTGTGACAAGGATCTTCCCCGGACTGGCTTCGTGGGGCGGAAAAGAAAAAAAAGCCTCCCACGGGGCAATATTGGACTGTTTTCGGCGTTTGAACCTTCAGGAGCCGATCCCCGATGCCGCCGTAGAACCCGAAACACAACCAACCATGAAAACCAATCTGATCATTTTGACCCTCTCCACCCTGCTCGCCCTCCCCTCCTGGGCCCAGGAGCGGGAGCGCGAAGAACGCCCCGAACGGGAAAAGGAAGAACGCCGCGAGGGAGAGCGAGACCGCGTGGCGGACCGGGAGGTCCGCGAGGGCGAGCGCAAAGGAGATCGCGAGCGCGGCGAACGCGAGGAACGCCGCGAGGGAGACCCCGAGCGCGGCGAACGCGAGGAACGCCGCGAAGGGGAACGCGAGCGCGGCGAACGCGAAGAACGCCGCGAGGGAGACCCCGAGCGCGGCGAACGCGAGGAACGCCGCGAGGGAGACCCCGAGCGCGGCGAACGCGAGGAACGCCGCGAGCACGCCGAACGGGAGCACCGCGAGCACGCCGAACGGGAGCACCGCGAGCATGCCGAGCGCGAGCGACGCGAGCATGAACATCGCGAGCACGATGCCCCCGAGCACCGGCGGGGGAAGGACCTCCGTCGCCACCACGAGGAACTCGAGCACGCCCGGCGCGATCTTCACGAACACGCCAAGCACATGGAGCAACGCATGCACCATCTCGAGCAAGCCATCAGCCATCTGCGGGAAGGCGGATTCGAGAAGGAGGCCGAGCATCTCCACCGCATGGCGGAGGAGCGTCAGCGAAAGGTTCGGGAAGAGCGGGAGGCGCGCGAGCGTGAAATCAATCAGCACGCCAAAGATCTAGAAAGGCGTGTCCACGAATCCGAGCGGCCCCGCGCCGAAGAGGCCGAGCGCAGAGGGCATGAAGCGCGCCGCCCCGCCGAGGAGGCCCGCGAACGCGCCCGGGCCAAGCGCGAGCAAGCGGAAGCGCGACTTCGTGAGGCGCAGGCACAGCGCCGCGCAAAGCTGCCTCGCCAACCGCGGCCGGGCGGCGGCGCTGAAGGGCCCGGAGGGGATCTCCGCGGTGCCCTCCACAATCTCATCCAGCGGCTGGGACAGATCGAGAACCGCCTGCGCCGACTGGAAGGAGGTCCGCAGGAACCTCGCGCCGGACGGGATCCCAACTCCCGCCCGCTCCATTTCAGGGACCGCCGCCCCCGCGAATCACGCTGAGGGGGCGCGCGTAAATTCGAGCCAAGAAGAGGAGGGCTCCGGCCTTCCTTTTCCTTTCTGGGCTGGGCGCTTGGAAAGCGCCGCCACGCCTAGAGCATGATATCCCGGATTGGCTCGGCACCTTCCACCCCGACCAGCTTTTGATCCAACCCGCCGTAGAGGAAGCTCAGGCTGTTGGGACCGAGGCCCATGCGATCCAGCACGGTAGCGTGCAGGTTGCGGACGTGCAGGCGGTCCTTGACGGCGGCCGCACCGAGTTCGTCGGTTTCGCCATACGAGACACCACCTTTGATACCACCACCGGCCATCCACATCGTGAAGCCGTAGGCGTTGTGATCGCGGCCGGTTCCCTTGGCGTATTCCGCGGTAGGCTGGCGCCCGAATTCCCCACCCCACACGATGAGAGTCTCGTCCAGCATGCCGCGCTGCTTGAGATCCGCGATCAAGCCGGCGATTGGCTTGTCGGTGTTGCCGGCGTGGAAGTTGTGATTCTTCTCGAGGTCGCCATGGGCATCCCAGTTGGCGTCGTTGTGGGCGCCACCGGAGTAGACCTGGATGAAACGCACCCCTCGCTCCACCAGGCGGCGAGCCAGGAGACACTTGCGTCCGAAGTCGTCGGTGCGGCTCCCATCGATGCCGTAGAGATTCTTGACGTGGTCGGGCTCGCTATCGAGGGCGATGGCTTCCGGCGCAGTGGCCTGCATGCGGTAGGCGAGCTCGTAGCTGGCGATCCGCGAGGAGAGGTCGCTCTGATCTTCGCGCAGGCCGAGGTGCTCCCGATTCATGGTGTTGAGATAGTCCAACAAGGTCCGCTGCTGCAGTTGCGGCATGTTGTGGGCGTTCTTGAGGTTAAGGATCGGTTCGCCCTTGGAGCGGAAGACGGTGCCGCCGTAGCTGGCGGGCATGTAGCCGGAGGTCCAGTTCTTGGCGCCGCTGATGGGGCCGCCGGAATTCTCCAGCATCACGACGTATCCGGGCAGGTCCTCGTTGACGCTGCCGAGACCGTAGTTCACCCAGGAACCCAGCGATGGCTTTCCGCTGATAACCGACCCACAGTTCATCATGAGCATGGCGGAGCCGTGAATCGGCGAGTCGGCCGTCATGGAGTGAAGGAAGGCGATGTCATCGACGTGGTTCGCGAGGTGCGGGAAGAGAGTCGAAACGTGTTTCCCGCACTGACCGTACTGGTTGAATTCCCATTTCGGACCGACCACGCGGCCCTTGTTCTTCTTCCCGCCACGGCCGAAGGTCTTCACTTCGATGGTCTTGCCGTCGAGGGGATAGAGCTTCGGCTTGTACTCGAAGGTGTCGACGTGGCTGGGGCCGCCGTACATGAAGAGGAAGATGACCGACTTGGCCCGTTGGGGCAGCATGGACTCCTTCGGCGCGAGGGGATTGGCGTAGGAGTTGGTGGCGGCTCCGGCGCGGTTGAAGAATCCGTCCTTCGCGAGCATCCCGGTGAGGGCCAGCGAAGTGAATCCACCGCCCATGTGACGGAGAGCCTCGCGGCGGTTCACTTGGCCGCAGAAGGTGTTATGTGGTCTGGTCATTGTTTCGAGAGGATCTGGTTATCAAATAAGCGGTGCGAAAGGACCTCTTTTGTTGTCCCTGTCGCAAAAATGCATGTGTTTCCCGGCGTCGACAAAACTCCGGGAGGTTCTCATTCTACAAATATAAACTCGTTCAGGTTCAGGACAAGGAGGGCAAAGCGGTTGAAGGCTTCCTCGGATGGAAGCTTGTGCTCGCGCATCATGACCTCGATGAACTCGGTTCCATAATCGATCTCGCGCTCGGTGGCGGGACGCGAAAGAGCCAGCTCAAGAGCAAGGGCGACCTGGCGTTTCGGATCGTCGGGAGCCTCGCCGCGCAGGCGTGCCGCGAATCTCTTGGCCTCGTTGTTGGCGAACTCGCTATTCATGAGAGCAAGCGCCTGGGTCGGCAGGATGCTGCTGAAGCGCACCGGGCAGGTGCCATCCGTATCGGCCAGATCGAAGTCCTGGAGGATGGGCGGCACCAGGGAGCGCTTTACCTTGATGTAGACGCTTCGGCGGGTCTCGTCCTCGGGGGATGACTTGCCCCACTTGCCCCCCTTTGTCGAGGAGGTCGCCAGGACCGCTTCGGACAGCTTGATGAAGATACTCGGCCCGCCCATCTTGGTATTCAGCGCGCCGGTCACGCTCAGGATGGCATCGCGGAGTTCTTCGGCGGTCAACCGGCGCATGTTGAAGCGCCAGAAGTGCCTGTTGTCGGGATCCTTGGCGAGTCCCTGGGCCTGGCCGCGGGAGGACATTTGGTAGGCCTGCGACATCATGAGGCCCTTGTGCATCTTCTTCATGCTCCAACCCAGCCGCACAAACTCGGTGGCGAGCCAGT
>CAUZKZ010000315.1:0-6701 GCA_963580345.1 Verrucomicrobiia bacterium | reverse complement strand
TTCCAGCGGCTGGTACTATGCGCTGCTCGGGGGGGGAGATTATCCCTACTACCGCCGCCTCTTCCTCGACCCCGAGTTCGTGATCCGGTATTGGGACCGCTACCACGCCCTGCGGGAGAACGTCCTCGGCACGCGCTACCTGCTGGATAAGCTCGACGCCTACACCGCCGAGATCGCGGAAGGCGCAGGGCGCAATTTCAACAAGTGGGGCGGGCTGCTCGGCGCCTACACCTGGCCGAATGCCGACGGATACCAGAGCCGGACCACTCACCAGGCGGAGGTCGACTGGATGAAGAGCTGGCTGCGCCTGCGCCTGCGTTGGATCGATCAGCAACATTCCCTGCCGCCGGATTTCAACCTGTCCAGTGGTCCGGTGAGCCCGGGAGCGCTCCTGTCGATGCTGAACCCGAATTCGGGTGCCGGCACGGTTTACTACACCACCAACGACACCGATCCGCGGATTCCTGGGAACGCCACCTCGACCGAGTTGCTGCCGGAGGGCGCCTCCTGCCAGTATGTCGTTCCCTCCGCCGCCATCGACGACTGGAACACCCTGGCCGGGCCGGCAGATATCGCAAGCTGGAGCACGGGCTCCGCCGCGCTGGGCTACGAAACCACCCCGGGCGACATCGCGGCCCTGGTCAACACCCCGGTCCCCGAGGGCACCACCAGTCTCTACACCCGTTTCACCTTCGACCTCGCCACCCAGGAGGCTCTCGATGCCTTCGAGTCGCTCACGCTGAACATGAAGTTCGATGACGGCTACGCGGCGTACCTGAATGGAACGAAGGTGGCGGGACCAAACGCCCCGGTAACCCCGGCGTGGAACTCGGTGGCCACCAATCAGCACCGCAACGCCGCCGCGGTGATCTTCGAGCCCGTCGACATCTCGGGATTTCTCGGCGAACTCCGGGTCGGGACCAACGTGCTGGCCGTGCAGTTCCTGAATACCGGCACGACGAGCACCGAGTTCCTCGGCAGTCCCCAGCTGGTGGCCGGGATCGGAGGCGCCGCGCCGTCGCCTTCCGCGCAGGTCTACAGCGGTGCCATTCCGCTGGATGCGACCCAGACCGTCAAGGCGCGAGTCCTTTCCGCGTCGGGATGGAGCCCGCTGCAAACCGAACGGTTTCTCGTCGACGGCGAGCCCGCTTCCTCGCTCAACGTGGCGGTCACGGAAGTCAATTACCGGCCCGCGCCGCCCAATTCCGCCGAAGTGCAACTCGGATACGACGCGCGCATCGATCTCGAATACCTCGAGATCATGAACATCGGAGCAGTGGACGTCGATCTCGCCGGGGTGCGCTTCACGGCCGGGATCGAGTTCGATTTCGACCTCGGCGAGGTCCCTTCCCTGGCCCCGGGCGAACGAGCTGTCATCGTGAGCAACCGCCTCGCCTTCGAATCCCGCTATGCGCCCCTCCTGTCCGCGATCCGGATTGCCGGGGAGTTCACCAACAATCTCAGCGACGACGGCGAGACGGTCGTCCTCTCCGATGCCACCGGCGCGGTCATCAGGAACTTCACCTACAACGACAAGAACCCGTGGCCGGAATCCGCCGACGGCGACGGGATGTCCCTTGTCCTCAGAAATCCGATGAGCAATCCGGATCACAACGATCCCTTGAACTGGCGATCGAGCTTCACTCCGAACGGGGTGCCGGGAACGACCGACGGAACTCGATTCGACGGCGATCCGGTGGGCGATGACGACGGCAATGGGATCCCCAATTTTTTCCAGTACGCCCTCGCGTCCCCGGGGGTGCAACCCACTCTGCCGGAAACCGCGGTCGGGACGTTCACGGTTGACGCCGTGACCAGCCGCTTCATGACCTTCGGTTTCACCAGGAACCGGGCCGCCGACGACGTGATCTTCGCGGTTGATCTCAGCGAGGACCTCCTGAACTGGACCCGCAATCCCGACGACCTCGTCCTCCTCAGCCGGGTCGAGAACGTCGACGGCACCGAGACCATCACGTATCGCGTCAAGAACTCGGCCACGGCGACCCCGCGGCTCTTCGGCCGCTTGTCGATGGAGGGCACCGCGCCGTAAGTCACGGAGATCATCGGAGCGCGCCGCCCTTCCCCCCGCGGGGCCGCCTGGAAAGATGGCATTGCCTCGCGCCGGCCTCGGCGTCTAAGCTGGTCCACTATGAGTACGTCCGACCACTGGCACTGCCCAGCCTCGATCCTGGCCTGTGACGCCGGCAAGCACGTCTACGTCGAGAAACCGGTCAGCCACAACGTGCGCGAAGGCCGCCTCCTGGTGGAAGCCGCAGAGCGAAACAAGGTCGTCGTCCAGCACGGCACGCAAAGCCGGAGCACGGACCACGTGCGGAAGGCCATGGAAGTGCTGCAAAGCGGCGCGATCGGAGAGGTCCTGGTGTCCAAGGCATGGAACAGCCAAAAGCGCGGGACGATCGGCAAATCGAAACCCCAGGAGCCACCCGCCTACCTGGACTTCGAACTGTGGCTGGGGCCGGCGCCCAAGGTGGCCTACCGTCCCAACATGTTGCCCGGCATCTGGCGCTGGTGGTACGATTTCGGCTGTGGCGACATTGGCAACGACGGCTCCCCCGACCTCGCCGCTCACCACCGCAATTTCCTCGCCGCGGTGCGGGGCGAGGCGAAGGTCCGCGCCGACGCGTTGACGGCGCACCTATCCTCCTCCCTCTGCCACCTCGGGAACATCGCGGTCCGGACCGGCCGTGTTCTCAATTTCGATCCCGCCAGGGAGCAGGTCCTCGGCGACGAAGAGTCCAACGCCCTGGTCCGTCGCAAGTACAGCGGCCACTGGGGAGTCCCGAAAGGAGTGTGACCCTCGCAAATACCCGCCGGATCCTCATGACGAGCCCCTCCGGGGATCCCGGCTCCGTCGCCCCGGGCGGGTAGGAATCGTCTCCTCGGAAGATTCGGAGCGGCCCCGGAAGCGGCGAACCTACTTCTGCCCCTGCAAACCGGCGAGATAACGCCGGTAAGCCGCCTTGGGATCGAAGTCCTCCCGCCGGGCGTGCTCGTGAACCTGCACCCCGAAGCGCAGCCGGAACTCCTCTCCGCGTTTCACCGTGATTTTCTTGCCCCGGTTCGCGGGGCGATCGACAGGAAGCGGGTTCGCCACCAGCACCCCGTAGTCGCGGCTGTGCGACCAGACCTCGCGATTGCCGTTTCCGCTCATGAGCTGCATTCCCACGCTGCGGTCACCGATCGGACCGTAGTAATCCCACCAGTGGTCGATCTTCCCCCACGTCCCTTTTTCGTTCTCTCCGCCCTTGGCGCCGAGGATGGTTCCCTTTTGCCCTTTCACCACGATCGGGGTCGCGACCCGAATGGCGAGTCCCATCTCCTCGATCACGCCGAATTCGATGTCCTCGTCCCCCGCGAAGCGCGTGTCGAGCTTCAGCAGGTAGCCGTCCTTGTTTCGTTCGATTTGGTAACCGGTCGTCTCGCGGCACACCAATTTTCCACCGGGTGCGAGCCACTTGTTGCGGACCGACCACGAAGCGGTTTTCCCGGCCTCGGGCTCCCCCACCAACCCGTCATGGACCACCGTCCCCGCATTGTTGTGCCAGAAACTGATCCCGTTCAGCCGGGCAAAGCCCAGGGAAATCCCCGGGTGCATCGAGGCGTGGTCGGTGGGGTCCATCCCCTCGATGGGCGGGAAGTTGCGCGTCACCTGGATCCCGGAGGGCGTCTTGACGTGTGCGAAAAATGGGCGCTTCGTCCCGGGGTCCCGGTAGAAATAGGATGCGATCACCACCCCGTCGAAACGGATCTCCAGACGCTCGTCGTGGCAGGCCAGGGAGAACCCCTGCTTCTTGTCGCCCCACTGCTTTCCGGAGAGGGGATCGGGTTTCCCGCCGGCGGGCTCGGCAGCCACTTGCCCGGCGGCCGGCTTCTCCGCCCCGGCCGGCTTTGCCTTCTCCTTCCGTGCCAGGAGATAGGCCGTGATATCGGCCACGTCCTTCGGCGCCAGCATGGCCGCAAAGGTCGGCGGCATGGCCGAGACCGGCGCGGTCTCACGCTTCACGATGTCCTTCAGAGGAACGGTCACCACCGAGCCGTTCACCATCGCGATCTCTATCGCCTGTCCGGTCTCTCCCACCACAATCCCAGCCCAGCTCGTCCCCGATCTGGTGGTCAGGACCTGCATCGCAAACCCTTCCGTGATCGCCGCACTGGGCTCGAGGATGGATTGCACGATCGTGGCGGCATCGGCCCGCGTCCCGATATCCGACAAGTCCGGCGCGAAGACGTTGCCGAATCCTTCCAGGCGGTGACAAGTCGCACACGCTGCTCCTCCCCGGCTCAGGAACAGCCCGCGCCCTCGTTCCGCGTTCCCCTTTTTCACCAGGGGCAGCACCGCCTCCGCGGTGGTGGCGGTCGGGGGCGGCGAGAGGAGGCGCGGCACCATCGCCAGGATGTAGTTCCCCTTGCGCGCCTCCACCCCGTCGCGATTCGTCCCGAGTCTCAGCTCGCCGGCCGGCACCTCCCGCTTGTAGATCCGCATTTCCTTCGGGTCGTCGGCACGAATCACCAGGTCCGTTTTCTCCCACTTCCCCCGCGCCCACCGCGGCAGGTCCTCGGCACGGGCATCGTCCGCGAGGTAGACCGTGGTCGGGTAGCGGAGCGTGACCACCACCGAGATCCCGCTCTCCGGATCGGCGTCGTTGTTGGCGGTTTGCAGGTAGGGCACCCCGTCCAGTTCCGCAGGCACCGCGTCGATGCGAAAGCCGCGATCGGTGTAGAGCCGCGCCCCGGCTTCCAGGGTCGCGATGCGATACTCGTTTCCGCTCGATGCCACGATTTTCTCTACCGGGTTCACCGCCACAGGCCGCAGCGGTTTCGGTGCCGGGCGGGGTCCCAGCGGGCGCCCGCGGATCTCGACCCCCTGCTTGCCGCCCAGCCGTTTTGCTGCCAGCGCGGCGGTGGCCTTGTCGCTGTCCTCGATCAACGGCCTGAGTTCGCCATCGCCCAGGGCATCTTCCTCCAGCAGCGACAACAAGGCCGCCCGGCGCACCGCCGGACGCTCGTCGGCAAGAAGCGCCTTGCGCTCGACCGCCGGCACCAGTTCCATCAGCGCGCCCCAGGCCGAGTAATAAACGATGCGGTCGTCCTCCTTCGCGAGCAGCTTCAACAATTCCTCGTTCCACCGCGTCT
This sequence comes from Verrucomicrobiia bacterium, assembly GCA_963580345.1. GTDB lineage: Bacteria > Verrucomicrobiota > Verrucomicrobiia > Verrucomicrobiales > Akkermansiaceae > Roseibacillus_B. The sequence continues at coordinate 1,547 of CAUZKZ010000315.1, read as the reverse complement.
CGCCGACCTGCCGCATCGCCAGAATCAGTTCATGGCGGGTCCGCGCCTCGCCGAGTTGGAAGAGGAGCTTCAGCCGGTCCGGCAGCTGGTGGGCACCCCGCACCTTCGCCCGATGGGCAAGGACCCGAATCACCTGGTGGCGCTCGACCGAGCCATCCAGGGCGAAGATCATGCCGGTGAGCACCTCGTCCAGTTTCTCGTCGGCCGGATTGCACCGGCCCAGGGTCCACAGACTCCAGGTCGCGTAGCTTCTCGACTTCCGCCGCTTGGCATCGACGGAACGAATTTCGGCCGGACCCCGCCGGATCATCTCGTCCTGCCCGTTGGTCCGCCACACCGGGAGATGGCTTTCAAGATCGTCCGCCAGCTCCTCGATCGTCCACTTCCCGATCGGTTTTTTCCGCCTGGCCTCCGCGCCGATCTTCGGCGGAGCTTTTTTCGGCCAGAGCCGGTAGATCCGCCCCTCGTTCGCGATCTTGCCGTCCTCCATCTTTACTCCGTACTGCCGTCCCCAACTCGAGACGTAGATGGCCTGGTCCGGACCCACCTCGATATCGACCGGGCTGAATCTCCGCCCGCCGCTCTTGTCCATCGCCCGTCCGCCTCCGGCGTGCGCGATAATCTCGAATTTGCCGCTCTTCGATTGCATCCAGGCCCCCTTCCAGACCGGCCGGTAGATGTAGATCTCGCGGCGCAACCAGTCGTTGATAAGGAACACACCGCGATACTTTTCGGGGTAGCGCTCCAGTCCGCAGTAAATCACGCCGGCGCCCGATCCCTCGAAGAGCGGCCCTGCCGACGGCGCCGAGGGCAGGTGCGCGTCGCCTTTCCAGTCGTAGCTCCACGGATGCCCCCACCCGAAGTCCGCCCCGTAAAACGGCGAGAAGATCTTGTCGCCGTGGGTCTGGTCGTTGTCCGTCCCCAGCCAGTCGAACCCGTCGTCAAAACTGATGTCCCACGGGTTGCGGAAGCCGCGCGACACGATCTCGAGGTTCGAACCATCCGGGTCGCAACGCAGAACTCCGCCGGAACGTCCCCAGTCGTCGGAAGGATCGTGAAAGTTCTTCCGGTAGCTCCCCTTCTTGAATACGACCGGTTCGGGAAAGTCCGGCGCCCCCGGTGCCTGCACCCCCCAGAGGTCGCGGAACGGCTTCGGCGCCACGCGGCCGGGTGGCTGCGTCAGCCCCTTCGAGTTTCCCTTCGACATGTAGAGCTTGCCGTCGGGCCCGAAGTTCAACCCGTGCAGGGCGTGCTCGAGGTTTCCCAGGTCGGTGTAGAGACGGACATATTGGTCCCCTTCGTCGTCGCCATCGAGATCCCGCACCACCGTTAGCTCCGGCGCATTCGCCACGTAGAGATCCCTTCCCTTCCACGCCAGGCCCTGGATCGAGTTGAACCCGCCGGCAAACTCCTTTCGCGAATCCGCCGTCCCGTCGCCGTCTTCGTCAAAAAGGATCCAGACCGAGTCGCCCGGCGTGTCCGGCCTGGGACTGCGGTACTGGGGCCCCATCCCGACACAAAGCCGGCCCTTGGCATCAAAGGCGATC
>CAUZKZ010000314.1:0-6707 GCA_963580345.1 Verrucomicrobiia bacterium | reverse complement strand
CTGGTGAACGACCACTGCGCGGAGCTGGCGGAGGTGTGCCTCATCTCGGGCGGGAACGACGGGATCGAATCCAGCGCGGACGGCAGGGTGCGGCGCGGCACGTTCGGAAATGTGCAGGTTTTCCGGCGGAGCGGGGGAGCGGATCTCAGCCCCTCCCTCGACCGCTATCACCCCGAGATCGCCCAACCGGCCGACAAGAATCCGGTCGAGGCGAGTTGCACCGCGCTGGTCGCATCCGTTCCGCAGATTCTCTTCGCGAACCTCACGGTTGCCGCGGCCATGCTCAACAGCTTCTGGCTGTTCTGCTGCGAGGCCTTGCCCTACCCGGAACTCGTCTTCGATATCGCGGAAGGCCGGATGCGCCCGGTGGATCTTCCCGCGCCACAAGGGCCCCGGGCGTGAAGGATGCGCCGGGGTCCGGGCCCCTGTGAGGGCCCTCCGGGGAGTAGGCGCGCGAGGTTTACAAGGGCGGACCGATCTGGAAGGTTTCGGGTGTTATGAAACGACTGCTCCCTGCCCTTGTCCTAATGTCTACCGGTTTGTCCTCTGCCGATGATCTTCCGCCCCTCGCCGTGCCGGGCGAAGGAGCCTACCTTTCCGCGGAGCTGATCTACCCGCTCGACGACAAGCCGACCCCGCAGTGTCACGCCTCGACCATCGCGGAGACGAAGTCCGGGCTGGTGGCGGCCTGGTTCGGAGGCAGTCACGAAAGCAACGATGACGTCGGGATCTGGCTGGCGCGGCATGACGGCAGGAAGTGGAGCAAGCCGGTACAGGTCGCGGACGGGTCGGAGGGCGAGGAGAAGGACTTTGCGTGCTGGAACCCGGTGCTCTTTCAGCCCAAGGAAGGCCCCTCGACCGACTCGGGAGAGCCCCCGCTCCTCCTCTTCTACAAGGTGGGGCCCAGTCCGCGGACCTGGTGGGGCGTGATGCTGACCTCAAGCGATGGAGGCCTGACCTGGGAGAACCGGCGCAAGCTGGGGAAGAACAAAAAAATCGGCAACCTCCTGGGTCCGGTCAAGAACAAGCCGATCCAGCTGAAAGACGGGACGATCCTGTGTGGGAGCAGTTCCGAGCACGACGGCTGGCGCGTGCACTTCGAATTGACCAGGGATCTCGGGAAGACCTGGGAAGTGATCGGCCCGATCAATGACGGGAAGGAATTCGGCGCGATCCAACCGAGCATTCTCACCTATCCGGACGGCAGGATGCAGATCATGTGCCGGAGCAAGCAGAATGTGATCACGCAGGCCTGGTCGGAAGACGGCGGGAAATCCTGGAGCAGGATGACCGCAACCAAATTGCCGAATCCCAGCGCCGGAACCGATGCCGTGACCCTGAAGGACGGCCGGCAACTCCTGGTATACAACCACACCACCCGCAAATCGAAGCCGCGGGGTCGCGAGATGTTGAACGTGGCGATCACCAATGACGGGAAGGACTGGAAACCGGTCCTGACCCTCGAACGCGAGGAAGGCGAGCACTCCTACCCCGCCGTGATCCGGACCAGGGACGGCAAGGTCCACATCACCTACACCTACCTCCGGCGCTCGGTGAAACACGTGCTACTCGATCCGGCGAGACTGTAGCTGCGGCGTCCCGCCGCAGGCCGTTCCCGCGGCATCTTGCCGCGAATATTCCCGGCACGGCGCTTACCGTCTCCGCTCCGCTTCGCCGCGACAAGTGAAAAGCGCCGCCACGGCCTCCTGCCGCAAGGCTTCGAGTCTTGGTGCTTCCGTCTTCGCTCCGCTACGCCGCGACCCGTAAAGAGCGCTGCCGCGGCATCCCGCCGCGAATATTCCCGGCACGGCGCTTCCGTCTCCGCTCCGCCGTGACAGGTGAAAAGCGCCGCCACGGCATATTGCCGCGGGTCTTCCGGGCTTGGCGCTTGAAAAGCGCCGCCACGGTCACACACTGACGCCATGAAACGCCTTGTCGCCCTGCTCATTGCCACGTGCTCCCCGCTTTTCGCCGCGGACCCGGTCTTCGCCAAGGCTACGACGGGCCAAGGTCGACCCAACATCATTCTCATCTTCACCGACGACCACTGCGAGCAGGCCCTGAGCGCCTACGATCCGTCGCGCGTCACGACGCCGAATATGGACCGCATCGCGAAGGAGGGTATACGGTTCAATCGCTGCTACGTGACGAACTCGATCTGCGGGCCGAGCCGGGCCGTCATCCTGACCGGGAAATACAGCCACCTGAACGGTTTTTTGCGCAACGGGAACACCTTCAATGGCGAGCAGCAGACCTTTCCCAAGCTCCTGCAGAAGGCCGGCTACACCACCGCGATGCTCGGGAAGTGGCACCTCGGGTCGACCCCGACCGGCTTCGACCACTACGAAGTCCTGCTCGGCCAGGGGCCCTACTACAACCCGCCCATGAAGTTCCGGCAGGCGGATGGCAAGCCGGCCACGCGCAAGCACACCGGCTACACCACCGACATCATCGTGGACCTCACCCTGGAGTGGCTGAAGCAGACCCGCGAGAAGGACAAGCCCTTCATGCTGATGACCCAGCACAAGGCGCCGCACCGCAACTGGCAGCCGGGGCCGAAGTATCTCACCTGGCTCGATGACAAGACCATTCCGGAGCCCGCGACCCTGTGGGACGACTACGCCGGCCGGACCTCGGCGGCGCGGGAGCAGACCATGACGATCCGGAAACATCTCAACGCGAACGATCTCAAGCTGAACCAGCCGCGGGGACTGACCCCGGAGCAGAAGGCGACGTGGGACGCCGCTTACGGACCCAAGAATGCAGCATTCGAAAAGGCCAAGGCCACCATGAGCGAGAAGGAAATCGTCCAGTGGAAGTACCAGCGCTACGTGAAAGACTACCTGCGCTGCGTGAAGTCGGTGGACGACGGGATCGGACGAATCCTCGATTACCTCGAGGAGAGCGGCCTGGCGAAGAACACGATTGTGGTCTATTCCTCCGACCAGGGCTGGTATCTCGGCGAGCACGGCTGGTTCGACAAGCGCTGGATGTACGAGGAGTCGCTCAAGACGCCGCTCCTGGTGCGCTGGCCGGGGGTGGTGAAGCCGGGGTCGGTGAACGAGAAGGACATCGTGTCGAACCTGGACTTCGGGGAGACCTTTCTCGATGCGGCGGGAGTGCCGGTGCCGGCTGACATGCAGGGCCGCAGTCTCGTTCCGCTTCTGAAAGGCGAGACCCCCGCGGACTGGCGGAAATCGTTCTACTATCACTACTACGAGTTTCCCGGGGCCCATAGCGTGGCGCGCCACTACGGGGTCACGAATGGGGAGCACAAGCTGATCCACTTCTACCAGAAGGGCGAGTGGGAGCTCTTCGACCTGAAGAAGGATCCCGAGGAGTTGAAGAGCGTCTACGGGAACTCCAGTCACGCGGACCTCGAGGCAAGCATGAAGACGGAGTTGGAGCGGCTGCGCAAAGGACTGAAGGTGCCGGCGGAAGAACCGGGCCGGCCTCCGCGTCCGCAAAAAGCGAAGCCAAAAAAAGGGAAGACCGGGGCGTAGAATCCGGGGCGTCCTTGTGATGCCCTACGTCAGAGGCCACTATTCGTGAAGAAGGCCGGGCTCGAGCAGACCGGCAGGGAGGGGTCACTTCCGCTTCTGCGCAAAGAGCCAGGTGTGCACCTCTTCCTGCGTGTAGACTTTGCCCGGGGAATTGTGATTGGTGTTCTTGAGCTCGGTGTATTTGACCGGCGCTCCGGCCTTCCTGAGCGCCTCGGACATCTCCCGGGCGTATTTGGGCGGCACGGCGCCGTCCCTGTCACCGTGAAAGATCCATACCTTGACCCCGCGGAGCTTTCCGGCGATGTCGGGCTTGCCAAATCCGGCGACCGGGATCGCGGCGGCGAAGAGATCGGGGCGCATGCCGAGAAGGTGCCAGGTGCCCATCCCACCGAGGGAAAACCCGGTGAGGTAGACCCGCTTCTTGTCGGCCACCGCAACCTCCTTGAGGAGGTCGTCGATCAACTCGAGGACCACGTCGCCGGTGGTGCCCGCCCAACTATTTCCGCGGGGAGCCTGCGGGACGACCAGGATGCAGGGCCGTTTTTGGGCACGCTTGGCGAAGGACCTGGGTCCGAGGACCTTGATCTGCTTCTCGTTGTCGTCTCCGCACTCCGCCGAACCGTGCAGGTAGATCACGACGGGCAGCGAATTTTGCCGGCTGACGCGGGACGGGGCATGGATCTGGTACTGGAGTTCCTTGAACTTCCCCTTGACCCAGGTGCCCTTGAACTTGTTCGCGTAGGCGCCCAGGAGCGAGTCCCGCGCCTGCAGGACGGAAGAGAGCGCCAGGAGCACGAGGATGGCGAGAAAGGGAATGGCGTTTGCTTTCATGAAGGACGGTTCAGAAAGAGGAGTGGCGACCTGGTCTCAATATCACCCACGAGGAACCAGTGTCGAGGGATGAGTCGGTTCGGCCCACGATCCTGGCGCGCCCCATGCCGGGTTGGAACTCGACCTCGTCGCAATCCCCGTCCCGGTCGGCTTGGCCTCGTCCCTCCACGCGAGGTCAGGCGGCAGGCTGCGGGCGGTTGAGATTGGATTCAGCACGGCGGGAGCGCCGTATACGATCGACCGAAGAATGGATTGCGATATCCCCAAAAATCCATGAAAACCGGGATCACGGCGGGGCCGTGGCACATGAAGGGGTGACTGGAGCGCTCTCTGTCCTTGCGGAGGGCGGAGGAATGGCATAGGGCCTCGAACCCATGACACGACGACTGATTGCAATGTTCGCGGGGCTGGGCCTTCCGGTGTGGGCTCAGGTGGAGGTGGATGCGGTGGCGGAAGGAAAGAAGGCCTTTGAGACCTACGGCTGCATGGTTTGCCACACGGTGTCGAAGGACGACGATTCCCTGCGGACCGGACCGACCTTGCACGGATTGTTTGTGACTGAACCGCGAGAGCGCGATGTGGTCAATGCGGAGTCCGGGGCGCGGCTGAAAGTGAAGGCGGACAAGGAGTACTTCAACAACTCGGTACGCAAGTCATGGGATGTCTTCGCGGTGGCGGAGCGCGGGCCGACCAAGGGCAGCGCTTATCCCCCCAACATGCCGATGTATACCAACGAAGTGATCTCCGACCTGGCCGTGGGACACATCTGGCACTACCTCCGGACGCTCGCGAACGACGGCCAGGCCGGTCCCGCCGTGGTGAAAGTGAAAGTGCAGGAGCAGGCCAAACCGAAGAGCTTGCTCGACATTGGGGACGAGGTGTTGGTGACAAAGCGGGTGCGTGTCTTCCGGGCGCCGCTGACCGGCTCGAGCGGGAGGGCGCTCCACGTCGGATTGCCGAACGGGATGAACTACACCTTCGATCCCCGCCTCCTCGCGGTCCGAAGAGTGTGGGGCGGCGGGTTCCTGAATCTGGGCGAGGAGCGGAAGGGCCGCGGCCATCCGAACTCCCGACATGGACAGGGCGCGAGAGAATTCATCCAGGGCAAGGGGATCCTGCAGCCGCTCTCCGGCTCCGGAGAGCCGATCGACTTCGAGTTCAAGGAACCGGACGTCAAGGACCACAAGTCCATCGAACGCTGGCTCTGGGAGGATCGCGACTTTCCGGAGTTGCTCGCCTCGGTCGATGCGGAGTTCCTGGGTCATCAATTGGAGTCCGCCAGCGGAGAGCCGATTTTCCGCTTTCGGATCGGCAAGAATACGTTTTCGCAGGCCGTGACCTTCACGGAGAATGGCCGTCTCGAGATTGCGATGCACGGCAAGTTAGAGGAAGCTCAGCGCTTCAAGGTGTCGGAGGAGGGACTGGCCGAGGTGAAGGTGGAAGGCGGGACGCTGCGCGACGGGACGTGGACCCTCGACGCCTCGAAGGGCCCGCTCTACAAGTTCTCGGCCCGCCTGAAGGGAGGATTGGTGGCGCGACCCCTCCTGGCGCGGGACGAAGACTGGAGTGCGCAGCCACTCCAGCGAAACACGAACAAGCAAGGCAACCAGAAGCCGGAGTTGCCGGCGGGCTACTCGCTGGAGAACTGGGAACCGCCGAAGGATCTTTACGGTCGCAACCAGTTGTTTGAACCCACCGGAATCGCCGTGGCGAAGGACGGGACCATCGTGGTCTCGACCCGCACGGCCGGGGTGTGGCGGATTCGGGATGGCAAGTGGACCATGTTCGCGGAGGGCACCTACGAAGCCCTCGGGGTGGTGATCGAGGACGACAAAGGCAATAAGGTGGTCGTGATGCAGAAGCCTGAATTGACGCGGATTTCAGATTCCAATGGCGATGGCCGGGCCGACACCTTCGAGACATTGTGCGACGACTACGGATTCCATGGCAACTATCACGAGTACGCGCACGGCCCGGCGCGCGATGCGGAGGGGAACTACTATTTCAGCCTGAACCTCTCCCACGGCGGCAACGAGCGCACCTCGTGGCGGGCCGGGGGTCCCTACATGGGATCGATGGGCGGCTACCGCGGCTGGGCCTGCCGGGTGACGCCGGAAGGAAAGTTCGAACCGTACGCCAACGGACTGCGCAGTCCGGCAGGAATCGGAGTCGACCCCGACGGACGGCTTTGGTACGCGGAGAATCAGGGTGAGTACGTAGGCTCCTCGAAAGTCGTTCCCCTCGAGAAAGGCAAGTTTTACGGTCACCTCTCCGGGCTCGTGACCCTCCCCGGCAAGATGAAGCCGGATTCCCAGGAACTGAAATTCGACAATTGGAAGGACAAGATCCGGAAGGGGGCGGTGTGGCTGCCGC
>CAUZKZ010000313.1:0-6713 GCA_963580345.1 Verrucomicrobiia bacterium | reverse complement strand
CAGCACCCCGGGCAGGCAATCAATGTAGTAGCGCGGATAGGCTCCCACGCCCTGCCACCCCTGGTCGCCACCGGTGGCCCAGTGATGCAGGCGCACCGGTCGATAGAAGGGCAGCTCGACGTGCCATTCCATGTCGCTGTCGAAGCTGAAGAATTCACCAAGATAGTTCATCCCGAGGCTGGGCGGGTTGCGCCCCCCGGCCCCGATGCACTCCCAGTGCTCCCCGGAGGGATCGAATCGAAAGACCGAAGCGGTCCGTTCGTAGAGAACCGGTGAGCTTTCCTCCGTGATGTGCTTGCGCTCGCCCACCCCTCCCCCGTCGCCGGTCACGTGGTAGAGATAGCCATCCAGTCCGCGCAGCACCGTGTGCGCGGAGTGATCGCCCCCCGTGCTGAAGAGCGCTCCGAGGCGGCGTTCGTGCTTCAGTTTCCCTCCGGAGCGATAGCCGCTGAAGAGCTGCATCCCATCGCCCCCCACCGCGTAAACGTGATCGCCGTACACCACCAGTCCCTGTGGGCCACGGCCCCCAAGTCCCTCCGCGATGACCTCGGACTTGTCGTATACTTCATCGCCATCGGTATCCTCCAGACGCCGCAGGTTCTTCCCATCTCCCACCAGCAGCCGGCCCGAGCCGTCGAAAACCAGGTCGAAGGACCCGCCGGTGAGATCGGATCCGGCCGCCTTGTAAATGTGAAAACCCTCGGGCAGATTAAACTGCTCATCGAGTAACTTGGGCGCCGCGTGTAACGACGGCACGACATACAGACCAGCGACGGCGGCGACGACGAGAGCGCTTCTCATGCCGCGAATCAAGCACCTCGAGCCGGGCAAGGCCAGCCCCGCCTCCTCCGCCCCGCCGCCGCCCCGGAAACTCCCTTCGCAGCGATTCGATTGACGGGATCCACTCTTCTTGTTGAAATATTCAGGCTCCGACTCACGAACTTACAAAGTCATGAAAAATCGATTCGCCTCGTTTGCCTCTCTTCTCGCCCTGGCCGGCGCCCTGATTTGCGGTGCCGCCGCCCAGGCGCAGGAGAAAATCAAGGTCCTCCTCATCGACGGACAGAACAACCACAACTGGAAGGCCACCACTCCCGTGCTGGTGGAAGCGCTGGAGTCCTCGGGCCAATTCCAGGTCGTGGTCTCGACCTCCCCTCCCGGCGGCGGCAGCCAGGCCGACTGGGAAAAGTGGCGCCCTGCCTTCTCGAAAGCGGACGTCGTTCTCAGCAACTACAACGGCCAGGACTGGCCCGAAGAGGTGCAGAAGTCCTTTCTCTCCTACGTCAAGGATGGCGGCGGCTTCGTGGTGGTGCACGCCGCCGACAATTCGTTCGGCAAGTGGAAGGAGTACAACAAGATGATCGGGGTCGGCGGCTGGGGCGGCCGCAAGATCGGAATCGACGGGCCCTGGGTTCACGTCGTGGATGGCAAGGCCGTGCGCGATTCCGAGACCAAGGGCAACGGCGGCAGTCACGGCCCGCGCCATCCCTTCAAAATCGAGCACATCGACACCTCGCACCCCATCACAAAAGGGCTTCCCGAAAAGTGGCTGCACCAGAAGGACGAGCTCTATTGCCGCCTCTGCGGACCGGCCGAAAACATGGAGGTGCAGGGCTTCGCGCACTCCCCTCAAACCAAGCGCAACGAACCCATGCTCATGACCATCGCCTACGGCGACGGCCGCGTCTTCCACACCCCCATGGGTCACGACGTGGAGGCCATGCGCTGCCGCGGTTTCTTCACCATCGTCCAGCGCGGCACCGAGTGGGCCGCCACCGGCAAGGTGAAACGCACCGCCAAGGTTCCCAAGGACTTCCCGACCGAAGACAAGGTCTCGGTCGTGCCGGCACCATAGGGCCACAAGGAGGGGCGGCGCCTTGCCGCCCCGGTCCCACCTCGATTCGGCGACGAAACGCTCCGCAGAATTCTTGATGGTCTGAACCGCATCCTGAACTTGTCGGCTGCAGAGTAGCGGCGGGAGATTCCCGGTGGACCTCCGAGGATAAGTCCTGTAGGATCCTTCCGACCGATGAAAACCGTAGCCACCGCCCTCGCCCTTCTGTTCCTCACCGGCACGCTTCTCCCCGCCAAGCCCCCCAACATCGTCTTCATTTTCAGCGACGACCACGCCCCGCACGCCATCGGGGCCTACAACGGCTGGCTCAAGGCCGCCAATCCGACGCCCAACATCGACCGGCTCGCCTCTCAGGGGATGCTGTTCCGGAACAGCTTTTGCACCAACTCGATCTGCGGGCCCAGCCGCGCCGTCATCATCACCGGGAAGCACAGCCACAAGAACGGCTTCATGAACAACGGGAACGATTTCGACGGTTCCCAGCAGACCTTTCCGAAGCTCCTGCAAAAAGCGGGCTACGAGACCGCCATGTTCGGGAAGTGGCACCTCAAGTCCCAGCCGCAGGGATTCGACAAGTGGATGGTGCTGCCGGGCCAGGGGCTCTACTACAATCCCGACCTCATCACCCCGGAGGGCCGCGTGCAGATCGAGGGACACTGCACCGATATCGTGACCAATCTCGCCGTGGACTGGCTGAAAAAGGGGCGCAAGGCCGACAAGCCCTTCCTCCTCATGTGTCAGCACAAGGCCCCCCACCGCAACTGGATGCCCGCCCTCCGGCACCTCCACCTCTGGGCCGACGAAGACCTCCCCGAACCGGACACCCTCTTCGACGACTGGAAAGACAACGCCTCCCCCGCCCGCTGGCAGGAGATGGAAATTGACGGTCACATGGATCTCCACTTCGATCTCTTCTACGATCTCACTCCACAATATCCCGGCCAGTCCCGCCAGGGCGTCTTCGACCACTCCGCCTGGCGCAACATGGCGCGCATGACTCCCACCCAATTCCATGCCTGGCGTGCACACTATGCGCCGCGCGACGCCGCGCTCAAAAAGGCAAAGCTCTCCGGCAAGGACCTCGTGCGCTGGAAGTACCAGCGCTACGCCAAGAATTATCTCCGTTGCGTGCGGGGAGTCGACGAATGCGTGGGAACCTTGATGGAGACTCTCGCCGAGATGGGTCTCGAGCAGAACACCATCGTGGTCTACTCGTCCGACCAGGGCTTCTACATCGGCGATCACGGCTGGTTCGACAAGCGCTGGATGTACGAGGAGTCGCTCAAGATGCCGCTCATCGTCAAGTGGCCCGGCGTCACGAAGCCCGGTTCCACCGACGGTCACCTGGTGCAGAACCTCGACTACGCGGAGACCTTCCTCCAAGCGGCCGGCGTCAAGGTCCCCGCCGACATGCAGGGGCGCTCCCTCGTTCCGCTCCTCAACGGCCAGGAACCCAAGGACTGGCGCGACAGCATCTACTACCACTACTACGAGTATCCCAGCTACCACCAGGTTCCCCGCCACAACGGGATCCGCACCGAGCGCTACAAGCTCATGCACTTCTACGAGTTCGACGAGTGGGAGTTCTATGATCTGCAGGAAGACCCCGATGAACTGACAAACCTCTACCCCGACGGGAAGCAGGCGGCCCGCATCGCCGAAATGAAGAAAAGACTCGAGTCGCTACAGCAGCACTACCAGGACGACACAGTGGGATCCTTGAAACCCGAGGCCTGGCGCAAGAAGTACCGGACCAAGCAGTTCCGCGTCGATAACAAGCTCTAGGACCCGGGAAGACTGAATATTTTTCAGTGTTGCGTGAATTGACTCCTGCAAGGACCGTCAAAGGACCAGTCGAGCTGATCATAATGTTTGCTAAACTTGACCGCCGCCCCGCCTCCGAGTATACAATTCCTGCCGCCCCATGAATTACCGTCCTCTCCTCGTTTCGGTCGCGCTCAGCGCATTGCTCTCTTCCTGCGGACCGCTTGCCCTTGTGAATAAGAACCTCCGGGGAGGTTCGGATTACCTCGCGGGCCTCGGTGTCACAACCCCGATTTCGCCGACCACGGCCAACCCCGCGGAAAGTTCGAGCTTCTGGGATGGTGATTCGCTGGGTGGATATCCCTCCATCCGCATCGTTCGTGCCGAGCAGAAGGCTTACTTCTACAAGAGCGGCGAGTTGGTTGGGGTTTCACCCATTTCTTCCGGCGATTCCACCCACAACACCCCTGCCGGTTCCTACAAGGTGACCGAGAAAGACATCGATCATGCCTCGTCCCGCTACGGACAGATTGTCGATGTCGCCACGGGAGCAACCATCATCGCCGATGCCGATTCGCAGAAGCACAAACCCGCAGCCGGTCAAAAGTTTGTGGGCGCTCCCATGCCCTACTTCCTGCGCTTCAACTGGGGAATCGGAATGCACGCCGGGCATCTCCCCGGGTACGCCGCGTCTCACGGCTGTGTGCGCATGCCCCGTCCTATGGCTCGGAAATTCTTCGAGCACGCCCATTTGGGAACATCAGTGATCGTCGAGTAAGAATCTTTCCCGGGAGGCGGAAACGGGACGCGTCACACCGCCCTGAGCGTGAAACTGAAGGTCGATCCCTCGCCCGGCAGGGAGTCGACCCGGACCTTCCCGCCGTGCCGCTCCGCTATCTTCCGCACCAGGGCCAGACCGATCCCTGTTCCCTCGTACTTCTCGCGGGTGTGGAGCCGCTGGAAGACCTCGAAGACTTTTTCCAGGTGGGCCGCGTCCATCCCGATCCCGTTGTCCCGCACGAAGAAGCGGCACATGGCCCCTTCTCGCGTCGCAGAGATTTGGATCTTCGGCTCCGCTTCGCAAAACTTGATGGCGTTCCCGATCAGGTTCTGGAAGAGCTGCGCGAGTTGACCGCTGTCTCCCCAGACCCGCGGAAGTGGCTCGGTCTCCACCTCCGCCCCGGTTTCCTGGATGACAAGGGCCAGGTTCTTCAGGGCGGTCGTCAGGGGCTCCCCCCCATCCACCGGTTCCAGTCTCTTCCCCCGCGTCCCGATCCGTGAGAAGGCCAGCAGGTCGTTTATCAGGACCCGCATCCGCTTCGCGCCCGCCACCGCAAATCCGATGAATCGCTTCCCTTCGTCGTCAAGCTTGCCGCTGTAGCGTCGCTCGAGGAGTTGCACGTAGTTCGACACCGCGCGCAACGGCTCCTTCAGATCGTGGGAGGCCACCCATGCAAACTGCTCCAGGTCCTTGTTGCTGCGTTCCAGCTCTTCGGTGCGCCGCAGGAGCGAAGCTTCCGCCGCCTTACGCTCCGTCACGTCGCCGATCGACCCCGACATGCGCGTGGCATTGCCCCCCCCGTCCCAGATCGCCATCCCCCGCGCGCGAAACCACTTGTACTCGCCGTCCTTGCAGCGAAGCCGGTACTCCACGTCGTAGGGAGCACGCTCCTTCAGGTGCGAATCGACCGCCGACAAAGTGGCTTCCCGGTCCTCCGGATGGAGACGCGATTCGAAGGAATCGTAGACATTTTCGAAGCCATCCGGATCGTAGCCCAGCAATTCCTTGAAGCGGTCCGAAAAGTAGACTTCGCCGGTGAGGACATTCCAGTCCCAGATCCCGTCGTTGCTTCCCCGCACCGCCAGTTCGAATCGTTCGCGGCTGCCGGCCAGTTCTTCCTCCGCCTGCTTCTCGGCCGTAATGTCCCAGAAGATTCCCTGCAGGCCGATGATCTCACTGTCGCCATCGCGAACAGGGGTCTTGATGGTGCGGATCACGAGCCGCTCGCCATCCGCGGTTTCGTAGCCTTCCTCCTTGTCCGTGCCCGCCCCGGATTCGATTACTCCCATGTCGTCCTGATGGTACTTGCGTGCCAATTCTTCCGGAAAGAAGTCGAAGTCGGTCTTGCCCAGGAATTCGCCCGGCCGGTGGCCCGTCCCCTTGCAGAAGGTTTCGTTCACGAAGGTGAACCGGCCGTGCCGGTCCTTCCGGAAGATGCCCTGGGTGAGGGTTTCCACCAGGGAGTGATAGAAGGCCTGCGACTCCCGGAAGGCCTGCAAGCGCTGCTCGGACTCCGCCAGCTTCAGGCCCATCCGGTTCCGGTTGCGCGCAATCCCGTGGTGAAGACTTCGCATCAAGGTGTTCAGATCGATTTCGGACGCCACCAGGCAGTCCTGCGCCCCGGTCCGCAACGCCACGTTCTCAAAATCGTGGTCGAAAATTCGAAGAAGGAGGATTACGGGCAGTGTGGCCGCGACCTCCTCCAGCTGATCCAGGATCTCGTCATTCCTCCCGCTCTCACCCACGACAATGAACACCGCGTCATAGTGGAAGAGCTCCTCGTGCCCTCCTTCCACATCCTCCGGGAGTTCGATCTGGACTGTCTCGCCAAGGGCCGGGTCCTCCAAAAGCTCCAGCACCCCGCACTCAAAATCGCCATACTTAATGATCAGTATTTCCTTGCAAATTGGCATGGTCGCTGCAGATCTTGAACCTCTCCCGGTCCGAGCAAGCTAGGGCGTCGCCGGCCCGAGCGGCAAGCCGCCATCGCGAATAATCTTGAATTCCGGCTACCGGCACACCATGCATCGCCGCAGTGACCAACGGGACTGAAACCGCATCGGAGAGCAGCGCTGTCATCGACATCCTTCTGGTGGAGGATAACGAAGCGGATATTCAGCTTATGGTGGAGATTCTCAAAGAGGGAAAGATACCGAACGACTTCCATGTCGTCACCGACGGCGAAGCCGCCCTCGCCTACGTCCGCCGCCAGCCGCCCTACGAGAAAGTTCGCGTCCCGGGAATCATTTTTCTCGACCTCAACCTTCCCAAGAAGAGCGGCCACGAAGTCCTGGAGGAAATCAAATCCGATCC
>CAUZKZ010000312.1:0-6724 GCA_963580345.1 Verrucomicrobiia bacterium | reverse complement strand
TACGTGGTGCGCGCCCTCAACGCCGACAAGCCCTACGACCGCTTCGTGATCGAGCAACTCGCCGGCGACCTTCTCCCCGTTCCCAAAAACCGCACGGCCTACTTCGACCAGCTCGCGGCGCCCGGATTTCTCTCCATCGGTCCCTGGTTCGCGGACTGTGCCGATCCCAACTCGCTGCGCATGGACATCATCGACGAACAGATGTCGACTGCCACGCAGGCCTTCCTCGGTCTCAACTTTGGCTGTGCGCGATGCCACGATCACTTCTTCGATCCCATCCCGACCCGCGACTACTACGCCCTGGCCGGCATCTTCGGGAGCACGCGCATCCTGAAAGAGAACAACGAGAACTGGCGCGACGGCCGCTTCCGTCTCACCCGCCCCGAGGCCACCCCGGAAGAGCTCACCTCCGCCGAGCGCATCCGCAAGGTCATCGCCAACCTGCGCGAGGATCGTTGGGCGGTCCTCGAGAATCTCCGCGAGTCGCTTCTCTCTGACGTGCAACCCTTGCTTCCCAAATACGACCAGGCCATCGCGTCGCTGCCGAAGATGCCGGCCGTCCAGCTCGAGGCTGAGGACTACAACGGGCAGAATAACGTGCGCCGGGTCGAATTCGACGACGGGATGGTGGTCGAAACCCAGCGCGAGCGCCTGCAGTGGGTCGGCTGGAGGCCCAACCTCCCCGAAGCGGGCACTTACACCGTCTTCCTCCGTTGCGCCGCACCGGAGTCCTACCTCGTCGAGCTCAAACTCGACGGCAAGTCTGTAACCAAGGATCACGCCATTCCCGCCACCGGTGGCTGGAAGGCCGAGCACTTTCGCTGGCACCGCCTCGGTCACTTCCTCTTTCGCAAGGGCACCAACGATGTGCGCCTCTGGGCGCAGGACCACTCCTATCTTCCCCGTCTCGACAAGCTCCGCTTCGTGCGCACCCCGCCCGATCGCGGAAAGTGGCTGAACCAGGCTGCCAGGGAGCACGGCGTGGCGAAGCCGGTCCTGGACCAACTCCAGTTCGTTCGCGACGCCTGGCCTCCCAACGTTTCCGACACCGAACGCTTCATCGAGTCCCCCACTCTCGCGGAGTTCGACCAGGAGATCGCCAAACTCCACGAGCTCTATCCGCCCCTGCCCCGTATGCTGGCGGTCAGCGATCAACCCGTCGTTGTGAACGAGGCGGTGCACCTCGGCGGCGATGTCTACAACACGGAGGGCGACCCGGTCCCCCGCGCCGTCCCGACTATCGTCAAAGAACTCGTGGCCAGTCCGGCCGTTCCGAAAGAATCCAGCGGCCGCCTGCAATTCGCGCACTGGATCGTCGATCCCAAAAACCCCCTCACCGCCCGCGTCATCGTGAACCGCCTCTGGCAGGGCCACTTCGGAACCGGCCTGGTGGCCACCCCCGGCGACTTCGGGATCCAGGGCATGGAACCCACCAACCAGGAACTGTTAGATTGGTTGGCCGCCACCCTCATCGAGAACGACTGGTCGCTCAAGGCCCTCCACCGCATCATCGTGACCTCCGCCACTTACCGTCAGAGCAGCGCCTCCGACGCCCGCAAGGCGAAGATCGATCCCGACAACAAGCTCCTCTGGCGCTACCCGCGCCGCCGCCTCGAAGCGGAGGCCCTCTACGACAGCATGCTCGCCGGCGGCGGAAAGGTCCCCCGCCAAACCAGCGGCCAACCGCTCGACACCAGCAAGTCCAAGGACCGCGCCATGTACATCCTCACTTCGGGACGATCCCCGCTCGGGATGGGAATCGAGATCCGCAAGATGCTGCACCTCTTCGGATACGATCCCTCCGGGGTGCCGGTCCACCAGCGCGACCACTCCGCCATTGCCGCGCAGTCGCTTTTCTGGCTCAATAACAAACTCCCCCGCTACTATGCCACCAAGCTCGCGGAGCGTCTCCTCGCCGTCCCCGATCTCAACGACGAACAACGCGTCACGATGGCCTTCCGCCTCACCATCGGCCGTCCGCCCGGCCCCGAGGTGACAGAGCGCACCTTCACCTACCTCGACCAGTGCCGCGTCGTGCAGGACCTCAACGAAACCGAATCCTGGAGCCGCGTCTGCCTCGCCCTCTTTTCCTCCGACAGTTTCAGCTATATCGAATAACCGTGGCGGCGCTTTTCAAGCGCCCAGCCCAACGCAGGCGCGGCCGTCCCGATCATGAATCGCGATTCCACCAACAACTCCACCCCCCCACGACCGAGACGGTCGTGCCACTTTCCCACCCACCTCGAATGATTCGTCCTCCCAAATGTAGTTCGGCCGCCACCGCTGCCAATTGTAGGGCAACCGCTCCCGTTGCCACCGCGGATTCGATGGCAGGCGATGCGCCCGCCCTACAACTCTCCCGCCGCAGCCTCATGGGCTTCAGCGGCCTGGCCCTCGCCGACCTCCTCACCCGCCAGGCCTGCGCCGCCGCACCTCGTAGCGGAACCGCTTTCCGTTCCGCCTTCCTCGATCCCCACTTCCCCGCCCGCGCCAAGCGCATGATCTTCATCCTGTTAGACGGCGGCCTCTCGCAGGTCGATTCCTACGACTACAAACCCCGCCTGCAAAAGGACCACGGGAAACCGCTCCCCGATTCCATCAAGTCCCCCAAGTTCACCTTCGCCAAACGCGGCCGCATCATCGGCTCCCCCTTCAAGTGGAAGCAATGGGGCGAAAGCGGCGCGTGGGCCAGCGACCTCTTTCCGGAAGTCAACAAGGGCTGGATCGACAAGCTCTGCTTCCTGCACTCCCTCCACCACGAGAACGAGGATCACATCACCGCCATGTCGATGCTCAACACCGGCGTGCCGCGTGAGACGCGCCCCGCGATCGGCAACTGGCTCATCTACGGCCTCGGCTCCGACAACGGCAACCTCCCGGGCTACATCGATCTCACACCCAAGGACGGCCGGACCTTCCCGACCGGCTTCCTCCCTACCTCCTTCAGCGGCGCCCCCATCCTCAAACCGGGCAAGAAGGGCGGAAATCTGACCTGGGACAACCTCGCCCCCGGCTTCAAGGCCCAGCGAGCCCACCTCGACTTCATCAAGGTCCTCAATGGCGAGTCCGACCCGCTCGAAACCGAACTGCGCAACCGCGAGCTGGCCTTCCGCATGCAGAGCGTGGCTCCCGAGATCATGGATCTCGGCCGCGAATCGCAGGCCACCCGCGAGATGTACGGGATCGGCGGCGACCACACCGACGAGTTCGGCCGCTCCCTCCTCCTGGCGCGGCGCTTCGCGGAAGCCGGGGTCCGCTACGTCACCGCCACCCACTCCACCTCGCGCTACGGAAACCTCTGGGACCAGCACGCCGGCCTCGAAAAAGGCCACCGCGGCAACGCCAACGCCGTCGACCAGCCCATCGCCGCTCTGCTCCACGACCTCGAGGCCCGCGGCCTGTTAGACGACACCCTCGTCCTGTGCGGCAGTGAGTTCGGCCGCACTCCCAGCCGCGAACTCTTCGACGGCCAAATGGGCCGCGCCGACGACGGCCGCGATCACAATCCCCACGGCTTCACGATGTGGCTATGCGGCGGCGGCACCAGGCCCGGCTACCACCACGGCGCCACCGACGACTACGGCTACTACGCCGTGAAAAACAAAGTCTCCATCCACGACCTCCACGCCACCTTGTTGCACCTCATGGGCATCGACCACGAACGCCTCACCTTCCACCACTCCGGCCGCGACTACCGCCTCACCGATGTCTACGGCGAGGTCGTGAGCGACATCCTGGCGTGAGGCCCTATCGGAGTGCGGAAGCCATGCTTCCGCTTTGAGGGAGGGTGGAGCCCTGCTCCACGCGGGCGGCGCGACGCGGGTTGCCCCGGAGCCGCCCACTCCCGACTCAAAAGCCTGAGCGCTGTGCCCCGCCCACAGGAAGCGGGGCTTCCCCTGCCACCAAAAGCGGAAGCAGGGCTTCCGCACTCCAGAGCTCCGCGTCCCAACGGGACGTGCGGCTGATCCCTGACTGATATTTTGGAGTGCGGGGCTCCGCACCGCTTTGGATTTCGGTCGGCCGGCAATTCGCGCCTTCCACCGCGCGCTCCCAATCTATCCAAAGCGGCGAAGATCGCCGCACTCCACACCGGACGGGACCGGCGCTTCGCCAATGTGTATGGCGAGGTGGTGAAGAAGATCATGGCGTGAGCCCCTATCGGAGCGCGGAAGCCATGCTTCCGCTTTCAGGGAGGGTGGAGCCATGCTCCACGCGGACGGCGCGGCGCGGGTTGCCCCGGAGCCGCCCACTCCCGACTCGAAAGTCTGAGCGCTGTGCCCCGCCCACAGGAAGCGGGGCTTCCACTGCCACCAAAAGCGGAAGCAGGGCTTCCGCACTCCAGAGACATCCGTCCCAACGGGACGTGCGGCGTGGCAGGTGCCGGCATCCACCAGGGAAGAATGCGATGATGGCTACTTCGCCACCGGTTTCAGCACGATCCGGCGGATGTCCATGATGCCGCGTGCCTTCTTGACGACGCGGACGCGGAGGGATTTCTTTCCCGCCTCCTTGACGACAACCTTCCCCAGCGGCCGCTCCTTCCAGTTCTGGTAGCCGCCGGTGTCCTCCACCACGAACTCCAACTTGGCGTCCGCCACCTCGACGACGGCCGTGCTCCCGCCCGCCCCTCGCCCGCAGCCTTGCGTGAGGATGACTTCGTAGGTCCCCGGGGTCGTCACGGTGAAGTCCCAGCGCGGGGTGTCCCTCGGGTTTCCCCAGTAGCCGAGGCAGAGTTTTTTCGGATTCGGTTCGTAGCGCAGCATGACGCCTTCCACCACGCTATCCCTGGCGTCGAGTTCGATGGCCTCCGCTCCCTTCTGCACCACGGGAGTGCCTTCGCAGGCCGGCACCAGTTTGAGGGACTCGACCGCCTTGGCCGATTTCCCGCTCACCACGATGGTGCAACGCCCCGCCTTCTCGAGGTAGAAGTCGCCGAGGGTCCCCTTCCCCGCGCGCCTGGGTCCTTCCCCGTTCACGGTGGCCTTCAATTCCGGACCACCGTCTTCCGCCACAAGCGAGTACATTCCCCAACGGGCCGCCCGGAAGGTCGCCGAAAACTTTCCCGCGTCCGTCTCCCAATCGCCCTTCGGAATCACGACCTCGCCGTTCGGGGCGAAAGTGATTTCGGCTGCAGCGCCGGAGGCCGCGAAGAGGGTGAGAAGAAGCAGGAGATTGCGAGCACGGAAGAGCGAGGCCATGACGCAGTCTCAACGATGGAGAGGAGCTTGAAAACATCGTTTTCGCAACCACTCCCGGAGCCTGCAATTGTCTTGTCTCTCCCTATTGCCCGGCCAATACTGGATCGTAAGGCGGTGGGCTCGCGCCGCCGTCATCCTGTTTCAGGGAGGAATCGTCATGAACACTCGCAAATCTCACGTCCTCTGCACCTCCGTCCTTCTCTCGGTCGCCGCTCCCCTGTTCGCTGCCGCGGACGACCAGAAACTCGCCGCCGCGATTCTCGAGCAAGCGAAGATGAACCGCGGCCTCTGCGCCGTGCTGGGACGGGACGGCGAGGTGGCCATCGAACTCGCCAAGTCCAGCGAACTCCTCGTGCACGTCCGCGATCCCAAGACCACCAATGTGGTCGAACTGCGCACCGCGGCGGACGCCGCCGGGCTGGACCTCCAGCGCTTCGCCGCCGAGCGCGGATCGCTCAACAAGCTCCCCTACGCCGACAGGACGGTCGATCTGGTGGTCCTCACCAACGCCACCGCCGGTCTTACGGAAATGCTGCCCGCGCGCGAACTGATCCGCGTCCTGCGTCCGAAGGGAATCGCGATCGTCCATAGCCTCAAACCCGACAACGACCAGCCCGGCCCGGTCAGCGACTGGCTCAAGGAGGCCGGAGGGTTTCGCGGGTGGAATAACGCGTTGGGCGGCTGGAGGATGCTCCGCAAGCCCGCCCTCAAGGGAGCGGACGAATGGACGCACTGGGAAAAATCTCCCGACAACAATCCGGTCAGCACCGACGCCCACATCAAGGCGCCCTACATGACGCAGTTCATGGCGGAGCCCTACTACATCGGGATGCCGTCTATCACGACCGTGGCGGGTGGGCGCACTTTTCTGGCGATGGGACACATCGCCCACCACGAGCGCGAGTGGGACATGCTGAACCGGCTCGTGGCGCGCAACGGCTACAACGGGATCATCCTCTGGGAACGCAAGCTGCCGGACAACTACCTCGTGCACCGCTCCGCCTTCGTGGCCGGCGAGGACACCTTTCACATGATCGACGGCGACCACGTCCTGATGCTCGACGCCCGCACCGGGAAGGAGAAGGGGGAGATCCGCATCCCCGGCGTGAAGGGCGCCTGGAAGTGGATCGCGATCCTGGATGATGTCCTCTACGTCCTGGCCGGGGAAGCGGGACCCGGGGCCGAACTGGTGAAGGGCAGCCGCGCCTTCGGCGGGTGGAGTTGGGGCGATCTCAGCAAGGGGTACTACGGCAAGTTTCCGCACGGATACGGGGACACTCTCGCGGCCTGGCACCTCGCCGACCAAAAGGTGCTCTGGACGCACAAGGAAGAGTCCCTCATCGATTCGCGCGGGCTCGCGATTCGCGACAACAGGTTCTATCTCTACTGCCCCGACAAACACCTCCGCGCCCTCGATCTCGCCAGCGGGGAACCGCTCTGGACCAATTCGGAAAAGGAAACCCTCGGTTTGATCGAGCAGCCCGGCAAGGGACTCACCTCCACCCCGGGCTGGCGCACCCAGTCTC
>CAUZKZ010000311.1:0-6744 GCA_963580345.1 Verrucomicrobiia bacterium | reverse complement strand
TGCTGGCGATCCGAGCTTCAGCTTTACCGGTCCGGCCACGATCCAGGTGTGCTGGCCGGCAGAGTGCGGGAAGCAGTATGGCCTGTTCTGCTCCCCTGATCTCGAGCATTGGGGCCTGCTTGGCGACCGGATTCCGGGGGTGGACGGGGTGCTCACGGCGGAAGACGACATCACGGGAACGCCCCGCAAGTTTTACCGCGTCGATGTGTTTGCCGACTTCATCCTCGATTTATTGCGACTGAAGTTCGGAACCGTCGGGAACCGGTGGATTTACAACGTGGCCAAGGATTCGGGTCTTGGTTTGGGGGTGGAGAACTTCACGTGGGAAACCGAGATCGAGCAGCGCACGGTCTTCAATGGCGAGAACGTCATCGAATGGCTCTTCAATCGGGACGGGTTCTGGGACCAGAGCATCTACCTCCTCGATGATTTTTCGACGGGTATTTATGAAGTGGGCGGAGTTGTTCCGACCGAGGGATCGCAGGCCCACACTCCGCCTCTTCCCAGTCTGCTTGGAACTTTCACTCCCGGGGAGACGGTGGCGGTGGACTATACAACCGTGACGACCCTGGGGTCCAAGTCCACCTCGGAGGACATCACCATTACGATCGAAAAGGATCTCCTTTCAGTTGAAGCGGGCAGCTTCGCCGGCCTCATCAAGGTGACCCGCGAATCCGAAGGGTCGCTGGTCGGCATCCCCACCTTCGGATCGATCACGGAGTGGTATGCCCTTGACGTGGGGCTTGTCAAACACGTGGGCGAAGTGATCGTCCTCGGGACGTCCGCCACGACCACCTTTGAGTTGAAATCCTACGACGTGGAGTGATGGGCGACTCGTGAGGTGCCTGTGAGCCTCCCAAGACCGAAGGCGCGGTGGCTACCGGGGACCGGAGGGAGATTCGATGACCGCAAACCCGTCTTCCTTCCTTGCAGCGGCGGGCCATCTTCGCCCCGCCGATCTTGTGGTGCTGGTGGCTTCCTGACGATCGTCTTCGGGACCCCGCCGATCGTGTTGGTTGGTTTCGTGGTGACGATCCTGCTCACTGGCCGTGGTCATGGAGAACATGGGGGGATCTGAAATGTGCTCGCATCATCCCTCTATCCACCACGAATCGAGATCGCGCATCGACCACACCTATTCTTTCGTTTGTTTGTGGCAGGTGAGATGAAATTGGTGTAGAAGGTGAAGCGGATGAGATGAAAGGCCTTTTGATAGCGCTCGCCATTGCGGTCCTTCCTGGCGCGCTTGCTGCTCAGGAAGTGTCCCGCGGCGACGGGGTGGTATTCTTCGAGTCGAAGATTCGCCCGCTCTTATCGGGGAACTGCTTCAAGTGCCACGGTGCAAAGAAGCAGAAGGCAGGGCTACGGCTCGATTCGCGGGCGAGAATCCTGAAGGGTGGAGAAAGCGGCCCCGCGATCGCTCCCGGCGCGCCGGACAAGTCCCTCATGATCGAGGCGGTCACCTACAAGAATTCCGATCTCGAGATGCCGCCGAAGAAGAAGCTCGGAAAGCGCCAGGTGGAGGACCTCACGAGGTGGATCGCGATGGGTGCACCGTGGCCGGAGGGGGAAGGCCCGGCGATTGCGGGGGATTCGCAGGAGAAGAAACAGTTTGAAATCACGGCGGAGGATCGCGCCTACTGGGCCTTTCAGCCGTTGCGGGAGCGCAGCGAGGCAAGATTCGACGAGATCATCGACGCTGTCATGGCGCAGAAGGGCCTCGCGCCCAACCCCCCCGCGTCGCGGACCACGCTGATCCGCCGTGCCTACTTCGACCTGATCGGACTGCCGCCGACTTACGAGGAAGCGCAGGCCTTCGTCGCCGATCCCGACCCGGAGGCATTTGGCAAGCTGGTCGACCGGCTGCTGGCGAGGCCGGAGTACGGAGAACGCTGGGGGCGGCACTGGCTGGACGTGGTGCGCTTTGCACAAAGCAACGGTTACGAGCGCGACGACGAAAAACCGAACGCCTGGCGTTACCGGGATTACGTCATCGCCTCCTTCAACGAGGACAAGCCCTACGACCGGTTTGTCCTGGAACAGATCGCGGGCGACGAACTTCCGGACGGGGGCGACGCCGGATGGATTGCGACTGGTTTCCACCGCCTCGGGGTGTGGGACGACGAACCGGACGACAAGCGGGCCGCGGAGTTCGACGGCCAGGACGATATCCTCAAGACCACCACGGAAACCTTCCTGGGGCTCACGGTGGGCTGTGCGCGCTGCCACGACCACATGTTCGATCCCATTTCCCAGCGCAACTACTACGAGCTAATCGCGTTTTTCCGCAACGTGCGGCCCTACGCGCACCCGCGCGACAAGACCAAGGGCCACATCATCCGCGGGACGGGAGGGGGCGAGGCGCTGGTGGTGACGGAGCAGGGAGCCGACCCAATCGACACGCACGTCCTGATCCGGGGGAATGCCGGGCGGCCCGCGGAGAAGGTCGAGCCGAAGTTCCCCGGCATCTTCGGGGCGGGAAATCCCAAGGTGACACCGACCGAGCACTCCGCGGGACGCCGCCTGGCATTGGCGAAGTGGATTGCACGCAAGGACAACCCGCTGACGGCGCGTGTGATGGTGAACCGCATCTGGCAATTTCACACCGGGCGCGGAATCGTGGCGACACCCAACGACTTCGGGCAGGCCGGCCACCCGCCCAGCAACGTGGCGCTCCTGGACTGGCTGGCTGCCGAGTTCGTCGAAAAGGGATGGTCCGTGAAACATCTCCACCGCGTCATTATGCACAGCCGGGCGTGGCAGCGGTCTTCGGCGCCCAACGCGGCCAACGAGGCGCGCGATCCCGGCAACCTCCACCACTGGCGGGCCAACCTGCGGCGGCTCGAATCGGAGGGGATCCGGGACGCGATCCTGAAGTGCGCCGGAGTTCTGAATCCGGAACGCGGTGGCCGCGGGTTCTTCCCCGCCCTGGCGGGAGAGGTGGTGGCGGGGGCTTCCAAGCCCGGCAGAAACTGGCAGTGGTCGCCGGAAGACCAGCAGCGCCGCCGCAGTGTCTACGCTTTCGTGAAACGCACCATGCTCTATCCTTTCTTCGAGATTTTCGACTACGCGAACACGGAGGGATCGCTCGGGGCGCGTCCCACCACCACGGTAGCTCCGCAGGCGCTGCTGCTGCTGAACGGCGAACTGGTGGCGGAGAACGCGACGCGTCTCGCGGAGCGTGCCCGCAAGGATTCTGACCCGGTGGCGGCCGCCTTCCGCCTCGTCCTGAGCCGCGATCCCACCACGGAAGAGCGCGCCCTGGCGGCAAGCTACCTCGCGGCACAGGAGGTCCAGCAGCGCGCCCTGGCGGGACAATTCGCGTTCAATCCGGATTACCCTCCGGCTCTCTTCAAGGATTACCACCGCAATCTTCCGGCCGGGCGATTTTTGCGAGGGCCCAAGGACGGCTGGCAGTATTCGAAGGGCCGGTGGACCGGCGGGTACGAGGAGATCCTGAACGTCGATCCGCTGAACCCGCCATTCGCCCTGTTGGAAAGTCCGCGCAATGCCAGCGCCGCCAGCGGCAAGCTGAGGATGAGTGAGGTCACGAAGCACGCCACACTGCATCTCAAGGCGCGGCCAGCCGGTGATCGCCTCGACGGGTACGAGTTTCTGATCGATGTTGGGGCGGGCGAGATTGCGATTCGGAGGAAAGAGGGCGACAAGATGAAAGTCCTTGCCAGGCAGGACGCCATGGTGGCCGGGAGTTCGTTGCTTCCCTTCGCAGCCGGGATCAACGAGGGCCGCCTGTATTTTGATGTGGCCGGAGTTCACCTCGAAGCGGAGGCGGGCGAGGCGCCCGAGGGCGAGCAGTTCGGGGTGGCCACCTTTGGAGGGCCGCTGATTTTTGACGGGCTGGCGCTCACAACTCCGGAGGCGGCCGGGGCGGTGGTGGTTCACCCCCCCGATCCCGATTTCGCGAGTCGCCGCGCCTTCGAGGAATTCTGTGGCATGCTTTTCAATTTGAACGAATTTGTCTATATCGACTGAGAGTCGGCAACGAGAGACGATGTCCCTGCACCCTGCACAGATCGACGCACAGAGCCGCCGGAAGTTCCTGAAGGTTTTCGGGACCTCGATGGCGGGCCTTTCTCTCTCCGGCATCTTCGATGGGAGCCGGGTGTTCGCGGCGCCGGCCTCCGCTCTTCTCAATCCTCTCGCACCCAAGCCGCAGCACTTTCCCGCCAAGGCCAAGGCCTGTATTTACCTCTATTTGTACGGCGGGCCGTCGCAGATGGATCTCTTCGACTACAAACCGGAACTCCAGAAGCGCAGCGGCAAGGAGATCCAGATGGAGATTCGCCGTCGCGACCTCCGCAAGTCGGTGTTGCAGGGGTCCAAGCGCGAATTCAAGCAGCACGGGAAGTCGGGGCTGTGGTGCTCGGACGCCTTTCCGAACATCGCCGGGCACATGGACAAGCTGTCGGTGATCAAGTCGCTTTACATGGATTCCTTCGCGCACGGGTCGGCCAACCTGCAGATGAACTGCGGGCGGGTCCGGCAGGGACACCCCGCCCTCGGCTCCTGGATCGCGCACGGGCTGGGCTCCACCAATGCCGACCTGCCGGGATTCGTGGTTATGCTCGATCCGCGCGGGGGACCGATCCCCGGGGCGGCCAACTGGGCGAGCGGCTACATGCCGGCCGCCTACCAAGGGACGGTCCTGCGCGCCCTTGGCAATCCCATCCTCAATCTCAAGCCGAATGCCAACATCACGCACACAATGCAGGGCGACAAGGTGAGCGCGATCAATGCCTTCAACGAATTGCACCGGCGCGGCCGCGAAAGCTACTCGCAGCTCAGCGCCCGCATTGCGACCTACGATCTCGCCTACCAGCTTCACACCTCCGCGCCGGAAGCCCTCGATATATCCGGCGAAGATGAAAAGACGAAGGATCTCTACGGCCTCCGTCTCCCGAAGGGCGACCACAACCTCTCCATTCCGCCCGCGCACTTCGGGCGGCAGTGCCTGATCGCGCGGCGGCTGGTGGAGCGGGGGGTGCGCTTTGTGCAGCTCTATTCCGGCGGCGGCCACCAGCAGCAGAACTGGGACGCCCACAACGGAGTTGAGGAAAACCTCAGGATTCACTGTCCCGAGATCGACCAGCCGATTGCGGGTCTCCTGGAGGATCTCGAGCGGCGGGGGTTGCTGGAGGAGACTCTCGTGGTGTGGGGCGGGGAGTTCGGTCGCCAACCGGTGTCGCAGGGCAACAAGGGAGGACGCGACCACAACCCAAAGGGCTTCACCTACTGGTTGGCGGGGGCAGGGGTGAAGGCGGGCACCAGTTACGGAGAAACCGACGAGCTGGGCCACGAAGCGGTCGTCAACCGTCACCACGTCCGCGACCTGCACGCCACCATCCTGCACCTGATGGGCCTCGACCACGAGCACCTCACCTATCACTACGGGGGCCTCGACCAACGCCTGACCGGAGTGATTCCCGCGCGCGCGATCGACGGGGTGCTGGGATGAGCGAGCGGCCGGGAGACTGCCTGCTATTCCCGCAAGAAAAATCGCCCGCACCGGGCGATGCGGACGATGTAAGGGTGATCGAGGGCGTGAAGGTCGGGTCTACTCGTTCTCCTTGGCGATCTTCGCCGGGTACTTGAGCATGGTGCGCACTTCGCGGGCGTTCATGCGGGCCACGACCTCCTGGTCCACGCCGAGGGCGAGGAGGCGCTTGCGATGATCGGCCTGCCGGCGTCGCTTGGCGGCCCCACCCTTGCGCGGACGGGTGAGGTTGGTCTTCATGTACTTTCTCTTGAGGCGCATGGCGTTGGTCGGTTGTGGGGGCGGGTTGATAGGGGGTTCGGGGCCCGCGGTCAACCTCAATTCCCCGCGTCGGCGTCCGGCTCCGGGTTCGGAGCGGTGACCGCGTCCGCGCCCTTGCATTGGTCCCGGGAGGCGGCAGGATGCGGGAGCCGTGAGCGAGGAGCCGTACAGCGATGTCTTCCTCCACCCCATGACGGTGCCGGGGGAGGTGATCGACGAGAACGGGCACGTCAACAACGTGGCCTACGTGCAATGGATGCAGGACGTGGCGATCCTCCATTTTACGGCTCTGGGCGGGGCGGGCATGATGGATCAGCACGCCGCTTCTTGGGTGGCCCGCTCCCATCGCATTGAGTACCTTCGGCCTGCCTTTGCGGGCGACGAGCTGCTGGTCAAGACCTGGATCGCGGGTATAGAGCGGGTCAAATCGCTGCGGCGCTACGAATTTGCGAAGGATGGAATGGTGCTGGCGAAGGGGGAGACCGATTGGGTGTTTGTGGATACGAAAACCGGCAGGCCGAAGCGGATTCCCGAGGAAATGAAAGACGCGGTGCGTAGATAGGCGGTGATGAGATCTGGCGTCGGGATGGTGTTGGTGCTCGCGACATTCGCCGCACCAGCTGATCGATAAGGAAGTGAAGGAGTCGGTGGAGGGGGAGGTGCGGGATGCGCTAAAGGGAACAGTCGTCAATTTTCGAAATGCGGGATTGAAGGAACCGTCCCGGCCTTCAGGCTGAGCGGGACGATGAGCAAAGACCCGCTGCAAGAATTACTACGGCTCTCGCACGAGATCGGGAGGGAAGATCGCAAGCTGACCATTCTCGGGGAGGGAAACACCTCGGCCCGGATTTCCGACTCGGAGTTTCTGGTGAAGGCGAGTGGATCCTGTCTGGCCGATCTCCGCGCGGATCAGGTCACGCGGTGCCGGACCGAAACCGTCCTGACCCTCCTGGAAGACCGCCCCTTCA
>CAUZKZ010000310.1:0-6757 GCA_963580345.1 Verrucomicrobiia bacterium | reverse complement strand
GAGTTGGCATTTGTTAGCACGAGGCGGCACGAGGTTGCTATTGTCCACGGCCACAGCAGATGGAGAGGGTGGGGTGCCCGAGGCCAGTACCCTTCCCCTCCGCCCCGGCCTGTTTTGCACAATGATGTGTCCCCGGATTTTTTTTGGCTCCCATCCGTGGACGTTGGCCGGGGGTTCTCCTTCTGTAGGTGCTCGTAGATGGCATTCCGCTTGCGTACGCCGGCGGGGACGGCGCTCTGGGCCCCAAGTACCTCCTGGAATCAAAACGCCGTCTTCCCGTTGATTTCGCATTGGGCGTACGCGGACAAGTGGGACAAGGGGAGACCGGTGGGATCGGCAGGCACATAGTGGATCAAAGACCAGGCCGCAGCGTGCTAACAAATGCCAACTCGCATGGAAGTGAACACAACTGTTTCCAACGGGAATGCTCCATTCTGATCGACACACACCAAACCACTGTTCGTTCAGAGTTTCGTAGGTTTTATTAGGGATTCTGCAAGAATGAAATGGTCGGGGCGACCCGAGTCCACCGTTCGTGAACCGAATCAAGTGGCACGCACAGGTCAGCGCGGCCTCCGCTCCATGAAGTGCCCGGGGGATGTTTCCCTTGACCATTCCCATTCCCCGCGATCTCCTCCGGATTCGACACCCATGCACACTAAGTTTTCACAGATGGCCTTCGGCGCCCTCGACCCGGACACACAGGCGGTGTGGGCCGGCGCCCTCGAGGACCTGGTCAACGAGTACTGTTTCTGGCCGGACCAGTGGTTTGACCCGGGCAAGTTTGCCGCGATCGATCCCTACCAGCTCGTCATTGACGACATCCAGTTTCACTACCCCCCGATCCACCCGGTAGAGTACGAGTATGCCTACTGGCGGATGGACGGCGCGGGCAACCCGCGACTGCACGACTTCGGCCCGAACCGGACCTGGGGGTTTTTCCGTACCGGCGTGACGCATTACCTGCGGGCGATCTGCGACGATCTTTCCCGTGGCCGAGTGCAGGATGCCGCAAAACGCTTGGGAATCTTGCTTCACTTCTTCCAGGACACCCACGAGCTCCACTCGCTCGAAGGAGAGCAGGGCACAGACATTTTCGTGTTTGACCGC
Organism: Verrucomicrobiia bacterium; assembly: GCA_963580345.1. GTDB lineage: Bacteria > Verrucomicrobiota > Verrucomicrobiia > Verrucomicrobiales > Akkermansiaceae > Roseibacillus_B. Next base: position 5,647 of record CAUZKZ010000310.1, on the reverse strand, counting down.
CTGTTGCCGGGGCCGGAAGAGGATCCCTACATCACGCCGACGTCGTGGCTGATCAATCCGCAGCCCCCCCGGGGAGACATTCGCGGATACCGGCCCGTGCTCAAAGGCGTAACCGTTCCGGAGGCGGTTCTGCTTCTCTATGCCCGCTACGCAGAAGTTCTCGCCTTTAACCGGCGACGACACTTGCCGATCATCCTCGCGCGCCAGGAAGGCAGGGAAGAGGAGGCGCAAGACTGCTTCCGGGAGATCGCGGAGGCGGTCGCCCGGCTCTCCGCGGACGTCTGGCACACCGCGACCGCGCTCGCCACGCAACGGTTCGATCCGGACCAGGTTCGGATGCTCGACGTCCTGTATCTGGATCGCCTTTGTCCGCTGCGACGGCCCCGGAATTCATCGAGTGCGCCGTATCGTTTTTCCCCCATGGTCCCGGGCGCCTGCCTGGACCGGCAACGGCATCGCCACCCCTTGCAGGTGCGGATGGCGGACGGTTCTCCGGGGATCTTCGAACGCGGCTGGGGTGGTGGCGGTCATGCGTTCGGGCAATCGCTGCTGCACGAGCTGCCGCAACGCGTGTACCAGCGGCTGAAGGGATGGATCGGTTTGCACGACCCCCTCGGGCAAAAGGGCAACGTGGAGATCACGGTCGAGCGGGACGGCGAGACGGTTCTGGCCGACCGCCTGCACGCCGGGTTTCCCTCCGCCGAGGTGGATATCCCGGTGGCGGACGGCGGGGAGCTTCGCTTCACCGTACGCGACGCCAAACCGGGCAACCCGGACGACAACCACGTGGCCTGGTGCGACCTGCGACTCGTGAAAGGGATCGGCCCGAAGGGCGCGTAGATTGACGCCATTTGGAGCGGTGGCAGACAGGTGGACCGCACCTCCGCCCTCCGATGTTCAGTCGCCCAACCAGATCGGAGTAGGTGCAGCTCAGGATTGCAATGCCGGCGTCCGCGTTGACGCCGTCGATCGTTGTCAGACCTCATCATTATCCCGATCATCGTCCCGATCGGCGGCAGTCTATGACTCCGGGTCGGCGATGTAGAACGGAATCGAGTTGTCGTAGTAGTAATGCCCCGAGGTGTTGGGCGGATCTTTATAGTAGTCGCGCCCCTCGTAGACGAACCCTGGCGCGGAAAACCAGCGCGCGGATGCATCGAAAAACATCGCATTGAATCCGTCCGCATGACTGCCGGCGAACTCGAACCGATAGATGTCGGTCACCGCGGTCAGTTGCGGATGGTCCGCCGGGCGTACAGCCGGGTTATTGGGAAAGTCGTTCACCCATTTCCCAACGGTTGAACGGTACTGGTAGCTGGAAAAGCTCGCCCCGGACACCGTGAGTGAAATGTCCTTGAGGCGCGCGATGCAAGCCGACTTGCGGTATCTGGCGCCGTACTGATCCTCCTGCTGGGCCGGGCAGAAATAAATCTCCGCAGTGTCGGCATATCCGTTCGAGTAGAGCAGGCCCAGCCCCCCGTAGGTGGTGGAGGATTGCGCCATGAGATAGTTGACCCAGAAATTGTAGTCCACCGGGGGACCGTCCCAGCGAAGGTTGCCGGGCACGGTCTCCTCGTGGTCGTAGGCGTAAAGACTCAGGGCAATCCCGAGCTGTCGAAGGTTGCTCAGACAGGACGTTCTTCGGGCGGTCTCGAGAGCATTCTGAACCGCCGGCACAAGCAGGGCGGCCAGGATTGCGATAATCGCGATGACAACCAACAGTTCGATGAGTGTAAACGCCTGATTTTGAAGAAGATTTTTTGCACTCCGGTGCCGGAAGTTTGGAGTGCGTCGATTTGCGCGGGTTGTGGTTCGGCCGAACTGCACGTCAGATTCCTTCGAAGCAGGCCGGCGCCAGTGCGTCGAGGAAGATCCGCTGGAAATCCTCGAATGAAATGCGGGCATCGATGTTCTGGCAGTCGATGGCAAGGCGCGACGTATTGCGGTCCGTGTAGGACCATTCAATTGGTTCTTCAAAGTGCCACAATCGTAAAGACCGGTACCGGTCGACTAGCAATGCGTCGGTGCGTTCATTCCTCGATCCGCTTGGATAGGCAAAATGCTCCGGCAGGATACCCAGGCGCTGCTGAAACATCCGGTCGCTCTGCTCAATCTCCTCCAGCACCGCCGCGTCTCCTTCTGCCTGCTGTGCCATCGCGAGCTTCGGATGGGTCGCGGTGTGCGCCCCAATCTCCCAGCCGGCCGCCAGCAGCTCCTGCGCCTGCGGCCACGTCATGAACGGCTTGCTGACCCGCCCCTCCGTCAGCGTGGTCACGACCGCAGCCTGGCCGCTTCCGGCCGCCTCCAGTCCGTTCGTGATCGGGAAACAAGTGGCGGTCCATCCCCGCGCGTCCAGATGCGGAAACGCCACCGTGCGCGTATCCAGCCACCCATTGTCGAAGTGAAGGACCGCCGCTTTCTGGGGAAGCGGACCATCCCCCGCGATCCAGTCCACCACTGCGGAAGTGGAAACCACCTGCCAGCCCTCCTCGGCAATGTAGTCGAACTGGCGGAGAACGTCTCGCTCCGCGATGACCCCGGCCGCCTTTGGCCCGGCGGCTCCCTCCAACTCGGCCGAGCCGTCCGGATAAACATGATGGTAGACCAGGATGGGGACTCGTTGGTATTCTCCAAGTGTTGACATCAGTCTCGTGTACCACGAGAAGCAGCCTAGCGCATCGTGTCAAAAACATCTACCATGAATGCAATACAAGTACAAATACGGGTTGTGGCCTCCGCTCTGACTTTCCTCTCGGGTTGCGCCGCCGCAGCGGACAGCCTCCTTCTCGCCGGCCCGGACTCGAGTCCCTTTCACATCGTCATCCCCGCGCAAACCGATGTCAGCACGCGGGCCGTGGCGGAAGACATGGCTTCCATCCTCCGGGCAATCACCGGCAGCACGTTTCCCGTCGTTACGGACGAATCCCCGGCAGTCGCCGGCGAACTGATCGTCGGCCCCGACAACTCACGGTTGAAGGGACTCGGGCTGGAGGAAATGACATCCGGATTCGCCGAAGACGAATACGAAATCCGTACCGTCGACGGCCGCCTGGTGATCGCCGGCGCCCCCCCCCGCGGCACTGTCAACGGGATCTACGGATTTCTGCAGGACCACCTCGGCTGCCGCTGGTTCACGCCGGGCGTGAGCCGCATTCCCAGGCAGCCGGCAATGGAACTGCCCCCCATCCGCGACCGGCAGCGGCCTGACTTCCAAGAACGCTCCCTGGTCGCCCCCCAGCATTGGGATGCCGCCTGGACCGCGCGCAATCGCCTCAACGTCTGCAAGACCTACGGCGGCAGCGTTTCGAAGAACTTCCTCATGAAAGATCCGCGCGTGCACACCATCGGAAACTACTACGAGTCGCACGCGCTCGCCGAAATCCCCGCCTCCCTCTTCGACGAACATCCGGAGTACTACGCGGAGATCAACGGGGAGCGGACGATACACCCGGAGGGAAACGCCCGCGCCTATTGCATTACCCACCCGGATTTCGTGAAGTACCTCGCGGAGCGTCTCAAGCGGTCGGCCGGGAATTACGAAGGCCGCGTTGTCCTGGGCCTTGGCCACACCGACAGCGCCAACTATTGCCGGTGTCCGGTCTGCTCAGCGTCCTACGAGCGCGTGGGCCTGGCCGGGACCTACATGGAGTTCGCCAACGCGGTAGCAGCGGACGTTGCGGCAGCGCATCCCAACGCGCTGATCGATACACTGGTCTACGGCATGACGTTTGTGCCGACCCCGGTGAGGATGCACCCTCAGGTGCGCGCGACGTGGTGCCCGATCTCCGCCTGCTATGCGCACGGATTCGGCGCGTGCCAACCGAATCTCGATCGTGACTACCTCGGACAGCTCGACAAGTGGCTGAACAACACCGACCAACTGCAGATCTGGTACTACCACTACCAGTCGGACGCCTGGATGCCGCACCTGCGCCTGGCCGCCACCCGGCAGGATTTCAGGGATTTTCACCGACGCGGGATGCAGGGAGTTTTTGTCGAAGCCATCGGCGGTTCGGCCTGCATCCGGACGAACGCGGTTTCGGACGGAGACAAGCTGATCCCGGCCTACGGCGATCCCGACTCCGGCGAGTTTTTCACCGTTCCCGTCGAGCTCAATCACCTGCGCTGCTACGTCGTTTCCCGTCTGATGTGGGATACGGAGTATAACGTCGAGGAAGGCGTCCGCGAGTTCTGCGACACCTATTACGGCCCGGCCGGTCCAGCGATGGCCGAGTACGTTCGAACGGTGGAATCGATCGATTCCTACGACCGTACAATCGGCGACTCCAAGAGCCAGTATCCCGGCGTTCACCAGGGCTGCGGCCAGGCGCCGCGGTTGAAATGGGACGAGACGATAAGACTGGACGCCCTGTTCGACGAGGCCGAGGAGGCCGTCGCGCACGATCCCACCCTGCTGCGCCGCGTCCGCATGGCGCGCCTCTCTCCCCAGTTGTCGATCCTGTGCCACGCACGGCCAGCGGATCCGCTCCGCGAAAAAGCCTTTCGCGGTTTTTTCGGGTTGGTTGAGGAGTTGGGTCTCAAGCTGCTGAATCGCACCGCGATCACCTTCGAACGCGTGACGGTGCCCGAGTTCAAGGAGATCGTCAGCGATCCTGGGAAGATCCGGCTTCCCGGTGAGAAGAAACTCGGCGAGAACATTCTCAACAACAGCAGCTTCGAACTCGATATCGATGCCGACGGCATTCCCGATGGCTGGTCGGCCGAAGGCTTCTACCTCCCTGAGGAATACGCCCTCGATCCGGCCGGATTGTCTATCGACAGCACCCGGGCCGTGAAAGGGGACCGATCCGTGAAGCTGACGATGAAGCCGGCCACAAAGAAGATTACGGCCCTGCGCCAGCGATTTGCCGTGTCGCCCGGGAAGACATACCACGCCTCCGTCCGGTACCAGTCCAAGGTCGCCGGGGGAGACCTCGTGCTCATCTTCACCGCCTTCGACAAGGACGGCAAGTGGCTTCGCAACCTGGGCGGCCAGGGCGCGCTCAAGGATTCCGGCAACAAGTGGCTGGATCTGACGCGCGAAACGAAGGTGGAAGCTGACACCGCAGAACTGGCCATCCAAATCCTGTTCTACGACGACCGGGCCGAAGGAGAAGCCTGGCTGGACGATTTCACCTGCGCGAAGGTCGAGGAGTAGTTCCGGGCGGCCCTGATCATACGTATCGAAAGTTCATCAATGAATTTCACCTCTACAAATGGTGAGCAGGATGTAAACATCCTGCTTGGACGGCCATGAAATGTGTACCCCAAAAATAATGGACATGACATGAATCGGCTTCTTTTTTGTCTCTGCTTCGCGGTTGCCATGGCTGCGCCGGCATCTGTCCTCGGCGCCGGTGTGGAGGATATCCTGTTCCGCGCCACCTTCGACGAGACCGCGGATGCGGAGATCGCGCGGGGCCGCGTGGAACCCAAGGCGGTGAATGGTCCGCTCGCATTCGAAGAAGGCCGGTACGGCCAGGCCCTGGTCGCGGGGGAAGAGGGTACGGTGGTCGAGTATCGCATCGAGGGGAATCTGGACGTGAAGCAAGGCTCGATCTCGTTCTGGTTCAAGCCGGTTGATTGGGAACCTTCCGAGAAACGCTCGCACGTCTTCCTCCGTTTCCCGTTTGCCAGTCTCTTCCGG
>CAUZKZ010000309.1:0-6760 GCA_963580345.1 Verrucomicrobiia bacterium | reverse complement strand
GACGGCATTTTTGTTCTGAACGAAGCCCTCCAACCCTTGGAATCACGGGGGTTTGGTCAGAACGAAGATGCGTAAAACGTTGATTTACAGCCATGGGGCGATATTCGATAACAAATTGAATCCGCCCTCCCTATCAACCATGAAGACACCCCTGATCGTCACCCTCTTGGCCGTCTCGCTCCTCGCGCCCGCGCTCGCTCAGAAACCCAGCGAGTACCTCTCCCTGCGCCTCGAGATGGAACGCGCCATCCGCAAGGCCAACCTCTTCCTCAAGACCCAGCAAGACGCCGAGGGCTTCTGGGGTGAGAAGGAGACCCCCGCTCTCACCGCTCTCGTGCTCTCCGCCGCCATGCGCGATCCGGGCCTCGACTACACCAAGAAGCTCCCGCCCCACCTCGACAAAGGCTATGCGTGGCTGCTCAAACAGCAAAAGGACGACGGGGGAATCTACGTCAAGGGACTGGCCTCCTACAACACCTCCTCCGCCATCATGGCCCTCCTCGCCCGTGGGCGCAAAGAGGACGAACCCGCCATTCTGAAGGCCCGCGAGTTCCTCATCAACCAGCAGACCGACTGGGGCAAGAAGGGCACCACCGACAACAAGTACGACGGAGGCACCGGATACGGCGGCACCTACGCCCACTCCGACATGTCCAACACCTACCTCGCTCTCGAGGCCCTCTACCACTCCCGCCACATCGCCCAGGACAACAAGCACGGCGAGCAGCCCGAACTCGACTGGAAGGCCGCCCTCACCTTCGTCTCCCGCTGCCAGAACCTCGAAGGAACCAACGACCAAGTCACAGCCGTGGCTCCTGAGGATGAGGGCGGACTGGTGTATTTTCCCGGCAACAGCAAAGCAGGCGAGCGCAAGCTGCCCGACGGCCGCGTCGCGCTGCGCGCCTACGGATCGATGTCCTACGCCGGCCTCCTCTCTTTCATCTACGCCGACCTCGACAAGGACGACAAGCGGGTCAAGGCCGTCCTTAAATGGCTCGGCAACAACTACACTCTCAAAGAGAACCCCGGACTTGGGAAGCAGGGGCTCTATTACTACTACCAAACCATGACCAAGGCCCTCGTGGCGGCCAAGATCGACCAACTTCCTCTCGGCGACGGCAAGACTTCCGACTGGCGACGGGAACTCGGAACCCTCCTTCTCGGCAATCAGCACCCCGATGGAACCTGGATCAACGAGAACTCCCGCTGGTGGGAAAACGACGAAATTCTCGTCACGTCCTACGTCGTGATGACTCTCGAGCAGATTTACTACTCGATCCCGGAGTAAATCGAGGCGGCCCTCTCCAATTCTCCCGGCATGGCAGAGCGAAGACGGAAGCGCCTCGCCCCCCACTTCCGCCTTGATCCCGCGCGCGGAATCAAGGACCGTCCCCGCGCCGCAGAGACAAAGACGGGGAGTAGCTCAGCTTGGTAGAGCGCCGGCTTTGGGAGCCGGAAGTCGCAGGTTCGAATCCTGTCTCCCCGATCCTTTAACCCGGCCACTCCCCGACGCCAGGACGGGAAAAACACGCCAAATCCGCTTTGAAGGCCCCGTATGATGCGACACCCTCCCGGGGCGCCCCGCCCTGGACGCCAGAAGCAGCATGAGTTCGCGCTATCGCCATCTCCTTTTCGCCCTCACCGCCGGAGCCTCCCTCCCCGTCGCGGCCGAGGAGCGGATCGATTTCAACCGGGACATCCGCCCCATCCTCTCCAACAATTGCCTGGCCTGTCACGGTCCCGACAAGGCCAAGCGCAAGGCCAAGCTGCGCCTCGATTCGCGCGAGGGGGCGACCGCCGATCTCGGGGGCCACGCCGCCCTCGTCCCGAGTAACGTCGAAACCAGCGAGCTGATCGCACGGGTCACCCACCCCGACGAGGAGGAACGCATGCCTCCCAGCAGCAAGGGCGCCCGCCTCAGCTCCGGCGAAATCGCCCTGCTCAATCGCTGGGTCGCCCAGGGCGGCCACTACGCCACGCACTGGTCCTACAATTCGCCCAGCCGCCCCGTGCTTCCCGCCGTGCGCGACCGGGACTGGCCACAGAAGCCTCTCGATTATTTCGTCCTCGCCCAGCTCGAAGCCAAGAACCTCGCGCCTTCTCCCCGCGCCGATCGCTGGACACTCGCTCGCCGCCTTGCGGTCGATCTCACCGGGCTGCCGCCCACCGCTCAGGAAGCCGCCGCCTTCGTGAACGACCAGGCACCGGACGCCGTCGGGAAGTACGTCGACCTCCTCCTCGCCAAGCCCGCCTACGGCGAACGCTGGGCCCGCCTCTGGCTCGACCTCGCCCGCTATGCTGACTCGGCGGGCTACGCCGACGATCCCCCCCGCACCATCTGGGCCTACCGCGACTGGGTCATCCGCGCCATCAATGCCAACATGCCTTTCGATCAGTTCACCGTCGAGCAGTTGGCCGGAGATCTCCTCGAGGATCCCACTCCCGATCAGCTCACCGCCACCGCCTTCCACCGCAATACTCTCACCAACAACGAGGGTGGCACGAACGACGAAGAGTTTCGCAATGTCGCGATCGTGGACCGCGTCAACACCACCATGCAGACCTGGATGGGCACCACCATCGCCTGCGCCCAGTGCCACACCCACAAGTACGATCCCATCACACAGAACGAGTATTTTCAGTTCTTCGCTTTTTTCAACAGCACCGAGGACGCCGACCGCCGGGACGAGGGCCCCACCATCAAGGTCTTCACCCCGGAACAGCATGGGCAGAAGAAAAAACTCGAGGAGGAGGCCGCCGGCCTGCGCGCCGAACTCACCATCGACTCTCCCGAACTCGCCAATGCGCAGCAGAAGTGGGAGCAAAGCTTGTCGATCCCCCTGTTGTGGAGCGCCCTGCAACCCACGCGGGCAGCCGCCACCAACGGCGCCACGCTCACCGTCGATAAGTCGGGCACCCTCACGGCCGGCGGCGAAAACCCCGCCACGGCGGTCTACACCGTGGAGGTCCCCCTCCCCAGCCCCCTTCACGCCCTGCGCCTCGACGCCCTGCCCGTCGACGGCAAGGTCGGCCGCACGGACAACATCGTGATCTCCCGGGTCTCCGCCACCCACATCCCGCCCGATGCCGGCAAGGGCGCCCGTGGCCGCTTCGTGCGGGTCGATCTCCCCGGACAGGCCAAATTCCTGCACCTCGCCGAGGTCGAAGTGTTCGGGAACGGAACCAATCTGGCTCGCAAGGGCAAAGCCTCGCAAATTTCCACCGGCTTCAACGGCCCGGCCCATCTCGCCATCGATGGCAATACCGACGGCGATTACGACAAGGCCAAGTCCACCAGCCACACCGCGGACGGCAACGACCCCTGGTGGGAGATCGATCTGGGCGGCGCGAAGGACATCGATCGCGTGGTGATCTGGAACCGAACCGACGGCGGGACCGCCACTGCTTCCCGGCTCGCCGGCTACAAGGTCTCCATCCTCGACGGCGAGCGCCGCCCCGTGTGGACTAAATCTCCCGAGGGCGTCCCCTCGCCCAGCGCAAGCTTCGCCACCTCCGGCGCTCGCCCGGTCCCCTTCATCGCCGCCAGCGCCGACTTCGCGCAGGAGAAGTTCGGCGCCGCCTCCGTCCTCGCCGCCAAGGTCGATCCCGCCAGGGGCTGGGCCGTCTCGCCCCGTATCGACAAGCGCCACCATCTCCGCCTCCTTCCCGAGCAACCCGTTCCGGCCGGCGGCACGCTCCGCATTCAGATCCACCAGGAATCGCAATTCCCCGGGACCACTCTCGCCAGGTTCGGCCTCTCCTCCACCGCCGATCCCTCCGCCGCAAGCAGCATCGGGATGCCGGCCGAAGTCCGGCAGGCCCTCGCCGCACTCAACCGCACCGATCAACAGAAGACCGCCATCGGGTCCTACTACCGCAGCATCGCCCCCGCCACCGCCGCGACGCAAAAGCGGCTTGCCGAGATCGAAAAACGGATCGCCGCCATCAAGCCGGCTACCAGCGTGCCCATCCTGCGCGACCTGCCCGCCGGCAAAAAGCGCAAGACCCACGTCCAGATCCGCGGCAATTACAAGCAAACGGCGGAAGAGGTCGGCGAAGGCATTCCGGCCGCATTCCACCCGCTCCCCGAGGGCGCTTCTCGCGACCGCCTCACCCTCGCCCGGTGGATCGTGAGCAAGGAGAACCCGCTCACCCCACGCGTCATCGCCAACCGCCAGTGGGAAGCCCTCTTCGGAACCGGAATCGTGGCCAGCAGCGAGGAGTTCGGGTCGCAGGGCGACTTCCCTTCCCACCCCGCCCTCCTGGAATGGCTGGCGGTCGAACTGGTCGAGAACGGGTGGAACCTCAAGCAGTTCCACAAGCTCCTCGTCACATCCGCCACCTACCAGCAGTCCTCCCGAGCGACCCCCGCCCTGCTCGAAGTCGATCCCTTCAACCACCTCCTCACCCGCGGACCTCGCGTGCGTCTCTCCGCCGAGATGGTGCGCGACCAGGCCCTCTTCGTCTCCGGACTCCTCAGTCAGAAAATGTTTGGTCCTCCCAGCCGCCCCCCGCGGCCCAAGCTCGAATTGAAGGCCGCCTTCGGGGGATCCACCGACTGGACCGACAGCGAGGGCGAGGACCGCTACCGCCGCGGAGTCTATACCGAGTGGCGCCGCTCCATGCCCTACCCCTCCATGGCCACTTTTGACGCGCCCAATCGCGAGGTCTGCACCGTGAAACGCTCCGCCACCAACACCCCCCTGCAAGCCCTCGTAACCCTCAACGATCCGGTCTACGTCGAAGCCGCTCAGGCCCTCGCCCGCCGAGCCGTGAAAGAAACCCCCGGCGGAGAGGCCGGCCGGATCGCCGCCCGTATTCTCCAACTCGCGCTCACCCGCCCACCCCACCCCGAGGAGGTCGCCCCCCTATCCGATTTCTTCATCGAGGCCCGCAAGGTCTTCCTGGTCGATCCCAAGGCCGCCAGGGCGATGGCCACCGAACCGCTCGGCATGCCGGATGCCGGCGCCGACCTCGTCGATCTCGCCGCCTGGACCGCCGTTGCCAACATCGCTCTCAATCTCGACGAAATATTTCAGAAGCCATGAGTTCCGTATTCGATTCCGACGCGCGCCTCCAGCATCTCACCCGCCGGCACTTCCTGCGCGATTGCCACGTCGGACTGGGCGGCATCGCGCTGACCGCCCTGGGTGCCGACAAGCTCACCGGCGCCACTCTTCCGCTCAATCCCGTCGCAGCCCGCGCCCCCCATTTCACCGCCAAGGCGAAACGCGTCGTCTACATCCACTGCGCGGGATCCCCGCCTCACCTCGACCTCTTCGACTACAAGCCGGAACTCGTGAAGCGCAGCGGTGAGAACTGCCCCGACGAGTTCGTGAAGGGCAAGGAGTTCGCCTTCACGAAAGGTACCCCCAAGCTCATGGGCACCCCGCGCAAGTTCTCACAATACGGCCAAAGCGGCCTCTGGATGTCGGACGCCATCCCGAACTTCCACAAGATCGCGGACGAGATGTGCGTGGTGCGCTCCATGCACTCCGACCAGTTCAACCACGCGCCGGCCCAGCTCTTCCTCCTCACCGGCTCTCCCCGCCAGGGCCGGCCCTCGATGGGTTCGTGGGTGACCTACGGACTCGGCACTGAAAACCAGGACCTCCCCGGCTTCGTGGTCCTCATCTCCAGCGGCACCCAGCCCAGCGCCGGCAAGAACGCCTGGGGCAGCGGCTTTCTGCCCTCCGTCTTCCAGGGCGTGCAGTGCCGCTCCAAAGGCGACCCGGTCCTCTACGTGAAAGATCCCTCCGGCATGTCGCGCGAACTGCGCCGCAAGGGCCTCGATGCCCTCCGCAAGCTCAACGAGAGGCAGGCCAGGGAACTCGGCAGCCCCGAAACCCTCACCCGCATCGCCCAGTACGAACTCGCCTACCGCATGCAGGTCTCCGTCCCCGAGGTGATGGACATCTCCAGGGAATCAAAGCAAACCATCGAATCCTACGGCGCCAGCCTCGGCGGATCGGGACTCGCCAACAATTGCCTTCTGGCCCGCCGCCTCCTCGAACAGGGCGTGCGCTTCGTGCAACTCTTCGACTGGGGCTGGGATTTCCACGGAACCAATCCCAAGGAGGACATCCGCGACGGGCTCACCAAAAAGTGCGCCACCATGGACAAACCGGTGGCCGCCCTCATCCGCGACCTGAAGGAGCGGGGCCTCCTCGAGGACACCCTCGTAATCTGGAGCGGCGAATTCGGCCGCACCCCCTTCCGGGAAGGCCGCACCGCCGGCGGCAAAGTCCTCGGCCGCGACCACTTCCCGGACTGCTATTCCATGTTCATGGCCGGTGGCGGAGTGAAAAGCGGCCACCTGCACGGCGAAAGCGACGAACTCGGCTTCACCCCCGCCGTGGACCCCGTCCACGTCCACGACCTCCAGGCCACCATCCTCCACCTCCTAGGCTTCGATCACGAAAAACTCACCCACCGCTTCCAGGGCCGCGATTACCGCCTCACCGATGTGTACGGGAAAGTGGTGAAGGGGATTCTGGCGTGAGAAGTTTCAAGTTCAAGGTTTCAAGTTTCAAGTCGATCGCCCCGACCCCGGCAGGGGTCAAAGAAAGTAGCGCGGGGTAAGCGCAGCGCCACCCCGGGACTCTGCGCCGTAAAAATGATCGGCACCCCGGCAGGGGTGCAAGTCGGTTCTTAACCCCTCTAACAACAACACCAGAAATCTTCTCCCTCGAGGTAGCCCGCCGCATCCGCAATCCCACGCACGCGCTCCCTCCCCCCTTCCACCCCCACCGCGCTGAGC
>CAUZKZ010000308.1:0-6774 GCA_963580345.1 Verrucomicrobiia bacterium | reverse complement strand
CATGGGGCGATATTCGATAACAAATTGAATCCGCCGTCTGTATACTGTCCACTGTATACCGCTTACTCGGAATCCCCGCCCTTCGCCCACTCCTCCAGTTCGTGCGGCCACGCCACTTTTATCGCCACCGCCCAGAAGACGGCGACCACCAAGGAGTAAGCGGCGTGGTAGGCGAGGCCGACCGGCATGAAGCCGAAGACGAGGTTCTTGTTGTCCCAGTTCCAGAAGTCCTGGTGGAGAATCGCCAGGGCGAGGAAGGCGATGAGGAATACGAGGGTGGACCTTTTCATGCGGAGAGCTGCTTCCCTCTCTTACTCGGTCTTGCCGATGGCATAAAGGTGGGTCTGGGTGGCGACGTAGAGGGTGTCGTTGGCAACCACCGCGCTGCTGTAGATCGGCGCATGAAGTTCGATCGTGCCGAGGAGTTGCTTTTCCTTGCTGGCGGCCAGGATGACCACCTCGCCGTCCTCCGTGCCGAGGAAGACCTTGCCGTCTGCCACCAGGGTGGAGGCCCATACCCGGCTGCCGGTCTCGTGCACCCAGTAGGGTTCGCCGGTCTTGGCGTCCACGCAGTGGATATCACCGTCATACTCCGCCGCAAAGACGAGTCCGTTCGTGATACTGGGGGTGGAGAGGGAGCGGCCGATCGTTTCGTAAGTCCAGACCGCCTTGTCGCTGATGTCGCCGGTCAGGGAGGGATCGATGCAGCTCAGGCGCCCCACGCCGTCGCCGTGCTCCGGGTCCTGCCCGATGATGGCGTAGACCAGGCCGTCGTGGATGATGGTGGTGGCGATAAATTCGCTGGGGCCCTTGAAGGCGGTGTACTTGATGGGATCGCCGTCTTCCTTCTTGCGGTATTTGGGCGGGTTGCCGTCGTAGCGCCAGAATTCCTTGAGGACGGCCACGCCCTCCTCTTTGTCCATCACGGGCTTGGGGTCGAATCCATAGGCGATCCCGTCGCCGCCACCCCACACCAGCATGTCCTTGCCCTTGACCTTGCCGAGGGCCGGCGAACCCCAACTGGCGTGCAGGACCCGCCCTGAAACGCCGGAGACCTCTTCGCCAATCAGCTTGCCGGTGTTTTTATCCAGGGCGATGAGGCCCGGGAGGAATTCGCCGGGGATGTTGGTGTGCGACCAATCCACCCCGTTGGAAGTGGCGGTGTAGAGGTTGTCTCCTACCACCAGCGGCGAGCAACTCGAGACGTTGTGGGGGAAGATGCCCACCCCGTTGTCGGCGTCGCGCATGTCGTAGCTCCACAGGATGTCGGCGTGCTGGTCGGTGAGCTTGGGGATCACGGGCTTCTTGCCGGGCCCCACGTTCTTGTCGGTCATGAAGGCCACTTCTTCCTCGAACGGCCCGTCGTTGCCGTCCGCCAGGCCATCGATGTCGAGGCAGACCACTTCGCCGCGGTTGGTGACGACCCAGACCCGGTCTTTCTCGATGGCGGCGGAGGAACAAATCCCAACGTACTCCCAGTCGCTGACCTTGCGCGCCCCCAGTTTGGGAACGATCAGTTGCCAGAGGAAACTTCCGGTCTTCTCGTCGAAGCAATAGAGGTTTCCGCGGTCGCCGATGATGCCCTTGTCGCGCGGCACCTCGTTGTTGGTTCCCACGAAGACCTTCCCGAAACCCACCGAGGTGTTCCCGTAGGTTGTCGAGCCGAGCTTCGCGACCCAGCGGACGTTCTTGGCGGAGCTGAGATCGATTTCCTCGGTCTCGTCGTCCATCTTGCCGGGGTTGACGTCGATGGGGAGATTTTTGGCGTTGCCCACCATGTTGCGGGTGGCGTCGCGGCCCCAGGTCGGCCAGTCCTCTCCCTTGGCGGGAGCAGCGGCGGGGGCCGGGGCCGGGTCCGGGGCGGGATCGCTCTCGCCGGCCTTCTTCTCGGCCTTGGCGGCGACGGGGGTAGTCTCGGCGGCCTGCTCTTGGGACTTGGTGGCGGTCTTCTTTTCGCAAGAGCCCACCAGGAAGCTCAGGGTAAAGGCGAAGACCGGGAGGGAAAGTGAGTGGAGCTTCATTGCTGATCTGCGGTGGGAGTGGTGTTATTCGGCGGCGGAAATCTTGATGTTGTCGATGTAGACCCGTTTCTGGGCCTGGGGAGAAAAGGCGAAGACGGCCGGGGCGCCCTTCTCGTGAACGTTCTTGAGGGGCACCTCGATGGTCCACGCTTCGGGTTCTTTTTCCGCGCGCGGCCAGACCTTGGCTCGCACCGCCCCGGACCCCTCGGCGCTGCGCTGCACGTGGGTCTTGAGGTGATACCAGGTGTTCGGCGTGATCCGGTACTTCACGTTTTTCTTCACGCGCTCGTGGTTGGAGCTCACCTCCAAAATCCGGTTTCCTCCATCGAGGGTGATCAGGTAGCGCTGGTTGACGAGGCCGATGGTCGACATGACGCGGCGGTTGCCATCGGTAGCGACGTCCGCCTCCAGGATGTAGTTCTTCATTTCCGGATCGCCGAAGAAATTCATGGTGCGCTGGAAGAGGACGTTATCGAGGCGGTTGGCGATGACCTGGCCGCCGTCTTTTTCGAGGACGTGCCACTTGATGCGGGCGCCGAGCCACGGGAGGGGCGGGAAGGCCACCGCTTCACCGGCCGTGTTCTTCATCTTGAGTTCGACCCCTTCGAAGTCCTCCGCGTAGCCGACGTTGGCCACGACCCGGCCGCGGCAGGTGGCGGACATTCCGTCGATGGTGGCCTTGAAGGCACCCGCCGAAAGCTTGGCATCCGGGCCGGCCACTACGGTGTCGCCCTCGAACTTGGCATCGCCCTTGGCCTTCACCCGCGCCGTGGCCGGAATGAAGGCTTCCCATTGCGCTCCCTCCAGCTTCTCGACCCGGCGGCCCTTCGCGTCGAGGCCCCAGATCGTGAACTTCTGGGAAGCGCCCGGGCTCAGGGCAAACTCGGCGGGCACGATCTGGATCTGGGTGACGGCGCCGGGGGCGGGCGGAGCGGGCGCGGCAGCACCGGGAACGAAGACGCCCTCCTTGTCGCCGAAGCAGTGCAGTCCGTCCTTGGTCATGAGGTACACCTTCCCGGCCCACAGCGCCGGGGTTCCCAGACAGGGGACGTGCAGATTCACTTCGGTGAGAACCTCGGCATCCTTGTCGCCGGGTTTCAGAATGAAAAACTTCCCATCCGCCAGCGGGATATAGAGCTTGCCGTCCGCGTAGGCCGGCGAGGCGTGTAGTTGGTCCGGTCCGAGCTTCTTTTTCCAAAGAGTCTTGCCGGTCTTGGCGTCGACACAGATCAGGTTTCCGGTCGCGATGGTGGAATAGACGCGATCATCGACCAGGACCGGGGAGCTCGTGAAGGCGACGTGCTCGTCATTGCGCCAGACCTCCACCTCCGGCTTCAGGAGAATCTGGTCCCCCGCATTGTAGGTTATCGGCACCTTGATGCAGACCAGGCGGCCCTTGCCGGCCACATCGATGTTCTCCTTGCCGTGGATCGCGATGATCTTGTCGTCGCCGTACTTCAGGATCTGCGAATTGATCCCGCCCTTGGCAAACTGGAAGCGCCAGAGCGGCTTTCCGGTGCGCACATCGACCGCCGCGAGGTTCCCGCAGCCGTGCCCGGTGTAACTGACGCGGTGACCCTCAAGGTCGGCGAAGACCGGCATCGCAAAGGAGCTGTCATCCGGGACGGTGCCGGGCGTCGACCACCACACCAGTTCGCCCGTGAGCTTGTCGAAGGCGTAAAGGCGGTCGCGCGCCGGGCCGGTCAGGCCCCAGTTGGCCGTCACAATGTGCGCGATCACGAGCGGACCATCGAGCCCCAGCGACCCGGTCCGGCCGTTCGGGAAGGTGAGGCGGGCCAACTCTTCGATCAGGGAGTGCTCCCACAACGGCTTGCCGTCGCCCGTGAACGCCATGAGACGGCCGTTGCTGGACTGCAGATAGACGTTGCCGGTCAGCGCATCGACGATGGGCGAGCCCACCCCGTAGCGGTTGTAAACCACGTCGCTGATGTAGTCGCTGAAGCGGCGCTCCCACTCCATCTTGCCGGTGGTGGCATCGAGGCAGAGGAGCGTCTCCTGCACATCGCTGAGATCCTTCGGATTGTCGTAGTAGCCGAAGGCGTAGAGCTTGCCATTCGCGATCACGGGCGTGCCCCCGCCCTTGATGTCGTAGCTCCATAAGTGGTTCTCGCCGTTGGGCTTCCACTTCTCGGGGTAGCCCTTGCCGGGAACAACGCCGCTCTGGTCGGGGCCACGCCAGCTCAGGAAGCCGGAGGCCTTGGGCGGACTGCCCTGGGCAAACATCGTGCCGGAGAGGGCCAGGCTGGCGAGGACAAAAAAGGATCGGGGCGTGATCATGGGACAGAAAATACGAGAGCTGCGACGCAATCCTTCTTCCGAAGATTTGTTAAATCTCGGAATCTGGCGAGGCGCGCCGGGGAGGGATCCTTACCAGAGATCGAGATTTACGCGAACCCCGAATACCTGGGGATCTCCGGGGGATCCGGCCACGATCTGCGGGTTGATAAAGGTGTAATACTCTTCGTCCAGGATGTTGCGGCCGAAGACTGTCACACTCCAATTGTCCGCTTCGTACCCCGCTTGGGCGTCCCAGATCCAGTAGCCACCCTGCTGGAAGGCGGCCGTATTGGCGGCATCGTAGTAGGTGTCCTGGGAAGCCCGCACCGAGGAGCCGAAGAAGAATCCCCCGGGCAGGTCGTAACGGAATCCCGCGCTGGCGGTGAGTTCCGGGATGAACGGCACCGTGTTGCCGCTGTGGTTCACCCCGCTGAAGGGGTCGGCGTAGGAATCGAACTCGATATCGGTCCAGCCCACGTTGCCATGCAGCAGGAGCGGTTCCACCGGCCGCCACTGGGCCTCCGCCTCGATCCCCGCCGAGCGCACTTCCTCGGCATTGACCACGATGAAGTCGGTCGAGCCACGGTCCATGGGGTCGTTGACGTCCCCGGTGTCCTGCACGTTGAGTTGGTAGTCGTCGATCTCGTTCCAGAAGGCGCGCACCACCACGTTGAGGTGGGCGTCCGCATCTTTATACTGCACCCCGATCTCGTTGGACCAGTTGCGCTCCTCGCCGAAGGACGCCGTGGCCGGGTCGTCGCTGAAGGCCGAGTAGCCGTGCGGCTTGATGCCCAGGCCGGTGCGGGCAAAGCCGCTCAACTTGTCGGTGAAGTCGTAAACAATTCCGCCGGTGGGAGAGAAATAGAGCGCGTCAGATTGCGGTGAGAGGGCCGCTGGACCGGGCGAGGGAAATCCGTTGAACGTATTCGCCTTCGAGCGGTCCATCGAGACATCCACAAATTCCAACCGGCCGCCCGCTTCCACCGTCAACCCCTTGCGGATCTCGTAGGCCGCCTTCCCAAACACCGCAATGTTCTGTTCTTCGATCTCGAACTTGGTGGTTTCTCCGAAGTTGGCAAAAGTCATCGGGCCGATCTGGGCGGGAAAGAGCCGCCGCGCATTGCCTGAGTTTTCCTTGTTCATGTAAAAGACGCCCCCGCGCCAGGTGAGCGGTCCCGCCCCGTCCAGACTCTCCAGACGGATTTCCTGGGTCCAAAGCTCCTGGTCCTGGTTGATCAGGGAATTCGCCTCGGTGAAGGGAAAGAGGGAGGGTCCCAGATCCAGGTCCACCGTCTGCGGCCCGAGATCCCAGTTCTGGTAGGAGGTGATCGACTTCATCGTTCCCCAGTCGAGTTCCTTCCGGCCGTGCAGCGAGATCTGGTAGCGCGTGATCTCGTTCCGCCCGCGCACGTTCGAGTTTACCGTGTAGGAATCGCCGGTGTAGGACCCGAAGGGATTGCCCGCCAGCGCGGTCAAGCGCTGGCTGCCGTCATCCGCGTGCTCGGCGGTGAGTCGCAGCTTGATCTCCGTGTCGGGCGCGGGCGACCAGATGATGCTGGCCAGTCCTCCGACCACCGAGCGCTCGTCGGTATGGCCGCCCAGGAAGTTGTTCTTCACGAAGCCGTCGCGCTCCCGCCAGTAGAACTGCACCACGTGACTGAGTCCCGGAGCGAGTGGGCCCGCCGAGTAGGCCGTCAGCCCGTAGGATTGGTAGGACCCGTATTCCGCGCTCCCGCCGAACTTCCACTCTTCGCCGGGTTGCATGGTGGTGAGGTCAATCACCCCGCCCGAGGCGTTGCGACCGAAGTTGGCGCCCTGTGGCCCGTGATGAATTCGCGCCGACTCGAGAGCAAGAAGCTCCGAGGTGTAGGCGAAGGCGTCGCCAAAGGGAACGTCGTCGACGTAGAGCCCGACCGCGGGCGGACCGAAGAAGAGGGTGTTGGAAAGCCCGCGCACCGAGACCACGTTCCCGTAGCCACGCGTGTCGGTGTCCACGAAGTGCAGGTTCGGCGCGAGGGCACTCAGGTCCTCGAGGGTCTCGACTCCGAAGCGTTCGAGGTCCTCGGCCGAGAGCATCGTTTCGTCCAGATCCCCTTCTCCCGCTTCGCCGTCCGCCGTGGCGGTGACACGGGTTTCAGGAAACGTGCGCACAATCTGGGCGGTGACCGCCGGGGGCACGGCGAGACATCCGATACCGAGAAAAAGGCGGGTGGCGAGGACAGGGCGGGCTGGCATGGCGCGGAAGTCTGGCCCCAAAGCCTTCCCGGTCAAGTCATCGTGGCGGCCCTTTTCGGCGGTTGCAGCGTGGTCTAATAAATAGACGGATTCGCCCCCAATGTGCATTATTAAGAGACTGTTGAAATACCTCCGTTCGGCGAGAATCGAATTTGCTGATGGTAGCGGAGTTGGTTAAGGTTCGTTAATGATCCGCAAGAAGACTCTCCCCGCGCAGGAA
>CAUZKZ010000307.1:0-6774 GCA_963580345.1 Verrucomicrobiia bacterium | reverse complement strand
ATCCTGTTCCTCCGCGACACGACCCGGGACGGCGTGTGCAATGAACGGGAGGTCCTCCTTACGGGATTGTCCCAGGGCAACCAGCAACTGCGTGCCAACGGATTGCGCTGGGGGCTCGACAACTGGGTCTACGTGGCGGCCGGCGGGCACCACGGGAACTATCCGCGCGATACGAAGCTGCGCTCCAGCCGGAACCAGACCGAAGTCGCGGTGGGAAGCCGGGACTTCCGCTTTCGGCCCGACACCGGCGAGGTGGAAGCGCAGAGCGGGCCGACCCAGTTCGGAAGAAACCGTGACGATTGGGGGCGCTGGTTTGGAACCCAGAACGCGCGTCCGCTTTGGCATTACGTCCTGCCCGACCACTACCTGCGCCGCAATCCGCACTACGCGGCGCCGGAGGGACGGGTGCAGTTGCCGGGGCCCATCCAGCCACCGGTATACCCCGTCAGTTCGCAGCAGAAACGCTATCACGGGTTTGATCATGCCGGTCACTACACCTCGGCATGCTCGGGAATGATTTACCGCGACGTGCACCTCTTTGGCAGCGGCAAGATGCACGGCTTCGCCTGCGAGCCGTTTCATAACGTCGTGCAACGAATCGATCTCCAGCCGCAAGGGGTCACCTTCTCGGGCAAGCGAGGCGGGAAGGATGGCTCCCCGGATTTCTTTGCCAGCACCGACCGCTGGTGCCGACCGGTCATGGTGCGGACCGGGCCGGACGGCGCGCTGTGGGTGGCCGACATGTATCGCTACATGATCGAGCACCCGGACTGGCTGCCGAAGAACGGCAAGAAGGAGCTGCTGCCATTCTATCGGCACGGAGACGACCGGGGGCGCATTTATCGGGTGCGACGAAAAGGAGAAGAGCCGCCCGCAATGCTCGACCTGGAAAGGATGGACCTGGCCGAGCTGGTTCATCGGCTGGGTTCGCCCAACGGCTGGGTGCGCGACAAGGCTCAACAGCTGTTGCTGTGGCGGGGGGCTCGGAATCAAACGCGGGGCCTGGCCTCCCTCGCGGTCGAGGCGGAGGCCCCGCTCATGCGGCTCCACGCGCTCTGCACCCTGGATGGGCTGGGCACCCTGACGCCCGAGGTTGTGGTCAAGGCCCTCTCCGATGCGCATCCCGGGGTTCGCGAGAATGCCCTGAGGCTTGCGGAGTCGAGGGCTACGGCGGAGGTTGTGGCGGCCGCCCTCAAGCTCGCCGGGGATCCGGAACCGCGAGTCCGCATGCAACTGGCGTTTTCGTTGGGAGCCTTTCCGGCCCATGCAAGAGCGGGAAGGACCCTCGCGGAGATACTCCTTCGCGATCACGCCGATCCCTATATCCGGGCGGCTGCCTTCTGTTCCGCGCTCACACACGATGCGGCCCTCATCGAAGCCCTCGTGAGCTCGGAGCATCCGGCCCTGGACGGACTTCGCCGGCCCATGATCGAGATCCATCTTGGGACCGGGCGGACGGACTTCCTTGCCGCCTTGCTCGCGCCGGTGTTCAGGAAGGCGAGTGCCTCGTTTTCGAAGGAGACGGTGGAACCGTGCGTCGAAGTGCTCGATCTGCTGGTGCGCCGAAAGAAACCGCTGCCGAAGCTGCTCGAGAGCCTCGGAGCGACGAAGGGGGGGCTTGGCGAACTCGCCGAGGCGTATTCGCGGCTGAGCGAGCATGCTCACCGCCAACTCTCGGGCGAGGCGGGTCCGGTCTCGTCGCGAATCGTGGCGGCCGCCTTGCTGTCCCGGGTCGAGGGCCGGCGACCAGAGGCGATCAAGTTCCTGGCGGGGCGCCTCAAGCCGTGCGCGGACTTGGAGGAGCTTGCACAGGTTTTCAAGGCGCTTTCCGGAACCGGGGACGCGACCGTGCCGGCGCTGGTGATCCAGGCGTGGTCCGGGTTTTCTCCGGAGGCGCGGGCCCTGGCTCTTGACGAACTCCTGTCGCGAACAGAGTGGACGCGGGAGTTGCTGGAGGCGATGGGCGGCGAAGTGGTGCGACCCGCGGACTTCGATGCGATCCGGCGCCTGCGCCTCCTCAATCACCCGGACAAGGCGCTACGGGCCACCGCGGCGAAGCGGTTGCAGAGCGATTCGTCGCCGGCCCGCTCGAAGGTCGTGGAAGACTACCGCCCCGCCCTGAAGTTGAAAGGGGAGGCGGCGCGGGGGCAAGCGGTCTACCGGCGCGCGTGTATCGCGTGTCACCGGCATGGAAAGGAGGGGCTCGAGGTCGGTCCGGACCTGCGCACCGTGGCGGAGCATCCTCCCGAAAAACTGCTCGTGAGCATCCTCGATCCGAACCTCGAAATCCAACCCGGCTATCACGCCTATAACTGCGAATTGAAAAGCGGAGAGAAGCTCTTCGGTCTGCTCGCGGCGGAGAACGCGGCCAGCATCACCCTGAAGTTTCCCGATGCCACCATGCGTGACATCCTTCGCACCGACCTCGCGAGCCTGAAGAGCGTCAATCTCTCCCTCATGCCCGAGGGCCTTGAAGCGGTCGTCACGCCGCAGGATCTCTCCGACCTCGTCGCCTTCCTGAGGCTCAAGCCGTAGAAGCGGGCCGCGGAGAGATCTCCCCACCGGCCTGGTAGCCCTTCTGGCGAAGGGCTACCTCCCCATTTCGAAGGACCGTGCGGCAATTCGTGGATGCGGATTAAAACGGATTGCTGGGATGGGAGAAATCGCATAGGTCCTTGGTTCATGAAATCGATTTCACGAAGAAAAATTCTGGGAAGCGGAGTAACTGTCACTGCCGCGGTGGTGGCGGGCGGCCCCTTCACCGGCCTGATGGCCAAGCCGGTTCCGGAGGATGGTTTTACCTCTCTCTTCGATGGCGTGAGCCTGAAGGGCTGGCACAAGAATCCGAAGAGGGTCGGTCACGGGACCGGTGGCATCTGGCGGGCCGAAGAAGGCGCCATCACCGGGGAACAGGACCCGCCGGGATCCGGAAACGGAGGGATTCTCCTGACGGACAAGAAGTTTGGGGACTTCGATCTGCGGCTCGACATCAATCCGGACTGGGGATGTTGCAGCGGTCTGTTCCTGCGCTCCACGGAGACGGGACAGTGTATCCAGATGATGGTCGACTACCACGATGCCGGAAACATTGGGCACATCTACGGCGAAGGCACAGGGGGATTCAATACCCGCCCGTTCGATATCTTCGGGAAGCTCGACGCACAGAAGAAACTCGTTGGCTACACGGCGAAACCGAGCGGGGGGAGCGGGAAGTTGCCCAAGACCTATTCGATCGACGGCGCGAAGTGGTGCCAAATCTACAAGCCGAACGCCTGGAATAGTGTCAGGGTGTTGTGCCAGGGGGAGTATCCGAAAATCACGACCTGGATCAACGGAGAAAAGGTTACGGAATTCGACGGCGCGACGTACGCCGGCCCGGGATACAACAAGGAGCAAGTCGCGAAGACCCTCGGGAAGGAAGGCCACATCGCGGTGCAGATTCACGGAGGTAAAAGCTGGCCCAAGGGGGCAAAGTGCCGCTGGAAGAATATCCGAATCCGCGAGTTGAGAGGGTCTTGATCGACCGGGAGGTGGATCCCAAAAAAGTCATCGGAGGATGTTAAAAAACTGGTCGCAGACCGTCGCGTACCGCTCTTCCTCCGTCAGACGGCCCACCTCGGTCGAGGAAATCCGGGAAATTGTGGGGGATCCGGCCATTGCGTCGGTGAAGGTTTTCGGCACGCGCCACTGCTTCAACCAGATCGCCGACACGCAGGATGGGGGGATCCATCTCTGCCTGGATGCGTTCAAGACCATCACCTGCGACGGCGAGGAGGTGCATTTCGGCGCCGGAGTCACTTACTCCGAGCTGATCGAAGCGGTGGATCGCGCCGGCATGGCCGTCGAGAATCTGCCGTCGTTGCCGCACATCAATGTCGTCGGTTCTATGATCACCTGCACCCATGGGTCGGGTGCGGACCACCGGATCCTGGCGTCCAATGTCACGCGCTTCGAGGTGGTCTTGCCGGATGGGACGTTACAATCGATGGTGAAGGGAGGCGGGCCGTCCCGGTTTTACTCCCGCCTGCTCAGCTTCGGCGCGCTGGGCGTCATCACGTCGATGTCGCTGCGCGTAGTGCGGCCCTTCCGGGTCCACAAGGCGATCTACGAGCGGATGGAGTGGGACACGATGTTCGACGATGCGAACTTCGACCCGATCATGCGCGCGGGCGAATTCGTGAGCTTTTTCTGTGATTGGCGGGAGCGCGTCATGTCGACGGTCTGGATTGGCCGGAAGCACTCGGGAGGCGGCGAACGCCCCACGCGGCCGGACCGGTTTTACGGGGCGCCGCACATCGCGGAGCAAAGCGTGCACCCGGTTCCCGGGAACCGTCCCTCCGCCTGCGTGACGGTGGGTGATGGAACCTGGAAAAACAAAGTTTATCACTTTCTCCCGGACCAACCTCCCAGCGCCGATGGCGATGAGATTCAAACCGAATTTTTTGTGCGGTACCAGGATTTCCGCGAGGCCATGGATGCGCTCTACGCAGGGAGGGATCGTTTCCAGCACCTCGTCCAGATCACCGAGATCCGCATGGTGGCGGGGGACGACATCCCGATGTCACCGGCCAAGGGGTCGGATGTGGTCGCCATCCACTGGACATGGCACCGCCGCCTCGACGAGGTGTTGGCCGTCTTGCCCCTGATCGAGTCGATCCTCAACCCGTTTGATGCCAAGCCTCACTTCGGCAAACTGTTCGTGCTCGACGGGAAGCGGATGGCTGCACTGTATGGTGACGATCTGGTGACCCTGAGGGGACTGATCGAGCGCCACGATCCGGCCGGGAAGTTCAGCAACGCCTTCGTGCAGCGCTATGTTTTCTCCGCTGCCGGTCAATCCTGAAGGGAGGGCGCGACGATGGGAACGATTTCCCTCGCCACAAGGCGAAATCTTTCGAACATGCCGTATGGCCGTGACCAAATTTTCCCGCCGCCGATTCCTCAAGACCGCCGCTGCTGCTGCAGGCGCTCCGCTGGTCGTGCCAAATTTGCTTTCTGCCGCGTCGCCCAACGGCAAGCTCAACCACGCTGCGGTCGGTGTCGATGGTCAAGGCTGGAGCGACCTGTCGCACATTGCCTCGCACCCCGATGTCAACGTCGCCGCGATCTGCGATGTCGATACCGCGCGCATGGCGAAGGCCATCGAAAAGTTTCCGCAGGCCCGCCGTTACCAGGATTGGCGCGAGATGCTGGACAAGGAGGGCGACAAGATCGACTCGGTGCAGGTCTCGATCCCCGACCACATGCACGCGCCGGTCGCGATCGCGGCGATGGAACGCGGCAAGCACGTTTATTGCGAGAAACCGCTCTCGCACGAGGTCGCGGAGGCACGCGCCATGCGCTTGGCGGCGGAGAAAGCCGGGGTGGTCACCCAGATGGGAAACCAAATCCAGTCCGCGATCGAATACCGCTCGGCGGTGATCATGATCCAGGAGGGAGCGATCGGGAAGATCAAGGAACTGCACGCCTGGAGCGGTGCGAGATTCCCGGGGCGCGGCCGGCCGGAGGGCGCGGACGCGGTGCCGCAATCGCTGGCTTGGGACAAGTGGCTGGGGGTGGCGCCGACCCGCCCCTTCAAGCAAGGCGTCTATCATCCCTTCCACTGGCGCGGCTGGCAGGACTTCGGGACCGGCCCGATCGGCGACTTCGGATGCCACATCCTCGACACCCCGTTCAAGGCATTGGAACTCACTGCGCCGACCACTATCAAGGCGGCGGTGCCCGACGACTGGGCCGCCAACGTGAAATGGAACACGGAAAACTGGCCGGACTGGGAGGTCTTCGAGTACGCCTTCCCCGGGACGAAGTGGACCACCGGCGACATCGTGGTCACCTGGCACGACGGCGGCAAGCAACCGCCGCGCGGAATCGCCGGGTTCGAGAAGGACGGCCACAATCTGCCCGGGGGCGGGAGCCTGTTCATCGGGGAGGGCGGCAACCTAGTCCTGCCCCACGTCGGCGCCCCGCAACTCCTGCCGGAGTCGAAGAACCGGAGTACCGAGCGGCCCAAGCTCCAGGGGCGCAGCCACTACCATTCGTTTGTCGACGCCTGCCTCGGGCGCGGGAAGACCACCTCCCATTTCGGCTTCGCCGGTCCCCTGGCGGAGGCGGTCCTGTTAGGCAACGTCGCCAATCGCCGGCACGGCAAGGAACTGAAGTGGGACAGCGCCGCCCTGAAAATCACCAACGACGAGGCCGCCGACAAGCTCGTGAGGCGATCCTACCGGGAGTTTGCGTAGGAGAGTCGAGCCTACTCGAAGCCGGTCCGGGAAGTTCCCCGAGGGCGGACCCTGGCGGCAGGAGCCCGGCGGGGGGAACGATCACCCCGGCCGCTCCGTGGCGTTCCCGAGGGCCGCGGCCTGCAGAACGCCCGGCCCCGGCCAACAGCAGATAAGCGCCGGGATGGGCGGGAAGCGGGGGTGTGGCCCAAATACCCGGGTGAGATTTGATTTTGCAATAGCCAGCGGCCGCGGTCGTAATAGAGTGAATCTCGCTATCCGATGAAAATGAACCACATGCGCTTGCCCTCATTCGTTCCCGCCGCCTCCCTGGGCGGGCTGCTTGTTCTTGGCGGCTCCCTCGTCCTGCGGGCCGAGCCGACCCCGCCGGATTCCTCCTTTACGGTTTTGTTCAATGGAAAGGATCTCGCCGGGTGGTGGGGGCTCGGAACGGAAGACCCGGCGAAGT
Organism: Verrucomicrobiia bacterium; assembly: GCA_963580345.1. GTDB lineage: Bacteria > Verrucomicrobiota > Verrucomicrobiia > Verrucomicrobiales > Akkermansiaceae > Roseibacillus_B. The sequence goes on along the minus strand of CAUZKZ010000307.1, from coordinate 87 downwards.
GGATGGCGTTGAGCCCGGAAGCCTTTAAGGAAAAGAAGGAGAAGAGTCTCGTCGACATCAAGCAGCACTGGTCGGTGGATGGCGACG
>CAUZKZ010000306.1:0-6853 GCA_963580345.1 Verrucomicrobiia bacterium | reverse complement strand
ACCGCGGGGGCTTCCTTCCAGTTCGCCTGGTAAATAATGCTCCGGAGCTCCCTATCGACCGTCACCCGCAAGGTCGCTCCGCTGTCCCGGAACACCACCCGCGGTTCGGTCACCCGATGAGCCTCCACCAGGTAATACATCTTCTTGTCTCCGGCGGGGCTCTCCTGGATTGCCACCACCCCGTCATCCACCCGGTAAAGCGTCCCACCTGGAACCTCCTCCATCCCCGTCTTGGGCATGTCGACTTTGAGTACCGCCACGATCCCGAGCACGAGAATCGCCCCCAGGATCGTCGTAAAGGCGAAGACCCCGAGCTTGCTCCTCTTGGGGCCCATCTTGCGAGGCTCGAAGGGCGGGACCGGTTCCTCCGGTTTCCTTGCGGCGCGCGGAGGCCCCTTGGGCGAGGGTAGGACGGTCGGTTGACGTTCCTGCCCTTGGTCGCCCTGGTTCGGATTGCGGTCCTCGTTCGTCATGGAGATTGAACTCGGGGCTACTGTGCCATCAATGAGCGGTCCTGAAAACCGCGAATCGCCACGTGGCGGCGCCGCTACCACAGCCCGTACTTTTCGAAGGCCAGGGCATACCACCCCATCAGGAGATTCGCCACCCCGTGCATCACCACGCAGGCCAGGAGACTCCTGGTCCACACTGCCACGCCGTAGACCAGCGAGCCCCATACGAAGGCCGCGGCCCAATCCGCCGGGCTGTGAATGAAAATCACCAGCGCCGTCACGATCAGGTAGCTCTTCCACGAAGGGGTCCCAAACGGAATGTTCCAGTACTTCCCGTCCGGCTTCAGCACGAACCGCATCAGGAAGCCGCGCCACAGGAGTTCCTCCACCAGCGAAACCACGATCACGGCCCGCACAAACCGAAGAATCGTGGCGGTCCACCACGCCCCCGGGCTCTCGAAAATGCCCGGATCGAAACCGTCCCGGCGCGGCAAGATCCCGAGCCACTTCTTCCAGCCCTCCGGCTCCCCGGCCAGGCCCCACCACTCGTAGGTCTGGGTCGGAAGGATCCAAATCCCGATCCCAATCGCCCCCATCACCGCTCCCACCGCCACCTTCGCAGCGGACCACTTCAACTCGTAGTGTTTCCACCAGAAGACGAGCAGCACACCCGCCACCAGGGTCTGCAGCGGGTAGATCCACTGGTCCGGGTAGCGCCGCCACCACGGCAGGAACTCGTGATCCCGGAAGACGCTCTCCAGGGACCCCGTCACAAGGGACAATCCCCCGCCCACGATCATGAACGCCACCAGCGGCACCACGTGCGCCAGCGTCCGGTCGTCCCTGATCATCGAGAGGCTCATGCCAGCGTCCCCACGAACCTCTCGATCCGGTTCAAGGCCTCCTTCAAGTCCTCGAAGGCGGCCGCATAGCAACACCGTAAAAACCCCTCCCCACTCGCTCCAAATGCGTCCCCTGGCACCGCCGCCACGCTCTCCGCTTCCAACAGCTGCATCGCAAAGTCCTTGCTGCCCAGGCCGAATTTCCGGATGTCGGGAAACACGTAGAAAGCCCCGCCCGGGAGGTGGCAATCCACCCCCATCTCGTGGAACCGCTTCACCACGTAATCGCGCCGCTCCAGGTAGCTGGCTCTCATCCGTGCCACCGAGCGCGCCCCGTGCTCCAGCGCCTCGAGGGCCGCAGCCTGGCTCGTAATGGGCGCACAGAGCATGGAATACTGGTGGATCTTCATCATGGCCTCCGTCAGCGGAGCCGGGGCGCAGGAATAGCCGAGCCGGAATCCCGTCATCGCGTAGGCCTTCGAAAATCCGTGAAGCAGAACCGTCCGCTCCCGCATTCCGGGCAGCGAAGCGATCGAAACGTGCTGCGCACCGTCGTAACGCAACTCGCTGTAAATCTCGTCCGAAATCACGATCAGGTCGTGCTCGATGCAAAGCTTGGCAAGCCCGGCCAGGTCTTCCGCCGACGCCACCCCGCCGGTCGGATTAGTCGGGAAGTTCAGGATCAGGACTCGCGAGTTCGGAGTGATGGCCTTCGCCAGCGCCGCCGGCCTCAGGGAAAACTCGTCTTCCTTGCGGGTCGCGACCGGCACCGCGGTGCCGTGTGCCATCATGGTGCTCGGCATGTAACTCACGTAACACGGCTCGTGGTAGAGCACCTCGTCCCCCGGGTTCAGAAGGGCCCGCAAGGCGAGATCGAGAGCCTCCGAGACCCCCACCGTCACCAGCACCTCGCTGCGCGGGTCGTACTCGACCCCGAAGAACTCACTCACGTAGGTGGCGATGCTCCGGCGCAGGGACAGCAGGCCGAGGTTGGAGGTGTAGCTGGTCTGCCCCCGCTCCAGAGAATAAATCGCGGCCTCGCGAATGTGCCACGGCGTGGCGTAGTCCGGCTCTCCCACTCCCAACGAAATCACGTCGTCGCGCCCGAGCACCAACTCGAAGAAGTCCCGAATGCCCGAGCGCGGCACCGCGGCCACTTGCCGCGAAATTTTCGACGAATAGTCCATGAGTCCCTACGGCGCCACCGGCAACCGCTCCGGCTCTTCGTCCTCTCCGAATGCGAAGCCGTTTTCCTTGTAGGTCTTCAGCCGAAAGTGCGTGGCGGTGGAGAGAATCCCCTCCATCGTGCTGAGCTTCTCACTCACGAATCGGGCCACCTCCATGAGGTCCTTGCCCTCCACCATCAGCAACAGATCGTAACCCCCGCTCATCAGGTAACAGCTCACCACTTGCTCGAATTTCGCAATGCGGGAGGCGAGGCGATCGAAGCCGCCATCGCGCTCCGGGGTGAGCTTCACCTCGATGATTCCCACCACCTCCACATCCCCGGTCCGCGTCGAATCGACCACCGCCTGGTAACCGAGGATGGTCCCGTCCTCTTCCCATGCCTCGATGCGCTCCCGCACTTCTTCCGCCGGCAACGAGAGACGCTCCGCCAGCTCGGTCTCGGAAAACCGGCCGTTGCGGCGCAGGAGTTGCAACAAGGGGTCGATCGACATCGCGCAGGGCTTCTAGTTAGATCCCGCCCCCATGGCAAGACTTTGCACCACGGGCAGAGCGGGCACTCCGGCAAAGAAGCGAAGGAAATCCTCGAGTCGCGCTTCCCGGTTTGGCCACTGGTGAGTGCCCGCGTTCACTTCACCGAGTAGCACAAGACCGTGCTCCGATTCTTGAAGACGAGGTAGCCATCACCGAAGGCTCCGCCCGGCCACTGACGGTCGATGGCGGGGACCCGGTGCAGGACCTCGCCCTTGAGGTTCGTGAGCCGGATCTCGCGATCGAAGTGGATCAGCTTGCCGTCCCCGGTCACCACGATATTAACCGCGCGCGGGAAGGTCCACCGCACTTCCCCCGTTTTCAGGTCCAGGCATTTGCCGGCCTCGGGAAGGTAGACGTGGCCTTCAGCGGGATGGATCACGGGACTGCTCGTCTTGCAGTGGAACTTCGAGGTCCAGAGTTCCTTCCCGTTCCGGTAGCAGACCGTCCTGCGCATGTTGTAGGCAGAGGTGCAGATCACGTAGGCGCCCGACACGGCCGGGGTCGCGATGTTGCACGCATAGTCGGTCCGCCACGGAATCTGTTGGCCGTCGACCGAGAGATGGTTCAGCCCGAAGAACACCTTCCCGTCCGGGCCGGCCGGACCGCCACTGTGGCCGATCTGCCCTTTCCCCCATCCGCCCGTCGCGCGTCCGGACTCGCGGTCGAAGGCCATCACCGCCCCCTGGTTGCCGCCGACTTCGATCAGGACGTCCGTCCCGGAGAGCATCGGAGAGCTCGCATACCCGTAGTCGCGAATGTGGTCACGCTTTCCCATCTTGTACTGGTCGTAGAGGTTGGTGGCCCACTTCTTCTCCCCGCCGGCTGCATCCCAGCATTGGAAGTCGCCGTCGACCGACAAAGTGAAGAGCAGGGAGCCATCGCAGGCCGGGGTGGAGAGCGGGCCGCTGTAGGATTGCTTGTCGCCCGTCGAGAACCGCGCGTAACGGCCACCCGGAGTGGTTCCCTGCCAGACGAGGTTTCCCGTCTCCGCGTCCACGCACTTTACCCCGGTATTGATTCCTTCCAGCGTGGTCAGGTAGATCCGGCCATTCACGATGATCGGCGAGCTGTCCGAATCGCCGAAATCCTTCTCCCAGAGTTTTCGGGGCGGCCACTTGCCGCTCGGGAGCGCGGTGTGGCCCGTGCGGCGCGGTCCCAGCCACTGCGGCCAGGAGCGTTCCAGGACGGCTGCGGCCCCACCCGCCCTGGCGCGAATCCAACCCTGGTCCGAGGCGCTCAATTTGGCGATCGTCACCGTGATCGTCTTGCCGTTGTCCTTCTTCAGCACCACGCTGCCCGACACGGCTTTCACAAATACGGCCTCGATGCTGAATTTGCCGGCTGCATCCGTCCAGGTCCGAACCTCCGCGCCGACCACGCCTGCCCCTTGCACGGCAAAGAGGATGGCGAGCGCGAGTTTCATCATCAGGAGAACGGTGGGACCCGCGACGGCATTTCAACCGGACCACCGCGGGCCATTTCCTAGCTCCTCCCCCGTTTCGGCACCTGCAGCGGGTCGTGTCCCGCCTTGTTCCGCAACCAGTTCGCGGCCCGCAGCACCATCGGGAAGCGGATGATCCAGAGTTCGATGGCCCGCTTGCCCGGAAAATTCATCAGGACCAGGCCGACCAGGATGGTGAGAAACCCCTGGCCGGGCGTAAAAATGAAAAGCAGCCCGAGCAACACCAGCAGTGCCCCCAGCCCGTTCTTGAGAATCAGTCCGGTCCAGCGCAGCGCAGGGTGTAAGTCAGCGAACGACTTGCTGCGGTCCCGCTCCGGCATGAAGTAGTCCGGGCTCATGCGGGCCACCGCCCAGGGAACCAGGAATACGGCCGTGAGCAGGGAAACCACCGAGAAACTCCCGAGGGACCACCACACCCAATCGTTGTCTCGTATCGACTCACTCATCGTCAGCGGGCGGCGGAACAATCCCCGGGGCTGCACCCGTCCAACTCAATAAAGCCCCAATTCCGCGCCAACGCCAAGCCCATTGCCGGGCTTCCGGACCTCTTCCGCAGCTCCGTCGAAACCGCTTTCCCCGGAGCCACGACCCTCACCCCAGGGCCGCCCGGGTCCGCGTCACCAGGCCGCTGTCGTTCTTCCCGGAGCCCTGCAACCAGAAGGTGCTCGCCGCCAGGAAGCGGTCCCGCATCACGGGCGAAATGTTGTAGTAGTCCTCCAGCACTGCGGAGCTGAACTTGTAGTCGTGGGAGCCGGTTCCCTTCAGGTAGATCAGCCGCTGCGCCGCATCGATGAAGGGCCTGGGATCCTTCGCCTCCCGCAGGTGCGCCAGCGACAGTCGCGCCGCCTTCATCTTGTCCTCGGTGATCGCTGCAAAGATCTCCTCCAGCGCCGGGGTGCCCTCCGCCGCTTCGAAGGACTCGATCGACACGCCCTCCTTCACCCCGCCGCGCTGACGGAACATCGTGAGGAAGGCCGCATTCTGCAGGAGCAGGAAGCGCCGTGTCTCGTCGTTGAAGGTCTGCCGGTGGGCGTAGTGCATGGCGTTGGTCGCCGTGCAGGCGTGCAAGGAAACGATTCCCGGGCGGCGCATCAGCATTTCGCCGGCGTGCTGAAAGAGGGCGTCCCACACCGATTGCGGAGCCATCTTCCTGTTCAGCAATTCCACCACCTTCTGGCTGGCGTCCCCCCAGTTTCCCTCCCGCAGAACCGCGAGCATCTCTGCGGTGGCCTCCTTCTTCACCTCCCCGCTCCGCCAGTCGCCGCGAATTGTCTTCAGCAATTCTCCGTTCTTTCTTCCCGGCAAGTCCGCCTCGTACTGGTTGTCGGCCGGATTCTCTCCTCCGTGCTCCAGCAGCGCGTAGGCCAGGGAACGCAGAACCGGCTCGGCGTGCTGCCAACCGATATTCTGCAGGGTCCGCCAGCTGTTGGAAACGTAGATGGCCTTGTGCCCGATGTCGCGGAAGTCCCGCGCCCCGTAACGGGCGAAGAGATCGAACATCTCCTGCGCTCCCGCGGTCCGCGCCAGCCCCGCGACCGCCCCATCGGCCTTGGGCTCGTCCCAACGATCCATGGCCGCCTCGAACCTCTCCCGCGCCTTTTCCGCCGCCGGCACCCCCTTTTCATCCACCGGCGCCATGGTCCAGTTCCCCTCCTGCACATCACGCGCCTGCGACGACTTGAACTGGTCCAGCGCCCAGAAGATCGGCAGCCAGCGGTCCGAATCCGGCGAGTTCTGCGCCGCCAGGTGCGCCGAGTTCACCACCAGCACCGCGTGAAACTTGAATCCCACCGGCCGCGGCTGGATGTTGCGCACCCCCGCCAGCAGCAGCGCGGTGAGCACCTCCCGGTAGGTCGTCCCGCTCTTGATGCGCCCCGCCACCTCCTCCAGCACGCGGTCCCGGGGCGTGTCCTCCAGCAATTTGACCAACGGTTCGATCTCGGGACGGAACCGCACGAATTCCGGATCCAGCTTCGTCTCTTCCGCCCCGACCAGAGGCACCTTCGAGAGAAAAGCGAGGCTGCCCGCCGCGGCTCCCGATTGAAGGAAGTGCCGCCGGTTCGTAAATGCGCTCATACCAATAGGAAACCTCGACCCGTCGGGGGAGTCTCGCAAGAAAGATCGCAATTGAGATTTTCTCCCATCCGCGCTCGTCCGCGGACGTCAATGTTCATCTGCACTGGTTCCCTTCCCCCCGGAACACTGGCGGCCGCGGATCGCCGCAGAGGATCGCAGACAAGTCGGTGTCTTACTTCTTGAATCCCGGCCCAATCAGCCATCCCGGATTGCCCTTCGGATCAGACCGGTAGGCCCCCGCGTCGCGGCTTCCGGTCCGCTTCGTGCCATTGAAGTCGGCAGGACGGTCTCTCTTCCGCCCC
>CAUZKZ010000305.1:0-6856 GCA_963580345.1 Verrucomicrobiia bacterium | reverse complement strand
CAACGGATTCCTGGCGCGGCTCGGAGCGAAGCACGATATCAACGTCAGCGTCTCGGAGGATCCCAACGATCTCAAGACCGAGAGTCTGGAAGTCTACGACCTGGTTCTCTTCAACAACGCCACCAATCTCGGCGAGAGCATTCCGGAGAAGATCCGGAAGGAGGTCCTCGCCTGGTTCAGGAAGGGCGGTGGCATCATGGCCATGCACGCGGGGATCGTGCAGAACGAAACCTGGCCCGAGTTGATCGAGATTGCAGGGTGCGACTTCGATGCCGATTCGGATTTCATGGAAGCGCGCTTCGTGATCGATCCCAAGGCCGAGGGGGACCCCGTCGTGGCGGGTAAGAAGAAGGAGTTCACCTACACCGCCGACTGGCTGAGCTTCAACCGGCCGGTCACCGGTCTGCCCGGGGTGGAGGTCTTGCTGAGGCTGGACGAGAAGAGCTACGTGCCGGTCCGCAAGCACCCCCTCTACGTCGACAAGAAGCCCATGGGCGACGACCACCCGATCTGCTGGCGCCGCAAGCTCGACAAAGGCCGCTACTTTTTCACCGGTCTGGGGCACGACGTCCGCTCGATCGATACCGAGTTCGCGCGAGCCCACCTGGTGGCGGGAATCAAGTGGACGGCCGGGAAGTAGGGCCAGTCTAACCGCGGGCACGAACCGCGGACCTCGGCGCGGCCGGGGCGGCCGGTGCGGATTTACAAGCGCTTGATGTGGACCTTGCGCATCTGGACCGGGTCGCTATGGCCGGCGAAGCCGATGAAGCCGCCCTTGCGGTTCACGCCTTTCGGAACACGCTTGACCTTGCCCAGGTCGATCTTGCTCAGGTCCTGGTCGAGGATGACGGTGCCGTTCAGGGTCACTTTCACGTGGCTTCCCTTGAAGAGGATCTCCTGCTGGTTCCACTCGCCGACCGGCTTCAGGCCTTCGCGTTTGGCGGGGACGAGACCGTAGACCGAGCCGTGAAACTGGTAGGGCTGGAGATTCGCGTACTTCGGATGGGTGTTGTCGAGGATCTGGATCTCGAAGGCCTCCCAGGCCGGGTCGCCCTGGCCCGGGGAGCGCACCGCCACCCCGTTGTTGCCACCGGGGGGCAGCTTGAACTCGAAGCGGAAGATGAAGTCGTCGTATTCTTCCTTGGCGTAGAGCGTGCCACCCTTGCCCTTCTTGCACACGATCGCGCCGTCGACGACCTCGTAGTTTTCGACCGCCCCGTGCCAGCCCTCGAGGTTCTTACCGTTGAAGAGGGTGATAAAGCCGGCCTCCTGGGCCGGTTTTTCCCCGGCACCGGCGACCGGGGCGAGGGCGAAGAGGCCGGCCGCGGCAGCGGTGGCACCAGCGAGCAAAGAGAATTGTGACATGACAGTGGTGGTTTGGGGCAGACGAGTTGATCCGGACTTTGTGGTGGAATCTGAACTTTCGGGAGGAGCAGGTTGCACAATCGCAGCCCCGGAACCAAGGGGAGAATGGTCCTCAGGGGACAGACCACCTGTCCTGGGTTCGTCAGCGACAGAAGGGGATTGTGGTCTGTTTTGTTTACCAATAGGCTCGCTGGAGCATGGAACCTTTGTCCGGAAAGCCCGGCCTGCCGGAGCTCGTCCTGGAGCGCCTGCGAGCTGCGATCGATGGCGGGGAGTGGCGGGAGCGGCTCCCATCGGAGCGTGAATTGAGCGCGGCCCTGGAGGTGAGCCGCCCCACCTTGCGGCTGGCGCTCGACCAGTTGAAGGGGGAGGGCTGGCGAGGTGGTCGGGAAGCGCACCCTCGTCCGGCGGCGCATGCGGCGCAGGCGGCGCGGGTGGAAAGCGAAGCAGAATCAAAAAATCGTCTTCCTCAGCCCGATTCCGCTCGAGCACCTGTCCTGGACGGGTTTGCTGGTCTATGGGGAGCTGAGCCAGCACCTCGGGATGGCAGGCGCCTCGATCCATCTCGAACAGCTGCCGACCACGAGCGCTCCCGAGGCCCGCGTCGAGGCGACCCTCCGGAGGATTACGAAGCGCAGTCCGGTGGACGCCTGGGTCTTGTACCGGATGCCGCGAGCGGTGCAGCGGTTTGTCCAGCGTTTGGCAGTTCCGGCGGTGGTGTTCGGCAATGCCTACCCGGGCATTGAATTGCCGGCGCTCGAAGTCGACCACGCCGCCGCGCTCCGGCACGCAATCGCGGCCCTGGAGCGGGCCGGACACAATCCGCGTTCGGTGGTTCTGGTGTTGCCCGAATCCGAGCAAGCCGGGAACCTCAACGTCGAGGCGTCCTTTCTCGCCGAGATCGGGAGCAGGAGAAAGGGGCAGATCCTGAAGCATGGTGAGGACTGCGGGGATTTCGAAAAAGTGGCGCACAGTTTGCTGCGCAAGCGTCCGCGACCGACCGCGGTGATCGTCTTCCGGAACCGCATGGCGGCCAGACTCCTGGGATTTATCCCGCACCGCCTGCAGTTCTGCGTGCCGGCGGACTTGTCCCTTCTCTGCCTCGACGATGCCCCCTTCATGGCAGACTTGGTGCCCGAGATTACGCGCTATCGGACGGATGCCCGACGGGCCGCGGATTGGTGCGTGCATGCCCTGCAGCGCCAGCTCTCGTCCGGGATCCGGAAAAGCTGGGAACACCGGCCGATCGTGCCCGATTTCATCAGAGGGGAGACCCTCGCGCCACCGCCGAAAGCGGCGGGTCACGACCACCCGCCCCGCGAAGGGGTGCCGCCGTGATCGGATTGGCGACCCCAGTTCTCCCAGCCTGACCAGGGCACACAATTGGCAAAGAAATTTTACCAATCTATCCGGCTTTCCACTTCCCCTTCCCGCTCGCTAAATTGCAATGCTGGATCGCGAGTCAGGAAGGAGGCAGACCTTCCTCCCGCCGTGCCCCGACAAGCAGGAATCTGCCTCAACTCAACAGCAACACAGAAAATGATGAAACCAAGAAAACTACTCGTGCGGGCGCTGTGCGCCGCTTTCCTTTTCACCCTGGCGCCGGCCGTCCAGGCCGTCAACATCGCCGGGGTCACCAACCTGCTGGCGGCAGGGCGGAACGACGGGAATGTCCAAATGTTCAATGCCGACACCGGAGCCTCGCTGGGAGACTTTGATCCCTCGGGCGGCAGCGGGGAAATCGGGGAACTGCTCTATCACAATAACCAGTGGTACGGAGTGCAGGGCGGAGGGGTCTACCGATGGGACCTGGACGGCACGAATCCCTCGCAAGAGATCTCCGGAATCCCGGGCTTCCCGCTCGGGATTGCCACCGACGGAACTAACTTTTACACTGCTGGCGACGGCGGATCGGGTATTCGGGCCTACGACGCCAGTTTCGCCTTCCAGGGGCAGATCTTCGGAACGAATGTCGCCGGTCTGACTTATGGCCCGGACGGCAACCTGGTCTCGGGCTATTGGGGGGACAACCTGGTCCGTCACATCGGGTTGCCCGGCGGAGGTGAACTCACCAACTGGAATGTCAATCTGGCCGGGTTTCCGGAATACAACCCGGACGGTAACCTTTATCACGCCCCGCTCGTCGCCAACGACGTGTCGATCTACAACTCTCCCCTGCACCCCACCGATCCGTTTCTTCTCACCGGAGCCATCCCGGTCCCCGCCGATGGGGGAGCGCTCGCTCAGATTGGTTTTATCGGGCCGGACACGATGTTTGTGAGCCGCAAGGATGCCACCGGAATCTTCCGATTCGACCGCAACGCCGGGGCGTGGAGCCTGACCCCCGGGGGCGGGACCAACGGGGCGTGGTCCACGCGATCTACCCTGACGGGGACCGGCGTCGCCACGAACTACGTGCCCGAACCGTCGAGCGTCGTTCTTCTTGCAGCCGGTCTGCTGGGCTTCCTCGCCCGCCGCCGCCGCTGATTGAATCCATCTCCGGCCAATCTTCGATTCATCCTGAACCCCGGAAAGCGCCCCGTTTGGTCGAGACGCAAGGCCATGAAATATCCCCCACCGATCACGATCCTCACAATTGCGTGCCTTCTGGCCCTCGCGCCGGCCCTCGAGGCGGTCGACATTTCCGGGGTCACCAACTTGCTGGCGGCGGGGCGGAACGACGGAAATGTTCAGATGTTCGATGGCGACACGGGCGCCTCGCTGGGAGACTTTGATCCCTCGGGCGGCAGTGGGGAAATCGGGGAGTTGCTCTTCCATAACAACCAGTGGTACGCAGCCCAAGGCGGATCGGTCTACCAATGGGACCTGGACGGCACTAATCCCTCGCAAGTCATTTCCGGCATCCCTGGCTTCCCCCTCGGACTCGCCACGGACGGCAGTTCCATCTTCACTGCTGGCGACGGGGGGGCGGGCATTCGCGAATACGACGCCAGTTTCGCCTTCCAGGGGCAGATCTTCGGAACGAATGTCGCCGGGCTGACTCTTGGCCCGGACGGCAACCTGGTCTCCGGCTATTGGGACGGCAAGGTGCGCCACATCGAGTTGCCCGGCGGAGGCGAACTCACAAACTGGGACGTCAATCTGGCCGGGTTTCCGGAGTACCACCCGGACGGGGACCTCTATCATGCCCCCCTGGTCGCCGACGACGTATCGATCTACAACTCTCCGCTGCACCCCACCGACCCGCTGGGATTCGTGGAAGCCATTCCGGTCCCAGCCGACGGGGGAGCGCTGGCCCAGATCGCCTTCCTGGGGCCGGACACCATGTTCGTGAGCCGCAAAGACGGAACCGGGATCTTCCGATTTGACCGCAACGCGGGCACCTGGAGTCTCAACGCGGGGGGAGGACCGAACGGGGCCTGGGCCACTCGTGCTACCCAAACTGGGACCGGGGTCGCCACGAATTTCGTCTCCGCTCCGCCCGAAGATAGCGACGGGGACGGCATCGTCGACGCGACCGAGTTGTCCTACGACGGGATCACCAATCTGGATCAACTTGGCACCGGGGACTTCGACCAGGACGGCCTGAACGATCCCGCCGAGGTTAACACCCACCGCACCGATCCGACCGTGAAGGATTCGGATGGCGACGGCCTCGAGGACGGCCCGGAGGTCAACACGCACGGCACCAATCCGACCCGGGTGGACAGTGACGGGGACGGTCTGAACGACAGGGAGGAGATCGAAACCTACGAGACCAATCCGAACCTCGCCGATACCGACAATGACGGCTTCAGCGACAAGGAGGAAGTGGACGCCAACACCGATCCGAAAGACAGCAACGACTTCCCGGCGGGTCCGGTATTGCCAGCCAACCTGCTGGCGGCCGGACAGGGCAACGGGGTCTTGAAGCTGTACAATGCCGACACGGGCGCATTTCTGTTCGACTTCGAGGCGCCGGCCTCGCCGGTGGGAGACGTCGGGACGATGCTCTACCACAACAATCAATGGTACGCCACGAGCGCTGATCACGGAAAGGTCTTCCGCTGGAACCTGGACGGCACCAATCCCACCGAGGTCATCACCGGCATCCCGGGCTTCCCGATCGGAATCGTCACGGACGGCACGTCCATCTTCGTCGGGAGCAACGGCGGGGGAGGGGGAATCCACCGCTACAACGCCGAAACCTTCGCTTTCGAGGACACGATCTTCAATACTCCGGTGGGCGGTCTAGCCCTGGGCCCCGACGGCAACCTGGTCTCCGGCTTTTGGGGGGACGGAAAGGTTCGCCACGTGCAACTCGACGGAACGGAACTCACCAGCTGGGACGTGAACCTGGCGGGGTATCCGGCCTACAATCCGGACGGCGACCTTTATCATGCGCCCCTCGTCGCCGACGAAGTGACCCGCTACAACTCGCCGCTGCATCCCACCGACCCGCTGGACCTGGTGGAATTCGTACCGATTCCCGCCGATGCGAGAGCGCTGGCCCAGATCGCCTTCCTCGGTCCCGACACCCTGTTCGTGCGGCGAAAAGACGGCACGGGCATCTATCGCTTTGACCGGGTTGGAGGCGCCTGGACGCAGAATCCGGGAGGCGACGCCCCGTTTGCGGTGCAGGACCAGGCCGGCGCCGGGCTCGCCACGAACTGGGTCTCGACGCCGTCGAGGATCGCCCTCGACGTCAACGCGAGCGGCGCCAACCTGGTCTTCACCTGGGACAGCCGGGCCGGGAAAGTCTACGACCTGCTGAGCGAGACCGACCTCTCGATCGATCCCACCACCTGGCCGATCTGGGACGGGAACGAGGGGATCGCCGCCACCCCGGACGAAAACACTCTCACCATTCCGCGGCCGGCCGATTCGGAGCGCTACTTCGTGATCGCCGAGAAGGACGCCCCACCGGTTTCGGTCTTCTCGGAGAACTTCGAGAGTGGCCAGGGGCTCTGGGAAATGGGAGGGGACCCGGGCGACGCCCCCGGCACGAACTGGGAACTGGGAGCGCCCACCAACGTGGGGCCTACCGCGGCCAATGGTGGGACGAACTGCTTCGGAACCAACCTGGCGGAAAACACCTCCCTCAATTGCGAGATCTGGCTCCGTTCCCCTCCTATCGATTTGACTGCCGCGGTCGGAGCCACCCTGAATTTTTCGCAGTTCCGGGATATCGAGACCGGCTTCGACTTTGGAAACGTGAACGTGCTCGATGCCGACGACGACTCCCAACTCGCCCCGATCCCGCCTTCCCACGATGGCCAGTCGGGAGACTGGGAGGACATTTCCAAGTCGCTGCCCGTCGCGGCGCTCGGCAAAACGATTCGGATCGAGTTCCGGCTCGTCGCCGATGACCTCGACGTCGGCGCCTTCGCTGGCTGGTACATCGATGATGTCGAGGTGACCGTGCCCTAGCCCGACTTTCACGATTCGGGAAGATTTGAGGGAGCGGACCCCTGTTTTTCAGGGGTCGGACTCGAAAGGTCTCCCCCACAACTACGATTTGCTTTGGTCCTGGTGGCGGATCTCTGGTGGG
>CAUZKZ010000304.1:0-6872 GCA_963580345.1 Verrucomicrobiia bacterium | reverse complement strand
GTGCCACTCTTCGACAGGTCCTTCGAAAGCACGCCCTTGGCGAGATACTCGAGATTGACCTGGTGGACGATACCGATTCCGGGAGGCACGACCGAGAAGGTGTCGAAGGCCTGCTGACCCCACTTCAGGAACTCATAGCGCTCCCGGTTGCGGATAAACTCGATCTCCATGTTGCGGTCGAGGGCGGATTGGGATCCCGCGAAGTCGACCTGCACGGAGTGATCCACCACGAGGTCGACCGGCACGACCGGCTCGATCGCGGCGGCCTTAGCGCCCGCGGCCACCGCAGCGTCGCGCATGGCGGCCACATCGACCAAGAGGGGGACTCCCGTGAAGTCCTGCAAGACGATGCGGGCCACCGTGAAGGGGATCTCGTAGTCACCCGGGGAGCTGGCATTCCAGTTGGCGAGATTGCGGACGTCCTCCTCGGTCACCTTCTTGCCGTCGACGTTGCGCAGGACCGACTCGAGGACGATGCGGATCGAGACCGGGAGCCGGGAGAGATTCGGGAAGCCCTGCTCGGAGAGGGCCGGAAGGGAGTAGAATTGGCCTTCGGTGCCGGAACCGGTGGGGAAAGTGCGGAGAGTGTCCATGGAGCCAGTGGTCGGTGGTCGGTGGTCCTGGTGGATGGCGGCGTCCCTGCCGCCATGAATGGTAGAGGGGAGTGGTCCTGGTGGATGGCGGCGTCCCTGCCGCCATGAATGGTTGTGGTCGGTGGTCGATTTCGCGAATTCGGGCGGGCGGGCCTGCCATGCTCTCCGCGAAGCGGGAAAGGTAGGAAGTGCGGAGAGAATGTCAAAGAACGAAAGGCACTGGAGCTCCAGCTGCCCTAGAATAGCCACCAATTATGAAACGGGCATGGCTAAGTGTGATGATTCTCGCCGTGGCGGGTTGCGCCCCGAACACCGATCTCATTCCGGATCCCTCCCCGGAAATGGCGATGGCGCTGGGAGTTGGGCACGCCGAACTGGTCCGCGGGCACGCGGCCTATCTCCAGCACTGCAACCGGTGCCACGAGCGCGTTCCGCCGGGAAAGATCGACCCCGAGTTCTGGCGGGGCATCGTGCCCCACATGGCGGCCAAGGCCAGGATCAGCCGGAAAGCGGAGGAAGAGTTACTGCTTTACGTCATGGCCGCGCATGGCACCGTGCACGGGCTGGATCTTGAACATTGAACAGCGCTGATCGTGAAGATTTTTTTATCTGCTACCCTCTCCGCGATCCTCGGCGCGGCGTTGCTCGTTTCCTGCGCGGCCCGTCAGGACAATCCCACGAGATCCCTCGAGACCCGTGGCAAGGCGCCCGCGCCCACGGCCCGGATGGCGGCCCGGGCCGGCGAGAATCTCGAGACGATCGGGACCGGGTACTGGATCTTCCAGCGCAAGTGCCTCGAGTGCCACGAGTCGCGCGTCCCGACGGATCCCACCGACGCGGATTGGCATCCGGTCATGCGGGGAATGTCCTGGAACGCGGGACTCGCCGAGGACGAGCAGAATGCCGTCATGGCTTATCTTCGCGCTGCGGCGCGTTGACATTGCAGGAGAGCCGGGCGCCTGCTGTTCTCACGCCCGTGACAGGCGAGTTGTTGGCCTTTGCAGGAGTGATGGCGCTGGGCCAATTCAGCCCGGGGCCGGACATGCTCCTCCTGACGCGGACCTCACTCGCACAGGGCCGAACCGCCGGCTGGTGGACGACGGCCGGCATCACGCTGGGTCTCACCGTGCACGCCACCGTTGCGATCCTCTTCACCGACTATCTCCTGGGGCGGGGTGGGTGGCTGGCATCTGCACTTCGCTGGGTGGCGGCAGCCTACCTCGGCTGGCTCGCATTCTACCTGCTTCGCTCCGCCTGGCGTGGAAAGAGCAGCCGGGACCGGGACTCGCAGGCCTTGTCCGCCACTCCGGGGGCGTGCTTCCGCCGCGGGCTGCTCTGCAATCTCCTGAATCCAAAAGCCTTCCTCTTTTTCGTGGGAATCGTGGCGCCCTTCCTGGGAGCCGGCCGGCCGGGATGGTGGCCCCTCGCCTTGTGGGGGATCATCGTCGGGCAGGGACTCCTGTTGTGGGGCGTCTACGTGTGGTTTCTCCAGTTTCCACCCTTCCAGAAAGGCTACCTCCGCGCCGGACGCTGGATCGACGGAGCCTTCGGGATCGGCCTGCTGACCCTGGTGGTGCTGTTGGTGGTGCGAGGGTAGGGGAGGCGGCCCGCGGCGGGGTTCAGCCTGCCACGGCGAAGCGGTGCAAAGACCACCTTTCAGACCGCAGGATTGGAATGCGGCAGCGCGATTTCGGTCGAGGCGCCGTGCGCAGGTCCTGGTGTCGGCGAAGACGCCGGTCCCGATGTCGGCGAGGGTGCCGGTCCCGATGCCGGCGAGGATGCCGGCATCCACCAAAAAAAGACGGCACCGGGCGGTGCCGCCTCTTAACGGTTGAAACTGGAAACGTTCTTAGCGAAGCGAGGGTGCCTTGTGCTTTGTGAAGTATTCGTCGCTGATGTAATAGCTGGGCGGGTAGTCGGGGAGCGGGCCGGCATCTGGGGGGCGCGGGATATTGCGCCCGATGGTGGCATCTTCCGGCTGGGTGGTTCTGATGTTGACCGGCGTACCCACCTTCACGAGGGTGTAGAATTTCGGGGCCACGTTCTCGTGCATGCGCAGGCAGCCGTGCGTGCAGGGATAGGGCTTCATCCAGCCCGTGTGGAACCCGTAGTTCGACTTGAATTCACACCAATAGGGCATGGGCGTTCCCTTGAACTTCCAGCCGGCAGGCTTTTTCGCCAGGTAGGTTTGGACCGCGGAGTTTCCGTTGAAGGCGAATCCATGGCTGTTGGCGCGGTGTTTGTGCTCTTTCTTGAAAATCCGGAAGTTTCCGCGCGGGGTGGGACTGCTGGAGGTTCCCACCGCGACCGGCATGACGAGGAGAGGCCTGCTGCCCTCCATGATGTAGGCGGCCTGATTCTTGATCGAGACCTTGACGCGGACTTTGCCGCCGTTCGGCTTGGATGCCGGCAAGTCATACGAGGAATAACGGCCAGTGCCGCCACCTGAGGGAGCGGAACACGAAGCCAGTCCGAGACAGGCCACAGCGGAGAGCAGGAGAAGGTATTTCATGGATTGCATTGGATAATCGCGGTGCATTCAAACCAAGTCGGCGCGAATTTCAAGCCCGGGACCCCAAAAATCACACCTGTCTGGCCGGATTTCTCACGCTGCCGGCATCGCCGTCCTCTCACATGCGGGAAGAGCACTAGTAATAGGGCGGGCCGAGGCGCTCCCACGAGTCGACCACCCCCCGGCGGAAAAGCACGCTGGAGGAGCGGTACGGGATGTATTCGATGGTCGGGGCGAAACCGATTCCGCTGTAACTGTATCCGCGGCGGCCCCACCCGTGGCCGAAAAAGGTGTGGAAGGAATTGTAGTAGACCGGCCGCATGCGGGTGTAATCCCAGCGCTCGTAACGCGCATTGTCGCGAAAGCCCTCCGATTTGCGGCCCGGATTTCCCAGCGCCAGGTAGACCGCCGACTTGGACATCCCCTTCGCGATCTGGCCCTGGCCCACGAGGGTCCGGTGTTTGGCCGGAAGCGCTTCGTAGAGGGTGTAATTTCGATCGATGCGGGTCTGGGGAGTGCCCGGGGTGCAGTTCGAGAGCAGCAGGGCGGTGGAGGCGGCCGAAAGGGCCGTGAGGGCTCGCTTCATAAGAAGTAGGGTTTTAGAGGTCGTGTCGGTCAATTTAGTCACAAAATCCCCTCGCGACACAAAAATCTCTGCGGATCGAAACTGGCTTGCCAACTGGCCGCGTGGAGCGGCATTGTACGGTCGTAGCGAATACAAGATTAAAGTCATGCCCGAAATACTCACCGAAGACGCTCTTTCCGCCAACCTGAGGAAGTGTCCTGCCTGGGAATTGGAAGGTGATGAAATCACGCGGACCCTCGAGTTCGAAACCTTCCTGGAAGCGGTCGAATTCGTGAACGACCTCGCCGAGATCGCGGAAGAGTCCCAACACCATCCCGACATCGATATCCGCTATTCCAAGGTGACCCTTCGCCTCACCACCCACCACAAGAAGGGCTTGACCGACCTCGACTTCGAGATGGCCCAGCGCATCGATAACCTGGTCGACTAGCGCGGCAGGAGAATCTCCTCGGTTTCCAGGCCGGTCAGTTCCCGCAGCCCCTTCACCAGGCGCCAGAGAACGAAGAAGAGGATCAGGAGGATGGGAAGGCCGATCACGGCGAAGCTCCAGCCCGTCAATTTTGCGACGCCCTTGTTGTATTCTTCGCGGGCTGCGTCCTGGTTTCCGAAGTCGATCCCGCCGAGAAAGTACTGTGCCAGCAAGAAATTCGCGGCGGTGCTGACCAGGAACGAGGCCGCGAAGATGATCGTGCTTGAGAAGAGAAGCTGAGCGTAGGCCGGCATCGCATCGCGCTCCTCCACAACCCGGACGATGCGCTTGATGTCGAAGATTTGCGGGCTGTAGAGGAAGGTGTTGAGGAGCGGCGTCTTGGTCCAGTGCGAGAAGAAGATCGCGAGCCCCAGGATGAAGGGAATGGAAGCCTCCTTGATTCCGAAAAGAATCGGAGCGCTGGGCCGCACGCTGCCGTCTTTTTGCCACAGGTAGAGCGTGAGACCGCCGGTCAGCAGGACCGAGATGAGGCCCAGGATCGAGAAGAAGTTCGCCTTGCGGTGCTTTGCGAAGAACCAGATCCCGTAGGAGATGGGAAGAACCAGCGCGATCGCGAGGGCCCAGACCGGCCCGAGGTGCCACGGACGAGGGGTTTTCCCGAGTTTTTCGACCAGTTCCGGGTCCTTGCTCAGGTAGCTCAACGCCAGGATCGGAATGATCACGTTGACGAGAATGTTCGTCAGCGGATTTTCCTGGGGCGGCTTGGCGTCGATTTCGGACATGGACGGGGGACGGCAGACGGCAGACGGTGGAACGGTATCCGTTTCCTAGGGTTTTCCGCTCACAGCCAATTGACTGCTGACGATGCTTTTGCCGGTCGAGAGCAGGTCGTCGCAGGCCCGCCTGAGGCGGTCGCACAGTCCCTGCTCGGCTTTCTTGAGGTAAGAGCGGGGATCGTAGGCCTTCTTGTTCCCTACTTCGCCGTCGATCTTGAGCACGCCTTCGATGTTCTCGCAGATGTGGGTCACTACTGGCCGTGTGAAGGCGTATTGCGTGTCGGTGTCGATGTTCATCTTGATCACGCCGTAGGCCAGCGTTTCCCGGATTTCCTCGAGGCTCGACCCGCTGCCGCCGTGGAAGACGAGGTCCATTTCGGCTTCCGCCCCGTACTTGTCCGTGACGGCCTTCTGGCCGTCCCGCAGGATGGTTGGCTTCAGTTTCACGGCGCCCGGCTTGTAGGCTCCGTGCACGTTGCCGAACGTGGCTGCAAACATGAAGCGGCCGAGGGGGTCGAGCGTTTCATAGACCGTCAGCATGTCCTCGGGGGCCGTGTAGAGCTTCTCGGCGGGGAGCCCCGACGTGTCGTGGCCGTCTTCTTCACCTCCCACCACCCCGGCTTCCACTTCGAGAATGATGTCGAGTTCCACGCACTCCTTCATGATCTCGGTCGAAAGCGCCATGTTTTCCTCCAGCGGCAGCTCCGAGGCATCCAGCATGTGCGATTGAAAGAGGGGTCCCTTGCCCTCCGCCTTGCGCTGGCGGGACGCCGCGAGGAGCGGCCGCAGGAAGCCGTCCACCTTGCCCGGGTGGCAGTGGTCGGTGTGCAGCGCGATCAGGACCTCATATTTCTCCGCTAACCGGTGCATGGCCTCCGCCAGCACGATCGCCCCGAAGGCCGCGTCCTTGACACCCAGTCCCGAGGCGAATTCGCCTCCCCCGGTGGAAACCTGGATGATCCCGTCCGATTTGGCGTCCGCAAAGGCCTTCAGAGCCCCGTTGGCGGTGGTCAGGGAGGTCACATTGATGGCCGGATAGGCGTACCCGCCCTCCTGGGCGGCATCCAGCATGGCGCGGTATTGGTCAGGTGTCGCAATCGGCATGACGGGGGCCCCTTAGCGGGATGATGAAGCAGTTGCAAGGGCATTGCCCCGGCTATTTTAGACTTGAGCGCAACGATACGGCGGCGTATCCCCCCCTCCGCTCCGCTTCAATAGGGTAGGTACCGAAGTGGTCAAACGGGGCAGACTGTAAATCTGCTGGCTTACGCCTACGAAGGTTCGAATCCTTCCCTGCCCACCATCCCTGTTTTTGTAGGTTCCGTGCGACATTTGCCCTGTTTTGTAGGGTTTAAAGAGAGGGGAGGGGGTGCCGGTGACGATTGGTCGAGAGGAACGGCGAGGAACGCAGCGGAACCAAATGGCACGATTTTCTTGAAACAAACTTGAAACCCGATTCTAGGGCTAAATCGCAGTTGCCTCGTCCTCGTCCATTCTCCCTCCGCTTCACTAGCCTCATCAGCACCTCACCCCGGCCACTCACCACCCTCTCGCCACTTCACCGAACAGCAGGACCACCACCACCTCCGACCGCCCCTCCGGTAATCCCGGCCCTGAAGGAGAGGGCCAAGGAGGAGCCGGCCCACCACCCTCCTACCCACCCCCGGGCCATTCGGCCCCCCGGCCTTGTGCGTGAGAGGGCATCCCCCTTCAAACGATCTCCAGGAAAAAAATAAAATTCATTCAACGCATTTGCGGACCCGCTCCGGCCGCTTTGACTCCTGGTGCCGGACAACTGATAGAGGGGCGAGGTGAATGCCTGCCCGTTCTGTGATAACCTCAAAGAGAGGGGGCTTACTTGGCGAGAGAAGCAGGTCCTCGTGCCGTTGGAAGTGGGATGGGAAGAAGTGTTTGCTTGGTAAGCTGTTAGGAAAACCGAAACAAGCCACCCTTGCGAGTGGCTTGTTTCAAAAAC
>CAUZKZ010000303.1:0-6876 GCA_963580345.1 Verrucomicrobiia bacterium | reverse complement strand
TGCGTTGCCAGCTCTACCTCGCGACTGCCATGCACAGCCGGGGGAAGTTCAAGGATGCGATGCGGATCGCCAAGAAGCTGTCGGAGTTGAAGGTCGATGGGAAGCGGCTCGGCGCAACGGGGGCCAACCTCGTGATCTGGGAAGCGCGTACTCTTCCGGCCCGGTTGTACATCGCCCGGGGGTGGGAGGGGGACTTCGATCGTGCCATCGCTTCACTGCCGGGCAAGGAAGATCCGCAATTGTTCAAGACCCGCACCCTTTCCATCTTTTATCTGGAGGGCCTGCGGCAGTACCTCGGAGTGCGTCGCAGTCTCGCACAGGGCAAGCGGGAAGAGGCGCACCAGTACCGCCAGCACTTGAGCGAAACCGGTGCGCGGCTGCTTGATCTGCGGAGCAATGCGACGCGCAGTTCCTCCATCTCGGAATACGTGCGGGCCATGGCGGCGATTGAAGTATACACCGCGGAAGGCCGCGGGCTGGTAGCCCTGGCCGGTGAGGGCATCGAGAAGAACATCGCACACAGCTGGTTCAAGTCCGCCGTCGAGAAACAACAGCGTCCCTCTCTCCTGATGCCCCCGGCGGTGATTTCCCCGATGGAGACGCGGCTGGCGGATTTCTACGCGCAAACCGGGGAGAAACAGCGCGCCGCGAAAACCTATCAGGTGGCCCTTCAGCGCCGCCCCAACGACCTGGAGGCGCTGAAGGGATACCAGAAGTCCTTGGAGCAGCTTGGCCGCAAGGAGGCCGCGGCGCAGATCGGCAAGATCATCAGCCAGGTGCGCGCGCAGTAGACCGCTAGGCGGCTTCGACCTGTTCCCGGGCGATTCCGCGGAGTTCGAAGGCGCGCAGAATGGTGGCCTCGATGAGGTTGGCGGGACAGGAAGCGCCCGCCGTGACGCCGATCACGGCCGGTGCTCCCTCGAGCAGCTTGCCGGGATAGGCACTCACGATCTCCTCTTTGGCGGCGAGGTCGAAGTTTGCGATGGTCTCGATGGAGGCGAGACAACCGGCATCGCGGATGAAGAAGGCGGGCAATTGTTCCTGTCCGATCTCGACCAGGTGGGAGGTGTTGGAACTGTTGTATCCGCCCACTACCAGGAGGATGTCCATGGGCTTGCGGAGCATGTCAAAGAGGGCGTCCTGCCGCTCCTGGGTCGCACCGCAAATCGTGTCGAAGACCTGGAAATTTTCGGCGGACCCGTCGCGGTCCGCAACGGCCGCACTGATGCGCCGCTGAATTTCCTCTGTCTCGCTCTTGAGCATGGTGGTCTGGTTCGCGACGCCGACCTCGCGCAGGTGCAGGTCGGGATCGAATCCCACCGAGGTGGCGCCCTCGAACCTGGAGAGAAACTCCAGGCGATCGCCTCCCTTCCGGATGTAGTCGCAGACGTAGTCGGTCTCATCGAGGGTCAACACGATGAGATAGTGGCCCTTGGTATTCGTTCCCATGGCGCGCGAGGCCGTAGCGCGGGTTTCTTCGTGGCCTTTCTTGCCGTGAATGATGGAGGTTGCGCCGCTCTTGGCGTAGGTTCGGACCCGCCGCCAGACCTTCATGACGTCTCCGCAGGTGGTGTCGATCACGTAGCAGCCCCTCTCTTCCAGCTTGTCCATGAAGGAGGTGGGGGCGCCGAAGGCGGGCACGATCACGACGTCGTCGATGCCGAGAGCATCGTATTGCTCATTCATTTCCTCCCACGGGAGGGAAACAATGCCCATTTCGACGAGTTGTCGGTTGACCTCCGGGTTGTGGATGATCTCACCGATGAGGAAGATGCGGTGCTCGGGAAAGACGCGGCGGGAGGCATAGGCCAAGTCGATGGCGCGCTCTACCCCGTAACAGAAGCCGAATTGTTCGGCGAGGATCATGGTGGTGTTCCCGATGGTGAGTTCCCCGCCGCGGGCCCGCAGTTTCTCGACGATGGGGGAGCGATAGTGGCGCTCGACTTCGGCCTGGACCTTCTCCATGACGTCCGGGCGGCGGACGTTGACGCGCTTGCGCTTCTCCTTGGCCGGGGCGTCGCTCATCAAGGGGATTAATGGCACGAACCCGCAGGCTCGTATACGGATTTTTCCGGGGTGGCGGCGCTTTTCGAGCGCCAGGGCCCTGATTATTTCCTGGGGCCGGGAAAGTGGTCGGGAATGGGGGTGGCGATATGCCGGTGCATGCGTTCCGCGTAACCGTTTACGCGGCCGGGGGACTTGGGATCCCTCTTGGGGAGTTTGGCGATTTTTTGCTTCAGATCGCCCGGCAGGATGGGTAGGTGGTCGAGGGCGTTGAGGGCCGCCACGGCGTGGAAGGCGCTCGATTTGGTCGGATCGGCATTCTCGAGGAGGACGTTCATGGCGCGTTCGCGCATGGCTTCGTCCACTGGATAGGTCGCCAGGGTTTCGGCCGCCGCAATTTGCACGGCGCGCGAGGGGTCATCGAGGAGAGCGGCGAGATTGGACTCCAGGCTGTGGGTGAAGTGCTCCCCCAGGTAGAGGCAGGCCAGGACGGCCCAGTAACGGCGGGCGGCGAGGACGGCCTTGAGGGAAGGGGCGACGGCGTCGGGCCTGAGATCGGGATCGAGCAGGAGGTTGGCGGACGCGAGGATCTCATCGACCGGGTAGGCGCCCTCCTTGCGCGTCAGTTCGGCGGGAATGACGCCGAGGCGGGTGGCCTCATCGTGAAACATCCCTTCGGGAAAGAGCGCCACGTCGTGCGCATTCTTGAGGTAGGCGTGAAGGGCGGACCGCATCGCCGCGAGTTGGGCCTGATAGGCTGGATCGGTGGCGAGGTTCACAGTCTCGTGGGGATCATTGACGATGTCATAGAGTTCCTCCGGCGCCTTCTTCTTCCAGAAGGCGGCTTGCACCTCATTGAGCTTTCCCTGGCGGAAAAGCCGTCGCCAGACGCGGGTGGTCTGGGTTTCGAGCTGGTAGTGGAGGCTCTGGCCATGGGGGAGGTGCGGCATGAAATTGCGGATATAGACGAACTTGCCGTCCATCACGGTGCGCGAGCAGTCGGGACGCTCGTCCATGCGTCCCCGGAATCCGAAGGAGAACTTGGGAGGGTCGCTGATGAATGGGCCGAGGAAGGGTTTGCCCTGCTGGAAATCGGGGGGTTTGATTCCGGCCAGGGAGAGCATGGTGGCTCCCAGATCCACGAATCCGACGAGTCGATCGGAAGTTCCGCCGGCTTTGTATTCCGGGGGACGCAGGTGCTTCCATTTTTCCGGGATGTGCACGATGATGGGAACGTGCAGCCCGCTCCAGCCGGCGTAGCGCTTGCCGCGCGGCATTCCGGAGCCGTGGTCGGCCCAGAAGATGACGATGGTATCTTCTTCCAGTCCGGCCTCTTTGAGGATGCGGAGGTGGCCGGCGAACCAGGTATCCATCTGGGTGAGGCGGTCGTAGTACTGCGCCCAATTGCTGCGAACCTCGGGAGTGTCGGGGTGATAGGGTGGAAGGGGAGCCTTCGCGGGGTCGTGTTTCGGGTTGGCGTTGCGACTGCGAATCTGGCTCTCGTGCGTGCAGGTCTGGTTGAAAATCGCGAAGAAGGGTTGTCCCTCCTTGCGGTTCCGGTAATGCGCCTGGCGAGAGGACTCGTCCCAGATGACCTTGAGGTCGTGATCGATGTTGTAGTCGGTCTTGGAGTTGTTGGTGCAGTAGTAACCGGCCTCGCGCAGGAATTCCGGGAAGAACCTGAGCCAGGTGGGTTTGGGCGCCTGCGAGCGCATGTGGTGGGCACCGAGGGAGGGGGCGAACATCCCGGTGATGATGGTGGTGCGGGCCGGGGCGCAGACCGGGGCGGTTGAGACAGCATTGAGGTAGCGCAGCGACGATTTCGCGAAGGCATCGAGGGTGGGGGTGTCGGCGTACTGGTCGCCGTAGGACCCGAGGTGCGGGCCGTGATCCTCGGCCGAGAGCCAGAGAATATTGGGTCGGGCTGCGCCAGCAGAATCGAGAGGAGCGAGGAAAGAAGCGAAAGAGAGCAGGGCGCTCGTGCCCAGGGCGCGGACTTGGCGGTTATGCATGATGTGGGAACGTGAAGTAGGTCCGGGCGTTGTCATAACAGATGCCCTGGATGAGCGATTGGAGGAGGTCGTGGTCGTCCGGGATCTCGCCGCGATCGACGTCGGTGGCGATGAGATGGCAGAGGAGGCGCCGGAAATATTCGTGGCGCGGGTAGGAGAGGAAGGAACGTGAATCGGTGAGCATTCCCACGAATCGGGAGAGGAGACCGATCGCCGCGAGGGTCTGGATCTGGTCCGTCATCCCCTGGAGGGTGTCGTTGTACCACCACGCCGAGCCCCACTGGATCTTGGCGGGGGTGGGTCCTTCCTGGAAGGATCCGCACGCCGCGGCGAAGAGCGCGTTGTCGCGTGGATTCAGGTTGTAGAGGATGGTCTTGGGCAGGGACTCTTCGCGGTCGAGGAGATCGAGAAAGGCCAGGAGGGACTCGCCCTGTGGCCAGTCGCCGATCGTATCGAAGCCAGCGTCCGCGCCGAGTTTGGCGAAGTAGCGCGAGTTCGGACTCCGGACGGGGGCGAGGTGCAGCTGCATGGTCCAGCCCCGCTCGGTATTCCACCGGCCGACGTGGAGCATGACGAAGGCGGCGAAGTGGTCGGAGTCGATGGGGTCGACAACCATTCCGGAGCGGGCCTGGTGGAAGATGGCGGCAGCGCGTTTCTCGGTGCAGGG
This sequence comes from Verrucomicrobiia bacterium, assembly GCA_963580345.1. Taxonomy (GTDB): domain Bacteria; phylum Verrucomicrobiota; class Verrucomicrobiia; order Verrucomicrobiales; family Akkermansiaceae; genus Roseibacillus_B. Next base: position 2,193 of record CAUZKZ010000303.1, on the reverse strand, counting down.
TACGGCGGGGCAGTATTTCAAGCCGTGGTCGGAGAGGCGGCAGCCCAGGGTGTGAAAGTCGTCGTGGCGTTTCTTGAGAGCCTCGAGGAGGTGAGCGAGAGTTGTGATCTCGATTCCCGAGATCTTGCCGAGTTGGTCGCAGAAGGGATTCAGGATATGAGGCCGATCGACCATGAGGGCTTTGTCGGGCCGATAGGTGGGGTAAACTCTGGCGCTGATGTCGAGGCTGGCGCAGACCTCGTGATAGACGAGGGGATCGGAGGGGTCGTCGGTGGTGCCCACCGTATCGACTCCGAACTGGTGGAGGAGGCCGTGCGCCGAGAAATACGGGCCCTGGAGCCGTTCATTGGCGGCGTTCCAGATCTCTTCCGCCGTATCCGGACCCAGGAGGGTGTCGATGTGGAAGGCGCGGCGGAGTTCGAGGTGGGTCCAGTGGTAAAGGGGATTGCCGATGGTGTGGGGGATGGTATTCGCCCAGGCTTGGAACTTCTCGCGCGCCGACGCGTCGCCGGTGATGTGGGACTCCGGGATACCGTTGGCGCGCATGGCCCGCCACTTGTAGTGATCATCGCCAAGCCAAAGGTCGGTGATGTTCTCCCAGCGCTTGTCTTCGGCGACCTCCTGCGGTGGAAGGTGGGTGTGGTAGTCGATGATCGGCAGGGTGGCCGCGGCGTCGAAGAACAATCGCTCCGCGGTTTCGCTGTGGAGAAGGAAATTGTCGTCCAGGAAGGCCCGCGCCATGGGGCAAAACTAAGGAGGGTGGTGGAGGGGGGCAAGCCCCGCGGCGGCAGGATCGGCGCAACCGTGGGGGCGAAGCTGCAACCTCCGGGGGGCGCGGAACAATTCGAAATTCCTGCTCCAAAAAGATCATCTCAACAGCCAAGGGGCCCATCCCGAGGGGCGGGTTCCTCTTGTTGGACTGACCAGGACGGCGGGAAGTTCCTGGCAGGATTTGGAATGGACGGCTCTCAAGCAGGGCCGTCCAGGGGCAAGGGCCGGAAAATATTCGGGAATTTGGGACACCCTGGCAGGGTCAAACCGGCATGGCGCGCCATGATGTCCCGCCCTCTTACCCGGATGCGCCATGAATCCATAGTGACTGATGCACCGATTGCCCGGTCAAAAGACTCCAGAAGTTTTGCAACACATTGATGCCTAGGCAGTCGTGAAACAAAGAGCTATAATTAGAACAATTCCAATATTTATCTGGACTTCGGCACAGGTATTGCGTCAGATCCTATAGCAATATGGTTTTACATTGTGATGACAAAGTCTGGGCAAATAAATCTGCCCGGGTGGCGTTAAACCACTGGGAGATTCCCTAAGACAGAGAGGATTACGAGAAATGGCACGATTAGACTCAGACAGCAGCCTGCGGGTTTACCTTCGAGAGATCTCGAAGACGGACCTGTTGACTCCCGCCGAAGAGGTCAAGTTGGCCGCGAGAATCAAGCGAGGCGACAAGAAGGCCCGAGCTCACATGATTAAGGCCAATCTGCGCTTGGTTGTGAAGATCGCCCAGGACTACTCGGGTTATGGTCTGCCTCTCGCCGACCTGATCTCCGAAGGAAATATCGGCCTGATGAAAGCGGTGGAGCGGTTTGACCCCCAGAAGGGCGGAAAGCTCAGCACTTACGCGGCCTGGTGGATCAAGCAGTCCATCAAGCGGGCCTTGGCGAACCAGAGCAAGACGATCCGACTGCCGGTCCACATGGTGGATAAGATCTCGAAAATGCGCCGAATCAGCACGCTATTGGCGGAGTCGATTGGCCGTGAGCCGACGGACGAAGAGCTGGCTGATGAGCTGGGGATTCCCCGCCGAAAGCTTTCGCTGCTGAAGAGGGCCTCGCAACGGCCGACCTCGCTGGATGCGCCGGTCAACGAGGGCGAGACGACGGATTACAGCGAGATTATCGGGGACGAGAGGGCGGTGAACCCCCTGGACGCCCTCGCAGACAAGAATCTCCATAGCCAACTGGATGATCTTCTGAACGTTCTGGATGAGCGGGAGCATCGCATCATCGGCGCCCGATTTGGCCTGAATGATAAAAAGCCAATGACTCTTGAAGAAGTCGGACGAGAATTCGGGGTCACCCGGGAAAGAATTCGGCAACTTCAGAACGTTGCGCTTGAAAAAATGCGAAAAGCGTTGCGTAAAAAGGAGAAGCCAATGCCCAAACCGGTTTAGGCCGC
>CAUZKZ010000302.1:0-6880 GCA_963580345.1 Verrucomicrobiia bacterium | reverse complement strand
AGGATTCGAATCTCGCCAACAACCCGGCCCGCTGCTTCTCACTGAATCGTTTAGACATCCCGCCACGATAGCCCGCCGACCAGGTCGCGCCGAGATCCTATCGATGGGGATTGGTCGGGTGCTTACAATTCCACTACAGGATCGCCGATTCTTCTAAAGACCTCCCGGAATCCCAACACACTGCAGAACCAACGAAAGTGGCCTCCCTGGTGGCAGCGGGCGAGCCGGAGTGGATCCGCGTTCCGAAAGTGGGCGGACACTGTCCGTACACGGGACTCTCCAAGACCGCCCTCGGGCACCTGATCTATCCGAGTGAGAGAAACGACTTCAAGCCGCCGGTGCGCAGCAAGTCCGTGAAGAAGCCTGGCAAGGGGAGGGGAATCCGACTGGTCCATTGGCCCAGTTTGAAAGCCTATCTGGAGGAGCAGGGAAGATGAGCCGAGCCCGCCGACAGGCCACTCGAGAACATCGTTGGGAAAATGCGGTTGCTCTCGCCATGTTGTGGCCTGTTGTCAAAAGTGTTGTCAAGAAGAGACCGGGAGAGGAAGAAAACTCTTCAAACGCTGCAATAGCAGTGTTTGCCGGAAGTGGCGCAAAGAACTGCCGGTTATCGGATCTCCGGATTGGAATCCCTGACCAGGGACAAGTGACCACCGGCTATCCGGCCTACGGCTTGAAGTAGAAAGTCAGGTAGGCGGTGGCGCTCATCTCTTCGGCACGCATGCGGCGGGGAATCTTCATGCCCGCCCAGCTTTCCACGAAGAGCAATTCGCGGCGCTCGGAATTGTAGCCGACGATGACAGAGGCGTGGAGGGGGGCTTTCTTGTCCGGCCAGGAATCGCGGGTCGCGGCGTCGGGGGCCGGGAGGGCGAAGGCCGGGTCGCGCGAAGCCTGCGCGGTTTGCCTGGTGTGGATTTCATTGCGTGCCTGGGAGAAGCGGCGCCACACCACCACCGGGAGACCGCGGTCGAGGGAATTTCGGGCCTCGGTCAGGGTGAAGCTGTTGGACTTGTGCAGGTCGAGCCCGGCCTCCTGGGCGACGGCGAGGTAGAGGCGGGGGATCTGGGAGCCCGCCGCGGAGCCCGTGTTCTCGAATTTCCCGGCCACGGCCAGCCAGTCCTCGTCGAGGTGGAGCCCGAAATAGCGGGCCGCCATGGTGAGAGTGTTGAGCCCGCAATAGGGTTTGTATCCCTGCGGGACGATGGGGAGGTTGTCGATCCTCACGTCTCCGTTTCCGGTCTTGGTAACGCGGTCCTGGTAGATGCGGGCGAGCTCGCTGTCGGAGAGCGAGGCGCGTTCGGAGTCGAGCCACTCCCGGGAGGCTTTGGCCTTTGGAGTGATAATGACGCGAATCAGGCGCTCTCCGCCCACGATGAGGCGCAGCAGGAGCTCTCCCTTCTGATAGTCGGTCACTTCGGCGCGAAGAGTGCGGGTTTTACCGATCTGTTTCTTGCGCGGGCGTTCTTCCGCGAGATCCTTGAGAGACTCTTTCAGGGACTCTTCGGTCTCGGCGAAGGACTTTGCGAAGGCGGCCCGGCGGTCTGCGAGGCGGCGCCGGATCTCCTCCTTCTTTTTCCGCGCCGATAGTCCGGGAGGAAGCTTCTCATCGAGATAGCCAAAGTAGGAACCGGCGTCTGCGAAGGTGATGGCGAGGTAATCCAGGTTACCGGTGCGGTGGCGGGCCTGCACCATGAGAGCCGGAAGGCCGAAGACCTTGGGACGGGCCGCGAGGTAGGAACTGCGCACGGCGGCGATGGGGGCTTCGTCCCGCCAGTCGCCGGGAAGGGCCTTGCCGCCGTTCCAGAGGGCGTCGGCAAGCAGAACCTCGCCCAGTTCGGTGTCGTTGAGGGGGCTCTCGACCTGGGCCAGGAAGCCGCCAACCTGGTTGGGAATGGCCGAAACGGGATGACTGAGCGCCACCAAGGCGCCGGCAACAAGACTGCAGGATTTCATGGATCGGTAGGAGTACTGGTTCGACACATGTAGCGCATAATTCATTCAGCGAAAGCGGAGAATTTCCTCCAATCGCGTTCTCCCGCAACTTATTGCCAGCGCTGCACGGCCTCCGCGAGGGAGGCGAAGGGGTCGGCTCCGGTGGGGACGAACTCGTGGCCCACGAATCCTTCGTAAGCGGTGGCGGCCACGGCCCGGGCGATGGCGGGGTAATTGAGTTCCTGGGAATCGTCGAGCTCGTGCCGGCCGGGCACCCCGGCGGTGTGGAAATGGGCGATGTGTCCGATCTGCTCGCGGATCGTGGTGATCACGTCGCCCTCCATGACCTGCATGTGGTAAATGTCGTAGAGCAGCTTGAAGCGGGGGTGAGCGAGCTTCTCGCAGAGCGCCACCCCCCAGGCGGTGTGATCGCACTGGTAGCCGGGATGATCGACCCTGGAATTGAGGAGTTCCATCACGAGCACCACCCCGTGCTCCTCGGCGAGGGGCAGGAGGCGCTCGAGTCCCGTCGCGCAGTTGTCGAGCCCGTCCGCATCGGTAAGCCCTTCGCGATTGCCGGAGAAGGTGATGATATGAGGAATGCCGGCCTCCGCGGCAGCGGGGATGAGGACGCGGTAGATCTCTTCGAGCGTGTCGTGGTGCTCCCGGCGATTGAAAGCCCGTTCGATGCATCCGAGTCCGCTTTCGTGTTCGGGGGCGGCCGTGATGGGACAGGCCAGGCCGAAGGATTGGATCGTCGGGACCTCCGAGGGAGGGAGAAGGTCTATGCCGGCCAGGCCGATTTCCACCGCTTTCTCGCAGAGGGTTTCGAGCGGGTAGGCATCGAAGCACCAGCGGCTCACCGATTGACGAATGGGCATGCCGGGTTTCTAAAGCACCGCGGTGCGGGTGCAAGAGATCGCGTGGGCTATCTCTTTTTCTTCCGCCAGGGGCGGAGGAAGGCGAAGAGGACTCCGAGGCCGAGACCGAAGAGGAAGGTCAGGATCATCATGATGGCCTGCGGCATGGTGGCCTTGATCCCGAAAAGATCGATCGTGACGGTTTCCCAGTTGCGGGAGGCCACGATCATGACGAGGATCGCGGCGATCACGATGCCGGCGATCCGGAGCTTGGCGAACAGGGAGCCCTTCGCGGGCGCCTTCTTCGCGGTGACATCGATGGGCTCCTCGCTCACGCTGGCAGGATGCCACAATTGTTAGAGGCTGTCGAGCCAAGGCCGCTTGAAACGGCGGCCCGTCGCCGGTCTCCAAGGCGGGGCGCTGCCACCTCCAGCCGGTCGGACTTCCGGCCCGCCGGCGATGCCAGATCACGCCACGGGCGCCGATTGCAGCAGCTACTTCACTGTCGTCGGTTCGCTGGCGGCCTCGTGCTGGGCTTCCTGGCGCTCGAGTTCGGCGCGCTCTTTCGGAATGACCCGGATGAGCTTCTTCACGGCGGTGCGCCAGTCATCGAGGAGGAACTGGGCGCGGATCGAGCCGGTGCGCTCCTGGTGAGCTTGGATCAGGACCTTCGCTTCCGCAATGTCCCGGGCGCGCTTGACGGAGAGGGCCACCACCATCTCGGGATTGATCCGTGATTGGAAGCGCCCGTCGAGATCGTAGACGTAAGCCGTTCCGCCCGACATGCCCGCCCCGAAATTTTTGCCGGTGAGACCGAGGATGACGGTCAGGCCGTTGGTCATGTACTCGCAACCGTGGTCGCCGACGCCCTCCACCACCGCGGTGGCGCCGGAGTTCCGGACGCAGAAGCGCTCGCCGGCCCGGCCGTTGACGAAGAGAGTTCCGCCGGTGGCGCCGTAGAGGACGGTGTTGCCGACGATGGAATTGTTGGCCGGTTCAAAATCGGGAGACATGGTCTCGGGGGCGCGCACGATGACTTCGCCATCGGCCATCCCCTTGCAGACGTAGTCATTGCCCTCGCCGATGAGATCCATCCGCACACCGCCGCACAGGAAGCAGCCGAAGGACTGCCCCGCGGAACCGCGGAAGGTGAGATCGATGGTGTCGGCAGGGAGCCCGCTGTTGCCGTAGATCTCCGCGATGCGTCCCGCGAGACGGGTTCCGATATTTCGGTCGGTATTGACCACGTCGTACGCGAGGGAGACCGGCGGGGCGTCCATGAGGCACTTGAGGGCCGCAGTGAGCCTGGGTTGCTCCTTTTCGAATTCCTCGCAGGGTCCGTGCTCCTTCTCGACCTTATTGGCGAGGTCTTCCAGGATCTGGAGGTCGAGGGCGGGTTTGTGGATGCCGTCGTTGCGCTCCACGCCGCGGATACGTGCCACCTCGTCGATTTTTTGTCCGGAGCGCTGCGCCACCTGGGGGGCGACGTCCTTGAGGACGGAGCTGAGGTCGATGGTATTGGCCTTGGTGTGATTCGGGATCTCGCGCTGCCGCAGGAAACCGGGCCTCCCAACGAGGTCATCCATCTTGCGTACCCCGAGTTCCGCCATGATCTCACGGGCCTCCTGGGCGACGGCGTCGAAGAAATTGATGACCATTTCGGGGGTGCCTTTGAACTTGGAGCGGAACTTCGGGTTGGTGGTGGCGATTCCGACCGGGCAGGTGTTGAGGTGGCACTTGCGGACGTAGACGCAGCCCATCGCGATCACGGCGATGGTGCCGAAGTTGTATTCCTCGGCGCCGAGGAGAGCGGCGATCACAATGTCGCGTCCGTTGCGCATTCCGCCATCCGTCCGGAGCGTGACTTTGTCGCGCAGGTTGTTGAGGACGAGGATTTGCTGGGTCTCGGAGACCCCGAGCTCCCAGGGGAGGCCGGCATACTTGATGGAGGAGAGGGGAGAAGCCCCCGTTCCGCCGTCATGACCGGACACCAGGATGACGTCGGCGCAGGCCTTTGCCACGCCGGCCGCGATGGTACCAACTCCGGACTCCGCCACCAGCTTCACGGTGACGTGGGCCTGTGGATTGATCTCCTTCAGGTCGTGGATGAGCTGCGCGAGGTCCTCGATGGAATAAATGTCGTGGTGCGGCGGGGGTGATATGAGCTGCACACCCGGCTGGGTGTTGCGGAGGCGGGCGATGAGGGCGTTCACCTTGTGGCCCGGCAGTTGCCCGCCTTCACCCGGCTTGGCGCCCTGTGCCATCTTGATCTCGATCTCGTCGCAGTTCACGAGGTAGTGCGCCGAGACGCCGAAGCGTCCGGAGGCCACCTGCTTGATGCGGGAGCGGGCCCAGTCCCCGTTAGGGTAGGGCTCGTACCGGCGAGGGTCCTCGCCGCCTTCGCCGGAGTCCGACTTCCCGCCGATGCGGTTCATGGCGATCGCGAGGGTTTCGTGAGCCTCGGGAGAGAGGGCTCCCAGCGACATGGCGGCGGTGGTGAAGCGGCGCCGGATCCGCTCGATCGGCTCCACCTCGTCGAGTGCCACCGGGCCGTCCGGACCGGGAACGAACTCGAGGAGGTCCTTGATGGCGGAAGGGGTGGTTTTGAGGCTGGCCTTGACGTAGTCATCGTACTTGTCCTTGTCGCCGGTCCGCACGAAGGTGTGGAAGTTCTTGATGACTTCGGTGGTGATGGCGTGGCGTTCACCGGCGCGGCGGTAGCGGTTGTAGCCGGGATCCCCGAGGTCGAGGCTTTCACCTTCGGGAACCTCCGCTTCCCACGCCGCGCGGTGGCGGATGATGGTTTCTTCCGCAAGGTCCGAGAAGCCCACCCCGCCGATGCGCGAGTGCGTGCCGGAGAAGCAAAAGTCGATCACGGACTGGCCGATGCCGACCGCCTCGAAGATCTGCGCGCCCTGGTAAGAGTTCAGGACGCTGATCCCCATCTTGGACATGATCTTGAGCAATCCCTTTTCGAGCGCCTTGCGGTAGTTGCCCATCGCCTTCTGCGGCGTCATGTCCTTACCCAGATTCTTGCGATTGTCGGTGGCGACCACCTGGCGGACGGTGGCATAGCCGAGGTAGGGGCACACCGCTGTAGCGCCGAAGGCGAAAAGGCAGGCGATTTGATGCGTGTCGCGCGCTTCGCCGGTCTCCACCACGAGCGAGGCGCGCATGCGCTTGCGGACGCGGTTGAGGTGATGGTGCACCGCCCCGGTCACCATCAGCGACGGGATCGGCACGCGCTCCGGCGAGACGGACCGATCGGTGAGGATGAGGATTTCGACCCCGTCATCGACCGCCTTTTCGGCCAGTTCGCAGACTCGGTCGAGGGCGGTCTTGAGGCCGCCCGGACCCTCGGTGAGCTCCCAGGTGGTATCGATCGCAATGCTCGAGAAGCCGTGTTCCTCGCGATGCCGGATCTGTTCGAGTTCCTGCTCGAAGAGGATGGCGGACTCCAGTTGCAGGATGCGGGCGTGCTCGGGAGTTTCCGAGAGGAGGTTGCGTTCCGGACCGAGCCCGGCTGCGAGGGTCATGACGGCCCACTCGCGGATCGGGTCGATGGGCGGATTGGTGACCTGCGCGAAGAGCTGCTTGAAGTAGCTGAAGAGGAGGCGCGGGTACTTGGAGAGGGGGGCGAGGGGGATGTCGTCGCCCATCGAGTAGACCGCTTCCTGCGCGGCGCTGATCATGGGAGGGAAGACCATGTCGAGGTCCTCGAGCGTGATGCCGTGGGTGACCTGCAAGCGGGAGAGGGTGAAGGGATCGATGTCCTCGGCGGGAACCTGCGGTTCGTGGGAAACGAAGTCCTTCAATTCCACGCGGTGTTGGTCCACCCATTGCCCGTAGGGCTTCTGGGCCGCGAGTTCTTCCTTGATCTGGCGATCGAGCTTCAGCTCGCCGGTGGCGGTGTTGGCGGAGAGCATTTGGCCGGGGCCGAGGCGGCCGCGGCTGACGATTTTTTCGTTGGGCAGTTGGATGGCCCCGGATTCGGAGCCGATGTAAAGGAGGCCGTCCTCGGTGAGAGTGAAGCGCGAGGGGCGCAGGCCGTTGCGGTCGAGGGAGGCGCAGACCTTGATGCCGTCGGT
>CAUZKZ010000301.1:0-6884 GCA_963580345.1 Verrucomicrobiia bacterium | reverse complement strand
ACCCCCGTGATTCCAAGGGTTGGAGGGCTTCGTTCAGAACAAAAATGCCGTCCTGTTCTGCGGTTCCAGATTATTCTTTAGCAAATTGAATCCGCGTCACCTGAATTCCCTGAATGAAAAGCTTGTTCCTCGTTGTCATCTCCGTCTGCGCTGTGGTGTTGTTCGTCTTGAACGCTCAGGCTCAACTCCGGTTCTCCACTCTGAAGCAGGGAGCCTTCACGCGGAGCGACTCGCGATGGATCTCTGCGGAGCTCATCGCGGTCGATTCGAAAACCGGGGAGCCGATCGCCAATGCCGGGCTGATCCACCTGCAGACCTATCCCGAGAGCTTCAAGGAGCAGATGGCCTTTCCCCGCCTGAGCCGCGTGAGCGGCAAGGAACCGGGACACGTCAAGGTCTTGGGGATCGCGTGCCAAACCGTCAAACTCGCCGCGCACGCACCCAACTACACTGACACGGAATTCGAGATCGTGCCCGGCCAGGTTCGCACCGCCCAGGATCCGCTGATCATCAAGCTGGAGCCGAAGCAGACCTCTTCGAGTATCGCGATCACGAAAATTGACGCCGGCAGGCAGTAGCCGGCGCTGGGGAGATCCGAGCGCTCCGCACCGCTTCGAATTACGAATTCGTATTCTCTCCCGGGATCGGCGCGGGACGCGGAAAGCACCGGCCCGATTCGCTACCTCTTCTTTGCGTATCTCACTTTCTTCTTCTCGCTGTCCTTCTCCAACCCGGCCCGCTTTCTCAGCTCCCTGATCTGGTCCCGCAGGTGTGCGGCGCGTTCGAATTCGAGCTTCGCGGCGGCCTCCTGCATCTCGGCTTCGAGTTCCATCAGGACGTTCACGGCGTCGTAAATGGTGGCATCTTCCGCGACCAGCGAGCTGTTCAACTTCTCCGCCGCGCTGCGGTCGTCCTGGTACTGGTGCAGGCTCTCCTGCACGGCACGCACCACGCTCTGCGGGGTGATATTGTGCTCCTCGTTGTAGGCCCGCTGGCGCTCGCGCCGGTATTCGGTCACGTCGATGAGGCGCTGAATGGAATCCGTGACCTGATCGCAAAACAGGACACACTCCCCGTTGATGTGCCGGGCGGCTCGTCCCGCGGTCTGGATCAGGCTGGTCTCGTTGCGCAGGAAACCCTCCTTGTCGGCGTCGAGGATGCACACCAGCGAGACCTCCGGGAGGTCGAGCCCTTCCCGCAGGAGGTTGATCCCCACCAGGATGTCGAACTCCGCGGCCCGCAGCTGGCGCAGGATTTCGACCCGCTCCACCGCATCGATGTCGGCATGGATGTAACGCACCTTGAGACCGGCGCCCTGCAGGTATTCGGTCAGGTCTTCCGCGGTGCGCTTGGTGAGGGTCGTGACGAGGATGCGCTCCCCCTTCTCGATGCGTTGCCGGCAAAGCTCGATGGTCTCGTCGATCTGTCCCTTGAGCGGCTTCATGGTGAGCACCGGATCCAGCAGGCCGGTGGGACGAATAATCTGCTCCACGATGAGAAGCGTGCCGTTTTTCGTGACGTCGAAGGCTTCCGCCGGCTCGTCGGTCGGGCTGGGAGTAATGCGCAGGTGGCGCAGTTTGATGGGATCGATCCCCCGCTCCTGGTTGCCGTGCACCGGGATGTAGCCGTTGTTTTCCGGCCGCGAGTTCACCAGTTCGAAGGGTCCCGGCGTGGCGCTCACATAGACGCGTTGCTTCGTCAACTCCATGAACTCGTTGAATCGCAGGGGCCGGTTGTCGAGGGCGCTCGGGAGGCGGAATCCGTGTTCGACGAGGACCCGCTTGCGGCTCATGTCGCCCTCGTACATCCCCCGCACCTGCGGCAGACTGACGTGACTCTCGTCCATCAGGACCAGGAAGTCCTCCGGGAAAAAATCGATCAGGGTGTATGGCCGCTCCCCGGGCGCGCGTCCCGTGATGTGCCGCGAGTAGTTCTCGATCCCCTGGCAGAAACCCATTTCCTGCATCATCTCGAGATCGTACTCGGTCCGCATCTTGAGGCGCTGTGCCTCGATCAGTTTTCCCTTCTTTTCGAAGAAGTCCACCCGCTCCTCCATCTCGGCGCGAATCGCGATCATGGCACGCTGCATCTTGTCGGCGGAACTGACGAATTGCTTGGCGGGAAAAAAGGTGTGCTTGTCGAGGCGCTCGATCACCGCCCCGGTCAGGACGTCGATACTGGAGAGGCGATCCACCTCGTCGCCAAAGAACTCCACGCGGATGGCGGTGTCGTCGAGGTAGGCGGGGTGCACTTCCACCACATCGCCCCGCACCCGTAACTTGCCGCGCCCGAAGGCGATATCGTTGCGCTCGAAAAGGATGGCGACCAGTCGCGAAAGCAGCTCGTCGCGCCCCAGGTTCTGCCCCTGCCAGACCGGAACCATCATTCCCTCGTAGTCGTCCGGCGATCCCAGGCCGTAGATGCAGCTCACCGAGGCCACCACGATGGTGTCCGGCCGCGTCAGGAGGGACCCCATGGTGCTCAGGCGCAGGCGTTCGATCTCGTCGTTGATGGAGGAATCCTTCTCGATGTAGGTGTCGGAGCGCGGAATGTAGGCCTCCGGCTGGTAGTAATCGAAATAGCTGACGAAGTACTCCACCGCGCAGTGTGGGAAGAAATTCCTGAACTCGGAGTAGAGCTGCGCCGCGAGGGTTTTGTTGTGGCTCATGACCAGGGCAGGCTTCCCGATCTGCTCGATCACGTTGGCCATCGTGAAGGTTTTTCCCGAGCCGGTGACGCCCAGCAGAGTCTGGTGCACGTTGTCGGCCTGCACCGACTTCACGAGCTTCGCGATGGCCTGCTCCTGGTCCCCCTTCGCGCCGAACTCACTGACCAACTGGAATGACACGGCGCAGTATCGGATCGGAAGCGCGGCTTGGCAACCCACAGCACGGGGAAGTCCAGAACCCTCCCAAATCCCGACTCACAAGTGCCATCAAGCCTTTCCCGGTACAAGGAAGAGGCGCCAGTTTTTACATCTTAAACCCTGGCGCCTCCCTTACCTTGCCTTGTCAGTCGAACTATTGTCCGCTACCACCCGGACATATTCTGCTATGGCCACCAGCGTGATAGTCAGTCCCGCTGGTGTAATGAACTTGTTGCGCGCCGATCATCGGCCGCGGATTGAAATCTGGTGCCGCGAGAGCCGGCCTCTGGGCCCGATCGCAACCTCCATCCCAAAACAGACCCTGCATTTTAGAACTGTTTCGAGACGGACTGCGATCGGACCCAGCAAGTAGCCCTGTCGTGGTTGAAAGCCCTTCTCCGCGGGGGGGAACCGGCATGTCGCCCAGCACCTCCAACCGGCGCGAGCAAAAACCAGCGACGGTGGCGTCGATTTGGGGAGATGGGGCGGAGAGTTCCAACATATCTGGGAGAGGCGTTGTGCGATTCCTATAGGCAGTCCCCGTGCCAACCCGGCCCCGGGACCCTCTAACCCGCTGACTACAAACCGGTAATAATTTTAATTAAGAAACGTTAATATAATCTTTCACGCCGAAAAGACGGTAGGGATTACCGAATTCCGGGATCCCGACCCGGAAAGAATTACGGGGTGGCCTGTCCCGGGATCGCGCTTGCGGCCCGCCCAGAAGGTTCAGGCCAGGATCCCGAAATCCCGCAACGACTTCTCCACGTCGGCGGGTCGGAGTGGTTTGGGCAGATATCCGTTCATGCCAGCCTTGCGGCAGGTCTCGCGATCGCTCTCCAGAACGTTGGCGGTCACCGCGATGATTGGAAGATTGGCGGTCGATCCCCCCCCTGCCCGGCGCGCACGCGACAGGCGGCCTCCACCCCGTCCATCTCCGGCATGTGCATGTCCATGAAGATAGCCTCGAACTTCTGTCCGTTGCGGAGCTTCTCGATCACCTCGCGCCCATTCTCGGCGATCTGCGCCTGAAAGCCCAGTTTCTTGAGAATCAGGGTCGAGAGCCGGGCGTTGATCGGATTGTCTTCCGCCACCAGGATGACTCGGTCGCCGGCCGGTTTGTTCTTCGCGGGGTGAAGCTCCTTGGTGGGAACAAAATCGTAACTGGTGCGGGGGTTGAAGACCCAGTGCAGGGTCCGAATCAGATCGCGCTGGCGCACCGGCTTGAAAAGGACCTGCCGGTACCCGGCCGCGAGAGCGTGTTCCTTTTCGCCGCTCAAGCGGGCGGAGGTGATCAGAATGAGGGGCGGAAGCAGGGAACCGGCCGCCTCCAGGGCCGTCCGCGCAAACTCCAGCCCGTCCATCCCGGGCATCATCATGTCACAGAAAATGACATCGTAGTGCGCACTCGTGAGCTGCATCAGCCCCTTCTGGCCGCTGCCCACCACGTCACATTCGAAGCCCCACACCGTGAGCCGCTTGAACATGAAGCGCTGGTTGATCTCGTTGTCGTCGATCACGAGGGCGCGCTTGCCGTGAAACTGACCCTTCTCCTCCGCCAGCACAAAGGGGCTGACTTCACCGACCAGGAGCGGGATCGTGAAGAGGAACTCCGCTCCCTCGCCTTCCTTGGATAGGGCGCCGATCCGGCCACCCATGCGCTCCACCAGCCGCTTGCAGATCGCGAGTCCCAGGCCCGTTCCTCCGAACTTGCGCGTGGTGGAGACATCGGCCTGCTGGAAGGGCTCGAAGAGACTCTCGGCCTTGGCGGGGTCGAATCCGACCCCCGTATCCTTTACACTGAACTCCAGGAAAGGGCCCTGCACCACCCGGCAGTTCACCATCACGGCGCCGCGCGAGGTAAACTTGAGGGCATTCGAAACGAGGTTGAGAAGGACCTGCTTGATCCGCGCCACGTCGCCCCGCACCACCACGGGCATGCCCTCCATCAGATCATAGTTCAACTCCACCCCCTTCTCGGATGCCTTCGCAGCGTGTAATCCGAGTACTTCCTCGATGCATTCGGCCGGCTCGAAGTCGACCGTTTCGATGTCGAGACGCCCGCTCTCGATGCGGGAGAAATCGAGGAGATCGTTGATGATGTTGAGGAGGATGTCGCCGCTCTTCTGGATCAAGCTGAGGTTCTCGCGCTGCTCCTCGGACAGCTCCGTATCGAGAAGCAACTCGGTATAGCCGATGATCCCGTTGAGGGGGGTCCGGATCTCGTGGCTCATCATCGCCACGAACATCGACTTGGCTCTGTCGGCCCGCTCGGCTTCCTCCTTGGCGCGGCTGATTTCGGCGAGGGCCTTCCTTCGCTCCGTGATATCACGCACGATTCCGTGGACGAGAGTCCGTCCCTCGAACTTCACGCGGCCCCACATCACTTCCACCGGCAACATCGATCCGTCGCTGCGCCGCAGCTCGGATTCGCTGCGGCTATGCCCGGTCTGCTGGACCTCGTTCAAGGCCGCCCCCGTCACCTGCCATGCCATGAGGTGGGAGATGTACATCCCCCGGAGTTGCTCGCGTTGGTACCCGAACATCCGCACCGCGGTGTCGTTCACTTCCACAAACGCCCCAAACCCATCCAACAGGACGATCCCATCCATGGAGGCGTTGAAGAAGATCTTGAACTTCTCCTCGCGGCGCTGCAGCTGCCAGCCCTGGTCCTTGACCCGGCTGGCGAGAAGCTGCTTGACGTGTTCGAGTTCCTCGATCTTGGCCTTCAGGCGCGCTTGCGCTTCGAGGCGCGTGGCTTGCTCCGCTTCGAACCGCTTCTGCCACTCCGCGATCTCATCGGTCCAATTGCGCTTGGCCTTCCTCACATCAGTCCGTGGCGCTTCAGCTTATTGTACACCGATTTCTCGGTAATCTCCAGCCGCCGCGCCGTCTCGGCCTTGTTGCCATTGCAGAGCTTCAGGGTCTGGATGAGCGCTTCGCGTTCCAGGTCGGAAAGGGCAATCCCGCCCACCCCGGCCGGCACCCGCCCGGAAGGCTTGCTCCCGCGCACCGAGGCGGGCAAGTCCTTCATTTCGATCGTGCCGCCGTCGCAGAAGGCTGCCGAACGTTCCAACACGTTCTCGAGTTGCCGCACGTTGCCGGGCCAGTCGTAGGCCTGCATGGCCGCCATGGCTTCCTTGGAGAGCTTGACGCCCTTGCGGCCGCCTCCCTGCGCGATGCGTTGCAGCATGGAGGCGCTCAGCCCACGCAGTTCCTCGAGCCGTTCCCGCAGAGGCGGGACCTCGATCGGGATGACGCTCAGGCGATAGAACAAGTCCTCGCGGAATTCGCCCTCCTTCATGCGCTGGTCGAGATCCAGATTGGTGGCCGCCACAATCCGCACGTCGGCCTGGAGGATCTCCTCCCCGCCCAGCCGGTGAAACTGGCGATCCTGCAGGACGTTCAGCAATTTCGGTTGCAGATCGATGGGCAGGTCGCCGATCTCATCGAGAAAGAGGGTTCCGCCCCCGGCCGCTTCGATTTTTCCACGCCGGCGACGGACCGCCCCGGTGAAGGCCCCCTTTTCATGACCGAAGAGTTCGCTCTCCAACAACTCGCGTGGAAGGGCGGGACAACTCACCGTCACGAACGGCTGCGCGGCGCGCTCGCTGTGAGCGTGGATGAGCCGCGCCAACATGCCTTTCCCGACTCCGCTCTCCCCGGTGAGCAGGACGGTCGAATCGAGGGTCGCCACCTTGATGGCCTGCGCCACCACTTCGCGCATGGACTCCGACTCGGCCACGACCTCGACCTCCGGGCCGGTCCCGCCGATCGTTTCGCGAAGCTGTTCGTTCTCCTGCTCGGCACGACGCAAGCGGCGCGCATTGCGCAGAACCGCCAACAGTTCGTCCGGATCGAAAGGCTTGGTGAGATAATCGAGCGCCCCCAACTTCATGGCCTTCACCGCGTCGTGCTGAAAATGGGCGTCGGCACGACCCGCCTCAACACGCTGCGGGGGAGAATCTTCTCCCAATGGTCCCGCGGCTCCCCCCCACGCCCTTCGGCGGCGTCGCGG
>CAUZKZ010000300.1:0-6900 GCA_963580345.1 Verrucomicrobiia bacterium | reverse complement strand
CTCTGCACGGCCGACTCGAACGACTCATCGAGGTACACGCTGCCGTGTTGCTGCCCTGATCCGGAAATCGCCGCGATGTTAGAGAGATCGATTCCGGAATCCCCCAAACGGGTCATGAGCAACTCGAGGGCCTCCACCCACATGAGCGGATCGGAGTGCACTTCCCCGTTCTCGCCCCCTGGAATAAAGCCCGAGGGTTGCCCGTACTCCGCGAGGTCAGAGCCAAAACTCACTGAGGCTTCGTGCACTACAGAACCAGCGGCCGTGTCCAAAACCACCGCCGAAACGCTTTGCGTGGAAGAATCCAGACCAAGGACGAGTGGCATGACGAGTGGTTGGTGGCTAACCTCTGGGTTGAAAATGGCGCAGGAATGCACCGGTTTTGGGCTTATCCGACATTCCTCCCGCGCCTTTCTTTTTCGCGAAATGAACCCGCTCAGGAGTTCGTATTATCAATTGACAGCTTGGCATGGCCGGTGGTCCCACCGGGTAGGCCGGGTTGCTTGACGCAGCGCGGAAGGTCCTCGGGGTTTTATGGGTTTTTTCCCTGTCGGGCCTTCCGTGCCGCACTTTCTTCGTTCCCTCCTTGGGTTCAAAGATAATCGTTCAGGAGATTCTCTAACATCTCCTGGCGCCCGCTCTCCAGCACCGGGGGATCGATCCCGAGAGCGTGGCTGTCCAGCGCATCGAAATCGGTCGTGCCCGCCTCGATCTCCGCCCCGACCCCGCGGTCGTACGACGAGTAGCGGTCCCTGACGAATTCGTCAAAGCGGTCGTCCGCGATGATCTTCGACGCGATCTTGAGACCGCGTGCAAAGGCATCCATCCCGCCGATGTGGGCGTGGAAGAGATCCACCGGCTGGTGCGACTCGCGGCGGCGCTTCGCGTCGAAGTTGAGGCCGCCGGTCGTGAAGCCCAGGCCCTCGTTCATCTTCAGGACCCGCAACATGATGCCGGTGGTTTGGTAAAGATTGGTCGGAAACTGGTCGGTATCCCAGCCAATGAGCTGGTCTCCCCGGTTGGCATCGATCGATCCCAGCGCGCCCGCCGCCGCCGCCACGTCCAATTCGTGCTCGATCGTATGGCCCGCCAATTCGGCGTGATTGGTCTCGATGTTCAGCTTCAGGTGATCGAGCAAGTCGTGCTCCCTCAGGAAGTTGAGACAGGCCGCAGCGTCGGAGTCATACTGGTGAGTGGACGGCTCGCGAGGCTTCGGCTCGATGTAGAACTGACCGGTGAAGCCGATCTTCCCGGCGTAATTGACCGCCATGTGAAGGAAGCGCGCCAGGTGCTCGACCTCGCGCTTCATGTCGGAATTGACCAGGGAAGCGTATCCTTCCCGGCCGCCCCAGAAGGTGTAGCCCTCTCCGCCCAGCGCGTAGGTGGCATCGAGGGCGTGCTTCACCTGGCTGGCGGCGTAGGCAAAGACGTCGGCGTTGGGCGAGGTGGCCGCGCCCTGCGCATAGCGCCGATGGGCAAAGAGGCAGGCCGTGCCCCACAACAGTTTCTTCCCGCTCGTATCCTGCGCGGATTTCAGGGCGTCGGTGACCTTCTCCAGGTTCGCATGGGTCTCCTGCCAGGTGGCCCCCTCCGGAGAGACGTCGCGGTCGTGAAAGCAGTAATAGTCGATCTGGCACTTCTCGAGGAACTCGAAGAAGACCGGAATGCGCGCCAGGGCGTTGTGGAGCGAATCGCTGCCGTCGTCCCACGGCATGAGGGCGGTGCCCACCCCGAAGGGATCGCCCAGGGGATTGCGCATGCAATGCCAGTAGGCCGCCCCGAAGCGCAGGTGGTCCTTCATACTTTTCCCGTCGACCTGCTCGTCGGGATTATAGTGCCGAAATGCGAACGGATTGTCCGAATCCGGCCCTTCGAAGCGGACTTTGGGAACGTCGGGGAAATGCTCTGACATGGTCTGCGGAGTACGATCAAGACCCAGAACCGAGGGTCCTGAGGCGCGCGACGCTACAAAGCGCCCCCCCTTATCACCAGCACGAAATGCCGCGTTCTTTTGTTGAAAATCGTTGCACGTTTGCTGAAACCGCCGAGGGTAGTGATCATCCAAACTTAACTCAACTCTGCAGAGGGGGACTTCCATGGTCGTTGAATCCGAACTACCGAATCCGCCCGGGGCGCCCGGCCTGCCGGTCTTCGAGTCGTTTGTCCGGACCCTGCGTCCGGGTCAAATCGCGCTGGGGCTCTTCGAGGCCCTCCCGGACGTCCTCTTCTGGATCAAGGACCGCGACAGCCGCTTCGTTTTCGTCAACCGGGCCTTCAGCGACCTGGTGCGGCGCCCGCCGGAAGACTTCCTGGGCAAGACCGACACCGACATTTTCCCCGACGAAATCGCCCGCACCTTCCTGTGCGACGACCAGCGCGTCTTCGAGACCGGGGAACCCATCTTGAACAAGATGGAACTCGTCACCCGCCGCGCCGGCGGCATCGAGTGGCGCATGACCTCCAAGGTTCCCCTTTTCAGCACCGGGGGCGAGCTGGTGGGGACCTCCGGCATTTCCCGCCGGCTCGACCAGCGCGAGGGCCACCCCCTCCCCGCCCCCTACCGCGCCCTCTCCAGGCTTGTCGATTTCGTGCACGACCACGTCGATCAGACCCTCAGTGTCGATGAACTGGCCCGCAAGGCCGGCATGTCCATCAGCACCCTCGAACGCCGCTTCCGCAGCCACCTCGGCACCTCACCCAAGCGCTTCCTCCTCCACGCCAAGATCGCGGCCGCCTGCGAGCGCCTCCTCAGCACCGCCATGAGTGTCGGAGAAATCGCGGAAACCCTCGGCTACCACGAGCACGCCTCCTTCACTCGCGCGTTCACCAGCGTCATGCACATGTCCCCCACCGCCTACCGGAAATACTATCGGCTGCGGACGTAGCGGCAGCGGCGCTATTACTGGTCACGACGCAGCGGAGTGCATCGATGACACTCCGAATCACCCCGTTCGGTCTCACCTCTCGCCGGGACGGATCGTCTTTGAGATCAAGGCTGCCACTCTCTCCAACTCCTCCGGATGAGAATCGAGGAATGGAAAGAGATGGTGGGATGAGTTTTCGATTCGGTGATGCCCACGGTGGGCAGCGGAAGCAGCCGCTTCGAAGAGCCGGCGGGTGTGCGCAAGGAGGAGCCCGCCATCGCTTACCGGATTATGGCCGGACTGGGCCGGGAACTCGCCAAACGGATGCGCATTGCCAACCGGCTCAATACCGAGCTGCGCACGTAGTGTCCTGACAGTCAGACCGAGGTGTCCTCCGTCGCTTCAGCGAAGGAGGAGGCCGCGGGCGACGATCCGTGCACCAGCTCATGCATGGAGTCGAGCGCAACCACCTGGAGCGCGAACGGCTCGAGGTGGAGACGCTTCCTGGCGATGTCGAGAAAACTTCGCTGATCATCGGTCAGGACAATCTCCAACCGGCCCTGTTGCTTCTCCTGCCCGTCGAGGGACCGCTGCTCGAGCGTGTCGCGCAGCATCCGCGCGGTCGAATTCGCCGAGTCCACGATCCTGGCGGTGGCCACTGCTTCGATGCGGTGCCGGATCAGGGGATAATGCGTGCAACCGAGCAGAACCACCCGGCAGTCCATGACGGCGGCCGTATCAAGATACTTTTTCAACACCTGCATGGTCACGTCCTCATCGATCCAGTCCTCTTCAATGAGCGGCACGAGGAGCGGGGTCGCCTTGGAGACCACGTGGATCCCGGCATCGATCGCGTGGATCGCCCTCTCGTATGCGCCGCTCGCAATGGTCGCCCGCGTGGCCATCACGCAGACCGCCCCACCGTCCGCCTCGCGAGCCGCGGCCCCGGCACCCGGCTCAATCACCCCGATCACCGGAACGGAGCAGATCTGCCGGATCGCCTCCAGCGCCACCGCCGAAGCAGTGTTGCAGGCGACCACGATGCACTTGACCCGCCGATAGTTGAGATACCGGCAGACTTCCTTTGCGTAACCCACAACCGTCTCCGCACTGCGTCCTCCGTAAGGAACCCGCGCGGTGTCCCCGACGTAAAGAATATCCTCGAAGGGGAGGAGATCGTGGATTGCTCTGGCCACGGTCAGCCCTCCGATGCCGGAATCAAAAACACCAATGGGACGGGATCTCTCTTCACTCAAGACAGGTTCACTCTAGTAAAACCCGGGTTGTTGGCAACGCATCCTCCACATTTGTCGAGATTCGGTGATGGAGCCTTTCGCAATCCGACGATACGATGAGAACTCCCAATCGATGACCGCGTCATTTCTTCGGCCGCGCTGGCCAACGCGTTGATCACGGCCATGAGCACCCTCATTCCGCTGGCCGGCGGCCCCGTGATCTCCCGGGTCATCATGACCGCCGCCCTCATCTCCCTCGCCCTGGTCCATATTCGGGGGGTCCGGATGGGATCACGGTTGTCGAATCTTTTCACCGTGGCGAAGCGGCCACCGGATTCCTCGGCGACTTTGGCGGAGGACTGATCGCGGTGGGTATTCTCATCTCGGTCATCGGAGTCAACGCCGGCTCTGCCCTCGCCACCCCCCGCTGCCTGTCCGCCCTCGCGCAACAGGGCCAGCTGCCGCCCCTCTTCGCCCGCCTCCACCCGGTTCGCCAAACGCCCGTCGTGGCCGCCCGTCGTGGCCATCCTCGTTTCCACGGCGCTGACCATCCTTCTCGCCCCACTGAGCCGACAGTTTCAAGCCCCCTCCGAGCCGTTCGACCGTCCCGCCTCGAACCACGGCCCTCCCTCCGCGGACCGCCCCTGATTCTGTGCCGCCTCCATGGACCCTCCGATCCAATCTGGTTCAATCCCGTCTCCCGAGCTCCGCGTGGCAAGCTCCCCGATCTTCACAGGTCCCTGATCTTCAGTCTTATAAGAAAAATTGTGGCTTCCTCCACTTTTCTCTTTTCGATTTAAACTAGTTAGACTAGTTTGTTTGGCCAGTGAGACGGATTGGCATCTTCGAAGCGAAAACCAAGCTTTCCGCGATCGTGGCGGAGATCATGGCGGAGGGCGAAGTGTACCAGATCACCAAGCACGGGCGCACCGTGGCGGAACTGCGTCCGCCCTCTTCCGCCCCGGCCCGTCCCCGGCGCGGAGCGGCCAGCGGCGCCGGTTTCTGGATGGCCGAGGACTTCGACGATCCGCTCTAGGACCTTTTCAACTGCCCACCATTACCCGCCCGCCTCCTTCTATGCTGCGCCCGAATTCCTGCTCACCACTCCGCTGCTCACCCGGCCGCTGCTCACCCGGCCGCTGCTCACCGAGCCGCTGCTCACCCATCTTCACACCGACCAAGGTCCCACCCCCTTAACTGCCACCCTAGCAACCCCTGCCTTGCCGGGCCCCGGGATTCGTCCCGGGGTCCCGCATCTACACAAGGGAGTGAGCAAGAGCGCCCCCTTCACCCTGCCCTTCCATGAACCTCCTCCTCGATTCCAGCACCGTGGTCTGGTTTCTTGAAGGCTCCCCGGAACTTTCCGATCACGCGGCCGGCCTGATCGAGAGTGCCGAGTCTCGCTCCCTGGTGAGCGCCGTCACCAACTGGGAACTCGCCATCAAGGTCGGACTCGGAAAGCTGCGCCTCCCGTACGAACTCGGTGAGGAGTTTGTCGCCACGCTCGAGGAGATCGGTTTCGAGCTTCTCCCCCTCAGCAACGCCGCCCTCGAGCGCACCGCTCGGCTTCCCCAACATCATCGCGACCCGTTCGACCGCTTGCTTGTGGCGGAAGCCCTCGAACACAGCGCCACCCTCGTGAGCAGGAACGAGGTCTTCGATGCCTACGGCGTGAAGAGGGTGTGGTGAGCCGGGTTATCACCCGACAGGGCACCCTCCGGGGGGGCCTTACGGGTCCACATTCGCGTCCGCCAGGGCCCGAAAGGCCGCCCGCAACCTCGCCGTGACCTCCCCGGGGACCTGCGGCAGCTCCCTTCCATCCACTTTACGGATCGGCTGCACCTCGCGAGTCGTGCTGGTGAGGAATGCTTCCGTGGCCCCGTGCAGAGTGGTGATCGGCACCGACTTCTCCGTCACCTCGACGCCTTCCTTTTCACACAACTCCAGCACGAGCGCCCGTGTCACTCCGGCCAGGCATCCGACTTCCAGCGGTGGCGTCAGGAGCTTTCCCTGCGAGACGAGGAAGATGTTGGATCCGGTCCCCTCGCAGAGCTCTGCCCTCGTGTTGGCGAAGACGGCTTCCCCCGCCCCGCGCTGCGTCGCATAGGTCAGGGCCAGCACATTCTCCCCGTAGGAGGTCGATTTGACGCCCACCAGCGCCCCCGACTCGTTGCGCGTAAAGGGCACCACTACCACGTCGGCGATCTCCTCCATCACCGGAGCCGGGGTAGCAGCGATGAGAGTAGTTTCCGGTGCATCGCCCCGCTCGCATCCCAACGGGGCCGGTCCGCCAGTCAAGGTAATCCGGATTCGCGACAATTGCTCGGTCAGTTGGTTGGCCCCCAGGACGGCGAGGGTGGCTTCCCGCAGTTCCTCCCGCGGCCTGACCTCCAGGCCCATCGCCTCACCCGACCGGACCAGGCGTTGATGGTGCCGGTTGAAGGCGAAAGGAACCCCGCCATACCCGATGAGCGTCTCGAATACTCCATTGCCCACCGTAATCCCGTGATCGAAGGGCGAAATCGCGGCCTCTGCCACGGGAAGCAGCCGCCCATTGAGCCAAATCTTGTCTGCCATCGCTTCCGGGAAGAAAGCTCAGGCCGCGGAGCATTGCAACCCCCGGGAAATCAGCGAGGATCTCTCCCAATTCCACTTGAACTACCTCGCCCACCTCTTCCTCGCCGGTCCCTCCGATGCCTCCCGCGTCGGCAACCTTCTCGGTGATTTCGTGAAGGGAACCCCGGAGTCGCTGCAGGACCAATTCCCCCCCGAGGTCATTGCCGGGATCATGATGCACCGCC
>CAUZKZ010000299.1:0-6912 GCA_963580345.1 Verrucomicrobiia bacterium | reverse complement strand
GTTTGGCGCGCTGACTGGCGGTCAACTCGATCACTTGGGCCACTCTCATACTACAAGTATAGTAGTTGCAGCTTAAAGGTCAATCTGTAAGGCGAGCTACACTAGGGTCCTGTCAGCTCCGTTTCCAGGAGGGTTCGGACCCTCAAGTGAATCGAGCTGCGGAGGCTCTCCTCGGCTTTCTTTTTCAGGTCGTCGACCAGCTCGCCGGGGGGCGCCGCCGGTCCGGCCAGTTCAAGCTCCACGAGCGGCGACCCGGCCCGGCGCGACCGGCGTAACTTGAGCAATCGATAGCCACCTTTCTCCGCCACGTCCGACAGGGAGCGCTCCAGCACCCGCGGCGCCGTGACCTTGCCAACCAGGATCGATGTCAACGGGATGACAAGACCGGCACAGGCCAGCGCCAGGACAATCACCAGCCGCCGGGACCACACCCCCTTCCCTCCCTTGCGGCCACGAATCCCGGCCGCAAAGAAGTTCGCCGCAGCACCCAGCACAATCGCCACCACGTTCGTTCCGAACAGCAGGGCCGCCCCCTGGGCCGTTGCGGTCTCGCCAAGCGCGAGACAAATTCCAACCGTCGCGATGGGCGGAACGAGCGCCGCTGCAATCGCTACTCCCGCCAGGGCGCCGCTCAGGTGAGGGCGCGCCAGGCAGTAGGAGGCCGCGATTCCCGAGGCAAACGCCACCCCGAGATCAAGCACGGTCGGCTCACCGCGCGCCGCCAACTCGGAGGTCAGTCCGAACCCTAACAGCCGGGCCGCGAGCCCCGCCAGCAGCCCTATTCCCAGCGCCGAGAAAAATCCCAACAGGACCGCACGCGAACTCCTCAGCCACAATGGCCAGTTCCCCTGGACCACCGCAAGCCCCCCGCCGATGAGAGGCGTCATGAGGGGCGCCACCAGCATTGCTCCAATCACCACCGCCACACTGTTGGCGAGAAGTCCCAGCGAAGCGATCAGGGTGGCCAGCGCCATCAGAAGGGCGAAGTCGAAGCTCCACCGTGATTTTCCTTCGATCTCATCGACCAGGGCAATGCGCTCTTCGCGCTCAAGCTGGGGCACGCTCAGGCGCAAGAGTCGGCCAAGGGCATCCTTCAATCGCCGGCCGGCCAGCCGCGCACCTCGCACCACACCGACCGCCAGGCCCCCGGATCCGCGCAGGAGCCGGTCCGGAACCGTCCCCAGGAGCTTGGACCGCAGCGTCCGGGAGTCGCTTGCCCCGATCAGGATCAGTTCATAGCGGCCTCTCTCCGCTTCGGCCCGGATCTCGTCGGAAACACGGCTGCCCAGGACCACTTTGCAGGTGATCTCGGATAAATCGACGCCCGCCCGGCGCACCACCTTTTCCAGGTGACGCGCCCCCACTTCTTCCGAGACGTCGTCCGCGGCGGGCTCCACAAAGAAGGCGGTTGCTTCTTCGCCCGCCAGCGCGCTGGCCAGCTGAAGGGAAACCACGGAATTCGGCCCGCCCGCGGCGGGAACGAGAATGCGCCCCGACCCGGTCGTCTTGTCTTCGGGCAGCCGTAGGACGATGACCGCACAAGGGACCGCCTCGAAAATCGTGCGCGCCAGGCGACGCTCCGGCGAGTCGCTCGCGTCGCGCCCACGGTTGCGATTGCCGGTCAAGACGATCTTCACGCCGGCGCTCGCGGCGTGGGCCAGGATCTCCTCGAGAGCGGTCTCGATGCGCACCCGTCCCCATCGCGTCTTGGACCTCTGCAGGAACTCGGGGGGGTCGTCACCCTCCTTCCTCCACGAAATCTCGCCGCCGGCCCGCGGGTCACAAACAACCACCTCCAGTGGCATCTCCATGGCTGCGGCGGCTCGCTGGGCCCATGCCAGCAGCCCGGTGCCCTCTTCCGAATAACGGACCACCAGCAGAATTGACATCGCGGGCAGGCTGGCCTGCAAATCCCGATTCATCAATACCGTGTTGTCCACAGCCCTTTCGCTTTGTTGATCGATCGCCCCGCATCGTCTAGAACTCCGTGCCTCCCCCTCCATGCTTTCCCTCCCCAATCTCTCAAGTATCCACGCCGTCGTCTTCGACCTGGATGGCACTCTCATCGATAGCGAAGCCCATTACTGCCACGCCTATATTCACGCCATGACCACCCTCGGCGGCTCGCTGGAGGTGGAGGACTACTACCAGCGGTTCGCCGGCAGGACCGACGATGCGATCGACGAGAGCCTGCAGGCGGAATTGCCGGGGCCCGTCGAACTCGCCACCATTCGTCGGACGTGGCGCTGCGAGTTCGAGCGCCTGCGCGAAACCACCGGCCTCCCGGTCATGCCGGGCGCCTTGCAGTTGCTCGACTTCCTCCAGGGCCGCGGGCTGCCCCTTGCCATCGCCAGTGCAGCCGGCCTCGGCGACATCACGGCCAGCCTCGATCTTGCCGGGATCCGTGATCGCTTCCAGGCCCTCTGCTCCGCCACCGAGGTCTTCAACCCCAAGCCGGCTCCCGATGTCTACCTCCTCGCCGCGGAGCGCCTCGCGGTGGATCCCGGCCGCTGCCTCGCCTTCGAGGACACCAATGCCGGGACGCGCGCCGCCATCCGCGCCGGAATGTACACCGTCATGGTTCCTCATCGCTGCCAGCCCGATGCGTTCGCCCGCCGGCACGCGAGTGGAATCGCCGCCTCCCTCACCGAGATCGTGGACGACCTGCGCTAGGGCATCGGCCCGCAAGTTAGGGTGCCGACAGGGCACAGGTTCGGGTAACCTGCGAGTCACCCCATCCTTCCCCCGGCCGGATCCGGAACCCGTAAATCCCCCTTCCTTCGGACCCCTGCTGTCACTTCATTCCATATACCCTTACGATTCTACCTGCACCGGACGGTCCGCGGATCACGAAGCGACTTGTCGCGCCAGCGATGCCCTGAGTCGGTTGTTCTTCCCTCCGTCCGGTTGGAGCTGGATCTACGATCCCTTGCTTCCGCGCTTTCCATTTGGACGGAATCGGCGAAGGATTTTCCTCATGAGACCGGCCGCGATTTGCCTTCTGTTGCTCCTTCCCGCCCAGCTCGGAGCGCAGAACAGATACCCCGACATCCTGTTCCTGGTCGCCGATGACCTGGGCTGGAACGATGTCGGTTGGCACAACGACAAGATTCGGACTCCACGACTGGACACCCTGGTGAAGAGCGGGATTGAGTTGGACTGGCACTACGTGCAGCCGCAGTGCACCCCCACCCGCGTGGCGCTGCTGACCGGAAATTACCCCAGTCGCTTCGGTCCGCACTGCACCGTTGCGAGCAACGAGCAGGCCATCCCGTTCCACACCCGCACCCTCCCGAAGCTGCTCAAGACGCGGAATTACCGGTGCGGCCTGTTCGGAAAGTGGCACCTTGGCTCCTTGCCCAAGTGGGGCCCCAACAAGTTCGGTTTCGACTACAGCTACGGCTCGCTGGCAGGAGCGTGCGGAATCTGGGACCACCGCTACCGTCTCAACCGACCGGCCTACAGCACGACCTGGCACCGCAATCACGAGTTCGTGACGGAAGAGGGCCACTCCCTCGAACTTTGCACTGACGAGGCGATCCGCTGGGTGAAGGCGCAGCCCTCGGGCGACCCGCTCTTCTGCTACATGCCCTACCACGCTGTGCACACCCCGCTGGCCGAGAAGGACCGGACGTGGTTCGAGAGGAACAAGCACTTCGAGGACCCGGATCGGCGGCACTTCGCGGCCTATGTCTCACACCTCGACGATGCGATCGGGCGCCTGGTGGAGGTCTTCAAGGAAACGAAGCGCTACGACAACACCATCATCGTATTCACCTCCGACAACGGGGGCGTGGAAGGCGGCTACAACGGGGGCGCCTATCCGAAACCCGATCCGAAGCTGAAGCCGGGATTCTCCTCCAACAAGCCGCTGCGGGGCGGGAAGTCGACGAGCTATGAGGGCGGCATCCGCGTTCCCGCCTTCGTGCATTGGAAAAAGCGGCTCGATCCGGGCAAGTGCGAGCTGACGATGCACGCGGTGGACTGGCTTCCGACCCTCCTCGAGTGGGCGGAGGTCCGGCCCAAGCCGGAACTGGTCGTCGACGGTCGGCAGATGGCGGGCAATCTCCAGGCAGGACGCCTCCCCTCGAGACCGCGCACCATTTACACGACCTGGAACCGGGGACGACAGGTCGGCCTGCGCCACGGCGACTGGAAAATCCGGTCAGACGGCCCGGGAAAGAGCAACTTCAAGGCCTTCACCTGGGAACTCTACAATCTCAAGGGGGATCCCCAAGAAACGAGCAACTTGGCCGGACAGAACCTGGAGAAACTCAAGGAACTCGTCGCGATCTTTGAAAGCGAACGCGGCCGTGACGGTAAACTCAAATGACCATGAAAATCCTCGCCCTCACAACTCTCCTGGCCGGCCTCCTGACCTTGCCGGCCCTGGCCGACACGCCCGCCGGATGGCACGCCCTCATCGTCGGCGACTCCCTGGCAGGCTGGGTGGATGGCGACGGCAAGGCGGTTTCTCCCGGCACCTGGAAGGTGGCGGATGGAGTCCTCCACCTCACCGGCAAGGGCGGCGGCAACCTCTACAGCGCGAAGAAGTACGGCGACTTCGAACTGATCTTCGAGTGGAAGATCGCCCCCGGGGGCAACAGCGGCGTGAAATACCGCATGGCCAAGGTGGATGGCCGCGGAATGCTTGGACCCGAGTACCAGGTCCTCGACGATGGCGGGAAATCCGCCGGAAAAGGGTCCACTGCTTCGCTCTACGATCTGGTGGCACCCGATCCCGCCGGCAAGGATCCCAACCCCGTCGGGAAGTGGAATCGGAGCCGCGTCGTGGTGAAAGGTTCTCACATCCGCCACTTCCTCAACGGCCGCAAAGTGGTCGATATCACGGTGGGCACCGCCGCCTGGAAGGCCGCGGTCGCCAAGAGCAAGTTCGCGAACCTGGCAGGCTTCGCGGCCAACCCGAAAGGGCCCATTATGCTGCAGGACCACGGCAGCATGGTCTGGTTCCGCGCCATCCGAATCAGGGAACTGTAGCTGCGGCCTCCCGCCGCGCTTCGACAAGTGGGTGGCCTGCGGATGGAACTGCTTCGTCGATCCTCCCACCCAGCCGCCGCCAAAAAAGAAGACGACCGCAGGTCGGCGATCCGACGCCTTCCAGCCCGCGGGCCGGAAGACCTCGAGCCTCAATTCGGCCTGATCCGTCCGGCGATACGGAACCACGAGATCGGGACCACCCACCTCGGGTTTCGGGGCAGCAAAGAGAGGTGAGGCGCCGGTGGCTGCGATAAGGACGAGGAGCAAACGCATTCCCTATCCTCGGAATCGAACCGCGGGGGTGCGAGCAAAACTTGCGACGGCCGGGGAGCGGTGTTAGCAGGGGAACGGAAACCATGACACGACCCGCCCCGACTCCTGGCGCCCAGGCGCTCCTGTTCACCTCGCCCCTCTTCTCGACCTGATGGCAAAGAGCCGAAAAGGAGTCCTCTTCCTCGCCGTCGGGATCGTGGCGCTGCTGGGGGGAATCGGAATTCTCATCTCCGGAATTTTTCCCTTCATCGGGCAGTTCAAGGCCATCGCGGTGGTGGAGTCGCCGGGCCAGGTGCGAGTCGGGATCGAGGAGCCCGGGACCTACACCCTGTGGCACGACCACTACTCGATCCACAACGGAAAGACCGTCACCAACGACGTCAACGTCCCCTCCGGATTCAGCTACGCACTGCGGCGCGAGTCGAATGGGGTCATCATTCCTCTCGCCCCGAGCCGGGCCCACACCACCCTGTCGACCGGAAGCCGGCAGTCGGTGGGCGTGGGGACCTTCGAGCCGAATCGCGCCGGAAGCCACGTCCTGGAAATCGGGAACCCGGCCGGCGACCAGCGGATCTTTTCCCTGACGCAGGGCAGCTTCCTGAGCGGGATGGCCAAGTTCGGACTGAACGTGGTGCTGGGTGGAATTGTGATGGCACTGGGACTGGTGTTGCTGGTTCTCGGCATCGTCTTCATGGTGACGAATCCGAAGCCGGACCCCGGCCGGCAACCCCCGCCGCCCCTCGTGCAGGGATAACATGCGTCCATGAGCCGAGTCCCCCTCCGCGCCCTCCTCTTCGACTTCGACGGCGTCATTGTCGATACGGAGTGGGCCATTTACGAAACCTGGCACCAGACGTTCCGGGACCATGGGCATTCTCTCCCGCTCGAGACCTACAACCAGTGCATTGGAACCGATTTCGAGACCTGGTCGCCCAAGACCCACCTCGAGGAATTGACCGGCAACAGCTTCGACTGGCACCAAATCGACCAGGTGCGCCAGAATGAAATCGAGACCAACCTGGAGGGATCGGGGCCCATGCCGGGCGTGACGGAGGCTGTAACCGCCGCCAGGACGGCCGGACTCAAGCTCGCAGTCGTGTCGAGTTCTTCGCACCGCTGGGTGGACGGTTGGTTGAAAAAGATCGGGCTCTATGACGAGTTCGACACCACTGTGTGCCGCGGCGACGCGGAACGAATCAAGCCCGCCCCGGACCTCTATCTCGAAGCCGCGCGGAGACTGGACCTGGAGTCGCCACACTGCCTGGTGGTGGAAGATTCCGTCAACGGGATCAAGGCCGCCCGCGCCGCCGGGATGCCCACCGTGGCAATCCCAAACCGCATCACGGCCTGTTGCGATTTTTCGATCGCGGGACAGGTCCTGCAGACTGCGGAGGAGCTGCGGAAGATCGTGTCGTAACGAGCGCCGGTTTGTTCGCCCCTCAGAGAATCTTCCTTGCGAGACGCCCCCTGGGGGAGCGCTCAATGTCTACGATTGATCAAGGCTATCAAGAGAATGCTAGTGTAGTCCGCCTTACAGATTGACCTTTAATCTGAAACTACTATACTTGTAGTATGAGAGTGGCCCAAGTGATCGAGTTGACCGCCAGTCAGCGTGCCAAACTTCTTCGCATGAGTAAGGCA
>CAUZKZ010000298.1:0-6948 GCA_963580345.1 Verrucomicrobiia bacterium | reverse complement strand
GGGCGGGGAGCAGGTCGCCCCGGAGCATCTTCGATCCCAGCTCGACCAAATTTCCTCCGACGTAGCCCAGCAGCGGATTGATGATCACCAGGTCGGCCTTGTGGTCGGCCGCCACCGGCTCCAACCGTTTCGGAACAAAGTCCTCCCCGACGTGCTCGCGGCTGAAGTCGATCAGCAGGTTCTCACGGATCAGCTCCCGTTCCTCGGCGGTCAGCCCGCGCCCCAGGACTTCGCCGGAATAGGCCAGAAGCCCCTCCCGCTGCTGTCCGATCGTCACCCGGTCGTCTTCACTCACGAAGAGCGCCACCCGCAGCGGTTCCGCCGGCTGAATGCCGAGATAGGGCAACCCCGCCGACCAGAGCATCGCCCCGCCATCGGCGGCCACCGATTTACCGGTCCCCGCCATGCTGACGAGCGAATTCTGGTCGGTGCGCCGCAGCCACTCATTGCCCAGCAGGACTTGCCCAGCATCGCAGGACGCGGACAAAGCGAAAACATCATGGCAGAGGAAAGGGTCGGATGAGAGGTCGTTCTTCCTGCCATTCAATTCCGGCAGGAGGGCTCGCCAGTCCCGTCGCCGCGGGTCGAGGATCGCCGCCTCGAGTTCCTCGTGGTGTCGCCGCTCGGCCTGAAGTTTGGCAAACTCTCGTCGCCGGTCGATGGAGTCTTGGACAGGTCCTGCATAGCTCTCGTATAGCGCCGCAACGCCGCAATCCGCGGCTTGGACGCACGCGGCGCGAAAGTCGGGCTTGTCCTTGTGCGCCGCGTAAAGGCGGGGGCGGAGCTCGTCGGGGCCGACGGTTTCCCCTCGCGCCTCCATCTCCTGCGCGGTCATTGCGACGGTTCTGGCCACGCAGTCCCCGAGTTCGGCGACGTCGAATTCTCGGTTAAAGCTCTCCCAATTTTCATCGGATTGGACCGCGGCGGAAACCAAGGCACGCTCGTTTTCCTCGTCGATCAAGACTGTCGGCTTGTCGCTCATATCGTGCTGAGTTGGTCGCAGTTCACGCAAAGCGGACTGGCTCGGTGGTGCATCTGCTTTTCGCACTTTGGGCACAGATGCGCCTCCTTGGTGGTGCCTCGCTTGAGCACCTCTTCCAGAAAGGCCACTGCGTCTCGAATGTCCTGCAGGAGCCGCTCGGGCGTGTCGCCCGACTTGAAAAGCTCGACGGCAAGGGCATCGCGCAAATCCTGCTCGTCCTCGGAATGGACGCTTTTCAATCGGCAGAGCCAATGCAGGCGCCCGAATTCGCGCCAGACTAGCGCAAAGCGCCCCTGGTCACGGTAGCTCGGGCGCGTCACTCGCGGCTCTGGGTCCGCAGCCGCCATCTCTGCCTTCCGGGCTGCCTCCCGCGCATCCCATCGCGCGATCACCGCCTTCTCCTGAGCATTCCGTAGCGCCTTCGCCTCCTCTTGCTCAAGCAACGGCAGTTCAGGCGTCCCCCGCGACGCCAGCGACGCCTTTTCCTCCGCGTCGAGCGCATAGAACTCCTCCATGATGGCATCGCCGTCGGTGAGATATCGGTAGGCGTCGGTGAGGCTCAAATTTGTCATTGTGACAATTTTGAGGATCTCATCCCGCTTGCGGTAGAGGTTCATGTAACGCGCCCGCGTCTTGTCGCTAAAACTCAGGTGCTCTTTGCACCAAGGTCCGAACTCGCCGTGCTTCAGCTTCGCTTTTTGCTCCTCCAGCAAGCCGCCGATCGCGATTGCCATTTCCACAGTCTTTCGCGCCAGTCTGACAAGCTCCTCGTGGCGGCGATTGATTTCTGCGGCGAGGTCGACGGGTTTCGTCTTCGCGCGGCGGGTGCGCTTGGTTGCCGTCGCGTTCATTGCTTTCGCGCCCTCCGCACGCTCCAGGCTTCTACGGGCCTCGGGTTGGCTATGTGCTCGGTCCAACTCGGAACATACTCCTTGGACTCCTTCGGTTTTTCCGCTACGGTCGCCGCATCGCTTAGAACGATTTCGATGCGGAGCCTCGCGGTCACTCGCGGGGCTTTCATCTTCTTAGGGGGTGATTGCCGTTCTGTTGGCGGCGCTGGGCTCGTCACCCTGGGAACTCCTTTGGAGCGCTAACTGACCCGTTTCACCCCCGTTTAAGGCGGGTGATTGAGCCTTCCTCGTGAGGGTCGTCCTCCCTCGGAAGGGATAGAGCGGGCAGAGGGTGGCAGTGCAGTCCCTCGGGTGGGTTTCCCAGCCCAGGCACTCGGTGCACATGGCGAGGATTGCGAGGCGGCGACCGTAGCCCTCCAAGGTAGTGGTTTCGCCATCGGCGACTCGAACCGTGTGAGATTTCACTGCTCTCATCTTAGCAAGCTCCCTTCTCAAAAGATTCGATGTAACTCCGTAGACTTCCCACATGGAAAAGCCGAGTTGCTTTTACCTGTCCTTCTTCTCGGAGGGACACGCTCCGGATCTTTCCGTCGCCTGCGAGTTGGTACAGCTTCGTTCGGCTGATACCGAATTGTTGGACTGCTGCCGGAACCCGCAGCCACTCCGGTTGGAATGACTCATGGCCCGCCGTTTTCGTTGGAGAATTACAACCAAGTTGCATAGCGTCATTATGCGCTAGCAACGTCCGCCTATGGCGAGGCTCCAGAGGGGTGCGAAAAGAGAAAAGGGCCCGAATGTCTCCAGGTTTTAGGGCAAACCTAGAGACATTGGTTTCTTCACCTCCGGACCAGCTTAGGGCCTTGCTTATACAACCCCAACTTCCGAGCCGCCTCGCCGACGGCTTTAAAAGTCATGCCCGCCATCCAAGGGAAACGGCTGAGATACTCGGCGAACTCGTCCTCAGTCTTATCGTGGGACTGCATTCTGTCCCAGAAGAACGAAAGGTATAGGTCTCGCTGATTTAAAGGGCTGGCCTTGCTGAACCTCACGTCCCACTCCCATTTACGGCACCCAAGGGTCTTGTCCCACTTGGAAGACGTTTTTACGATCAGGGAGCGCCCGACCACCCGCAGCATCGCTGTTGCCGATTCTTCGCTAAACTCAAAGTCGGCGGGATCACAGTAATCTACCGATTCTACATGTGGAATCTGCAACGCCAGTTCAGGAAAAGCGTGGGGGACCTCGTATTGTTCGCCGGTGCTAAGAATAAAGCCCTGGTTCAAAGCACGGTGTGGCTCGCCAATCAGGCTTTCCTTGAAAGTCTTCTTTCGAAACTCTCCCAAAAACAAGGCTCCAAAGAATACCACCCTGTCATGCGTCCGCAGACCGTCTCCGATGTCTACCATCCATGCCCCTGATCCCCCCTCCTTGATAAATGGGTTAGCCAGTCCAGGGGACATGCTCTCGGCTACGGTTACCGACTGAGATGGGTCATGTCGGCCCTTCGCAATGATGATCTTCGGTATCATCGGCCACGTTCCCGCTTCTTCTTGCCATCCAATCCCGGCAGCTTCTCCACCGCCCCCTTGAGAGTCTTCAGTTCGTGGTGGGTGTATTTCTGGTGAGAAGCCGTGGATGTGTGCCCGGTCATCTTTCGGCGCACCTCTTCCGGCACGCTCGCACTCGCCAACCAGGTGGTGAAGGTGTGACGCAAGCTGTGAAAACTCCGCTTGGCCGTATCCCTCGCGGCCCCGTCCTTGGTGGACCGGGTGAGGAACCGGTCGATCTTGGCGGCCTCCATGATTTCCCGAAATTGCTCTGACAGCCCGCCCCGGCATCCGGTCTTGAACTCCACCAGAGAGGGGGAAAGAGGGGTGGCCGCGAAGGGGGAGGGTTTATTGCGGTTGAAGAAGGCCACCAACTCTGAGTGCATGGGGATCTCGACCACGGTCCCCTTGCGGCGGGTCTTGCTCGGCGTGAATCGAATCAGGCACTTGCCGGTATCAACATTGCCCGCCTTAAGGGCTGCGGCATCGCCCAGCCGAAGCCCAGCGAAGGCTCCCAGGAGAATCACCCCGCGCCAGTCCTCGCTCGTGGCGGCCTTGACCAGCTTGGCCACCTCCTCCCGCGTGAAGGGCTCACGGGCAACGGAATCGGTCTCGGCGAGGGCCTTGATGGCGAGCGCGGGATTCTGAAGGAGGGCGGACTGCTTGACCGCATCACCAAACAGGGAACGGAGGGCCTTCAGCTTGTGGTTGGCGGTCTTCGCGGCCCTCCCTCTGGCCCGAAGCGAATCCCGAAAGTCGCGGATGTCGCGGGTGGTCACCGCTTCCAAATGCGAATCCGCTTTGGCCCCGAGGAAGTCGAGGAACAGGTTGGTGGTGGCCCGGTAGAACTGGACGGTGGTCGGTGCGGTGGTGCCCTCCTTCTCCTTGATCCAATCCTCGACCCAGCCGCGCACAGTGAACTCTGCGAGGGACTCGCCCTCGCGCTGTAGCCCCATGATCTCGCCGATGATGCGGCGGGCGTGAGCCGGATTCAGGCGGCTCCGCATGGCAAGCTCGCCCGCCTCCTTCAGCTTGCCTAGAATGGCGGCGCTCATCTCGTTGCCCGCTCCCGCCTCTCGCAACGCCCCTTCTTCGAATTTTCGGGCGGCTTTCTCTGCGTCGCCCTTGGTGCGCTGCTTCGTGGAACGGTGGATTTGGCGAACGCCTCCATTGCCGTCCGGCACACGGAAAAAGCAGTAGTAGGAGGGGAGGTATTTCCCAGTCACCGGCGACTTCTTACGGTAGAGCGAAACCATGCGTGAGCGTATGCTAGCAGGATGCTAGCAGTCAATTAGATTCCAGGAAATCCCGAGATGTCCCAAAACTCCTAGAAATAGGTCCTCTAACACTCCTCAGGATTTCTCCAGACGCTTGGGATAGAATCGGCGGTTCAAGTCCGTCACTCCGCATTTGCCTGTTTTTAGAGGGTACCGAGGGACGGGTAGAGAGGGGGTACCGGGTACAGAGAGGTCAGTAAAAAGGGCCCGAGGCAGCCCCCGGCAGCCCCCCTGGCCCGGGATGCCCGCGGGCGTCGGGAAAGGCTGGATCTCCGGGTGCGATTCAATCAAGCTGCCCCCCTGAATCGTCATGAAAACGTCCATCCTCATCCTTTCCGCCGTAGCCCTCATCATCACCCATCTACGGGCACCGGCGGAGGATTATAAAGCGGACTTCGGGGCCGCACTCGATGACGGCTGGAGTTTTGTCCGCGAGGACAAGGAGGATTGGCGGCTGGTGGACGGGCGCCTCGAGTTGCTCTCGCAGCCCTCGAACATCTGGGGCTCCGCGAACCAGGGGACCCAGAACATCCTGCTGCGCGCCCTCCCCGGGGCGAAGTCCTCCGTCGAAGTCATTCTCGATTTCACTCCCGTCAAAGAGTACGAGCAAGCCGGGCTGATCCTCTACGTCGATGACGATAACTACATCAAGTTCGACCGCGAGTTGTACGGCGGCCAGTCCTGCACCCTGGTGCTGGAAAGCGCCGCCCAGCCGAAGATCGTGAAGAAGATTCCCTTCCCCGCAGGCCCCATGCTCCTGCGCCTCGACATCGCCGATGGCAAGGTCACCGCCATGGTGAAGGCCCCCGATGCCAAGGATTGGACCGCCCACGGGGAAACCACCCTCCCCGGCAAGGTGGACACCGTGAAGGTCGGCCTTTTCGCTTTGAACGGCGATCCCAAAGCACCGCTCTGGGCGAAGTTCAGTGAGTTTATCGTCCGCTCGGAGAAGTGAGGGCATCCGGTGAGGGAGGCTTCGTGTCTTCAATGCCGTTGCGGCATTCCGTAGAGCGTGAAGGACGGCATCGCGGAATCGCAGACACCCACGGAATCGCAGAAGACGGAATCGCAGACACCCATATTTCCACTCAATTTCTCCTTGCCGAAAGTGTTCATAAGAACATTCTTTACTCATGGCGACGCCCCGCAGGCTGCTTGTCGATCCCGCCAAGAGCGGGGTCTTCCACTGCGTTTCGCGCTGCGTGCGCCGTGCTTT
This sequence comes from Verrucomicrobiia bacterium, assembly GCA_963580345.1. Classification (GTDB taxonomy): domain Bacteria; phylum Verrucomicrobiota; class Verrucomicrobiia; order Verrucomicrobiales; family Akkermansiaceae; genus Roseibacillus_B. Next base: position 1,075 of record CAUZKZ010000298.1, on the reverse strand, counting down.
TCTTTGCGGCCGGGACTCTTACTCGGGTCAGAACTACGAACACCGCCGGGCCTGGATCCGCGACCGGCTGCGGGAGCTGGCGGAGCTCTTCGCCGTGGAGGTCCACGCCTACGCAGTCATGTCCAACCATCTGCACGTTGTGGTGCGCACCCTGCCCGGTCGGGTCGGCGCCTGGGAGGAGGAGGAAGTCGCCCGTCGCTGGCTGTGGCTCTTCCCCGGCAAGGGCGGAAAACCGGGCCGCCCGCCCGAAGAGGCCACCATCCGAACCCTGTGCCAGGATCCCAAAAAGCTCGCGACCTGCCGGGCCCGGCTGGCCGACCTGAGCTGGTTCATGCGCTGTCTGAACGAACCGATCGCGCGCCGCGCCAACCGCGAGGACGACTGCACCGGACGCTTTTGGGAGGGCCGCTTCAAATGCCAGAAACTCGACGACGAGGGCGCCGCCCTGGCCTGCATGGCTTACGTCGATCTCAATCCCGTCCGCGCGGGGATTGCCGCCACTCTCGAGCAGAGCGACTTCACCAGTGCGCAGGACCGGGCCTCCGCGTGCAAGGCCCGCCAGCAGCTCGCCCGCGCCCCGCAGAACCCGACCCCGCCGCAAGTCGAACTCATCGCGCAGACCATGGCCGAGTCGAAACGTGACCACTGGCTGGCCCCCATCGGACGACCGCTTCCGGAGAGCCAGAACGACAACGGTCTAAGCGCTTCGGGTGAGGGAGCCTGCATCCCTCTCGGAAAGCCCGCGCCCCAACCGGCGACTGCCGACCCGCCCCCACTGCTGGCGCATCTGAGCGAAGAACGGTATCTCGAATTACTCGACTGGACCGGACGCCAGCTCCGCGCCGACAAGCGCGGACAACTCTCGCACGACTTGCGCCCAGTGCTGGAGCGCCTCGATCTCGACGTCGAGGCATGGGTGGACAACGTCGAGTGCTATGGCAGTCTGTTCGTAAGCGTCCGACCAACCCGATGCGGATTTGGTGGAAGATCGGAGCAGGGTGTGATTATGCGGCGGCCGGGATCTCGTCCGAAGCTTGAGCGGCTTTGTGGTCGGTGGCCCAGTTGTCCGGGAGCA
>CAUZKZ010000297.1:0-6965 GCA_963580345.1 Verrucomicrobiia bacterium | reverse complement strand
AAAGCTCTTCCGCGGTGAGCACAATACTTTTGATCTTCAGGGTGGTCCCCAACGCATCGAACCAGATCCGGAGATTAACGTCCGGATCGATCGCTTGCTCGTTGACCTGCTTGCCGTCGTAGTAGAACGAGAGCCTGTCGCCCTCGCGCCGGACCGCGATCGAGTGCAGATTGCCGTCGTACACGTTGGCCTCGCAGGGCGCCTCAAAAGTCTTCAGCGGCAGAGGGGTGCCATCCGAGTTCATCAAGATGCGACTGCCGTCGCCGGAAAACTTCACATAACCACGATCGTCGATGACGACATTCGGTTTCCCGCCTTTCGAATTTAATTGTGTACAGGAAAAGACGACTTTGAACTCGCAGTCACCGAGGGCCGATTTCGCCGTCAGGTATCGCGCATGATTGTGGCGCCCGTCGACCTTCAGCGGGACTTCGAACAGGCCGTTCCGGGTTGTTCCGCCGCAATGGTGCCAGTTGTTCCAGAATCCTTGGCCGGGGATGTAGGGACGTTCGGCGGTGAGAGGGTCCTTCTTGTTGGGGCTCGGCCCCAAATAGTCGATCCCGTCCGTGTTCAGCACGCCGTCCTTGATGACCCACAGTTCCTCGGCGGGGGCGCCTGCACACGTGAGTAAGATGATTGATGCTGCGAGTATTCCTTTCATTGTCGTCTCCTCTTTTTCAATGCTAGATTCGCAAATTCACAGTTACAATAGTAACAATAGTAATCCGACCGACCTCGATGTCCGATGGACTTACCAGTCCGTCCTTATCCGGTCTTCAAATGCACCGCAATCATATCTTCCCCGAGGGATCGGAATCTGCGACGTTCCTTCCTCATTCTCCCGTGCCCCCCCGCCAGCCCTCGGTCTGAAACGGCGAGGCCGGCAGGCCCTCCTTGTTGACGAGGTTCGGGTTGGTCGTCTTGTGCCAGCCGAAGCGGACCTGCGTGGGCGACGGCACCTGCCCTGACGCGACGACGACCGTCTTGCCATCGATCGTTGCGGTGGCCGGAACGAACTTGCCGTCGGCGCCGGCGATCTGGAACTCGCTGAGCGGCTTGTCGTCGCGCGACATCAACCCGCCGCCGGTGTGGGCAAACCCAATGCGGATCTTGTCGCCTTCCACCTTCATCGACTTGTAGAGCGGTCCCGAGTGAACGAGGCCTTCCACGCCATAGGTCCTGGCGAGGGCCCAGAGGGCCAGCCGCTTGCCGACGTCCCGCTTGTTGGCCGGGTGGATGTCGGCGATGTTGTGGACGATGTCGGTCGTGACGGCCATGCCCGTCTTCGGGATCTTCAGGCTGGCGACCTGGGCTTCCCAGAGCGCCGGCAACTGCCCGGGCTGGTAATGCCCGCCATTCCACGGCGCGATCTGCACGAAATAGAACGGAATCTCCGAGCCCCACGCGGTCCGCCAGCCCTCGATGAGGGCCTTCATCTTGTCGAAGTAGGTGAAGCCGTTCCTGTTGATGACGTTGGTCTCTCCCTGGTACCAGATGGCACCGCGAATGGGGAATGGCACCAGCGGCGCGATCATGCCGTTGTACATCCCGCCGGAACTGCCCCCGGCGTTTGTCCACGGCTCGATGGGCGAGCCGCCCCACGATGAGTTGATCAGGCCGATCGGCACCTCGAGGTCCTGGTGAAGCCGCTTTCCGAAGTGGTAGAGGACCGCCGAAAAGTTGGGGACGGTCTGCGGCGAACAGATCCGCCAGACCGCATTGACGTCCCGGGCCGGCGATCCGGACTGGACCCGCGGCACGTGGAAGAGCCGAATCTTCGGATGGTTGGCCTCCGCGATCGACTTGCCGGCCGTCTCTGTCCGAGAAAGGCCCCATTCCATGTTCGATTGACCGGAGCCGACCCACACGTCGCCGATGAGGATGTCCTCCACTTCGACGGTCTGCTCGCCCTCGTCGGTGTCCTGGGTGACGACCAGCTTGTGCGGCTTGCCGTCGGCCTTGACGGCCTTCAGCGTGACTCTCCAGGCGCCCCGGTCGTCGACCTTCGCAGTGGCGGTGTTGTCGCCGTCCAGCGCCACCGTGACCTCGTTGCCCTTCGCGCCCCAGCCCCAGATGACCGGCGGGACGTCCCGCTGCAGCACCATGTGGTCTCCGAGCACCTTGGGCAAGCGGAGGTCGCCCGTGGCCAGGGCCCAGGGCTCGCCCACGAACTTCACGCCCTCCGCGTGAAGGGTCAACTCGGCGCCGCCTGCCCACGAGGCATTCCCGGTCACGTCGGAGAGCGCCCGCAGCCGGAAGTAGCGCCCCTTTCGTGGGGCGGCGAACGTCACCACGTTCTCGCCCTTCTTCTTCTCGAAGATGCCCTTGGCGACGGGCGTTCCCGCGGCAAGGGGCTTCTTCGCCTCGGGCCGGTCGCTCAGGTAGACCTCGTATTCCACGATGGTGCCGTTGTCGCTGCCATCCGTCCTCGGGAGATAGGTAAAGCCGGTGATCTCGCGCGGCTCGCCCAGGTCGACCACGATCTCGTGGGGCAGGTCGGTCATCGCCTCGCGCGGCCTCCAGAGCGAATTCCAGATCGTCCCTGGATTACCGTCCATCAACCGGAAGGCCTCCATGCCGGGATGCTCGCTGTCGGCCCGGACCGCGACATGGACCACGCGGTCCTCGCCACGGGCCGCACCAGAGAGGCCAGGCAGGGCCACGGCAGCGAAAACGCACAAGATAACATCTGTCTTTTTCATCATCATTCTCCTCATTCGTGATGCGGCGACATGCCGCCGTCAGTGGCCGGGAAGGGAACCTGCGATTCTACGATGATTCTCTTCATGGTGTTTTCGCTAGTGTAGTCCGGCCAACAGAATGTGCATTATGGGATGCGAGATTTTTTCCAAATTCAAGGCGCGACGAAGGAACGAATCGGGATTCGTGACCGAGGAGCAACGCGGAAGTTGGGAAAACGATCGCATCCGTCTCAACCCGGCCCCACGCAGTGGCTGACTTTCTCAAAAAACCATCCTCTCCATAATGTGCAGGCTGTTGGACGGCCTACACTAAGGCTTGTAGAGCAGGAAATCCTCCACCCCGGCGTTGGGAATGTACTCGTCGAAAATCAGCCGGGTGAGTTCCACAAAGGCCTTGCTGCCGAGGTGAATGTTGCGAAAGGTGCAGCTCCAGGCGTCGAAGTTCGGCTCGTTGTCGACGTCCGCGCCCAGGTCGATGTCCAGCAGGTACGCGTTGGGGTCCTCCGCCGCGACGGTGGCCAGCGCCTTGTTGACGATGCCCCCTCCGGGCCGGTGGTGGTAGTAGATGTGCTTGCGGGCGAATACTTTCAGCTCGGGCAGCTTTGCGTCCGTGCGCAGCCGCGAGATCAACTTGCGGAAGATCCCCTCGTAGAGATTCGCTTTCGGGCCGGTGTCGGATTCTCCCTGGTCCCAATAGAGCCCGGCGACGCGGACCTCCGGGTACTTTCCGGCGAGCTGGGAGAGCGCGGGAGGGACCGATCGCATGAAGAGATCGAAAAACTCGTTGCGGACGTCGGGATTCCAATGGTGATGAAGATTCTTGCCGCCCCCCGCCACCTTGATCACGTAGATGTCGTTGTGGGGAAACTGCCTGCGCAGGCGATAGGCGGCCGGCAGTTCGATGCCGTGGCGGTAGTCGCGCTTCCTCGTTCCCTGCGTTGGGAACGCGGCCTCGGCAGCCTTCGTCTCAGTGGTGGGCGCGATGGGCTTGAAATTCGGATTGTTCATCGCGACATGGCAGTTCGCGTAGGCCTCGTCGGCCACCGGGAGGCCGCAGTTCTCTCCCGCAATCTCGGGATCGGCCGGCCAGTAGTTCTGGTAGCCGCTCGCCTTGCGGTGCGCGATCGTCAGGGTGGCGGTGCCGCCCGCGTTCGACTGCCCGGCGATCAGGAACACGATCGCGGGGCGTTTTGTATTCTCGGAGCCATCCTTGAGCTTCTTGGCCTCCCTCCCGGCGAGCATCACCTCCGAGTCGATGCGGTCCGCGATGGCCGCGTAGCCCTTGCTGCCAAGTGACGTCCAGTTGTTCGTCCATGACCACAACTTCATGTTCATGCCGTGGCGGCCGCGGTCGATGTCGATGAGGATGCCGTCGGGATCCTTCAGGCAGAAGGCCTGCTGGGCGGCTACGACCGGTTGCCAGCCAGGCTGAACCTTGTGAAACATCTGCTTGAGCACGAAAATTCGCAGCTTGGGCTGCTTCGTGTCCGCCCGTATCGCCTTGACGAACGCCGCGAGGTTTTCGGGGTAGGCCTTCATCGGCTCGATGCCGGACTGGAGGTCCATCTCGCCCTCGCACTGATCCCAATACAGGCCGAGCACCTTGACGTCCGCATAGCGCTTGGCGAGATCGGCCGCCGCCTTCCCGTAGGCGTCGATCAGCTTCTTGTACATGGCTCCCTCGCCGGGTTTCCACTCGTTGTGGAGTGCCGTGCCCTCCTCGGCGACCTTGAGAAAGAAGATGTCCTTGCCGGGGAACTGCTTCTGCAGGCGATCGGCCAGCGGCAGCTCCACCCCGTGGCGGTTCGGGTCGCCCACCGGCCGGCCCCGCCGCCTCACATCGGCCAGCAGGTTGGCGCCCGGGGTGAGCGGCTCGAATCCGTTGTTGGCGAAGCTCCAGATGAAGCTGTTCGGATACGCCTCCTTGTTGACGGGCAGCCCGATGTCCGCCGCGGTGCTGCCCGGCATGACGGGCCAGAGGGCCTCGAGGCCCGCCTTCGTGTTCGTCTCCTGCGAGAAGGCTGCCTGGCCCTCGGCGTTCTTGTCGCCGGCGATCAGGAAAAGCAGGGCTTCCTGCTTCGGCTTCTCCTGTGCGGCCGCCGGGCTCGACAGGCCGAGCAGAGCGATCGCGGCCGAGATGGCAAGTGGTAGTGGTGTGGTGTGGATCTTCTTCATGGTTCTTTCTTTTTGAGAGTGGTGAGCGAGACAGGAAAGACTTCAGATCGTGCGGCAGCTGTTAGTGTCGATGTTTCGTCATGCGCCATTCGTCGTTTGCACTGGCGGGAAGGGGCGTCCTCATCACTTCGGCCTGTATGGATAATCAAACGCTACAGAACGATCGAGTTCAAAGTCCCCCGATCGATTGAGGATGTAGGTCTGATTCGGCCTCACGGTCAGCGTCTGTTGCGAGCTTCCCCACCGTATCGCGACTTCTTGCTGTTTCGGGCTGATGCCAACGATTCGCACCGGTTGTCCCGACAGGTCCGTCACGACGCGGACGCCGGCCGAACAGACGAAAACCTCGCGACCGTCGATCCCACCCGTCAGACCCCGGTCGTCGAGCCGCAGGGTATAGCGATGGCCATTCCACTTCTGAGTGTATTCGCGCGTGTGTTGGCCACGGCGCTGGCCAGAAAACCAGACTTGTCCTTCGTCCAGCTCGATGCCGTAGAGATGAGCGATGTACTCCAGGGCCGCGAGAGCGGAGGGTCCATAGGTCGGACTGCGAGTGTCCCCGGGACGGTTCGGCTCCCCGGTTTGTGGATCGAATTGCTGGGTGAAACGCAGGCTTTTTCCCGTCGCCTGCAGGAATCGTTCACCGATCAGCGTCACCTCCGCGTAGTGACCGTAGTTTTCCAAGGCGCGAATCGCACGTTGGAAAGTCAGGCCCTGCGGTTGGCCACTCCAGTTGTTGCCGGGAAGGTTGCGAAACTTTGCGTCGTTAGCCGCGATGGAAACGAGCGGCATGGGCGTCCAGAATTCGTCCGGATTCAAAAGGTGGTGACGGATAAATTGATCCGCCATCTGCTGGGTGAAGCTGCCGTGGTACATGCATCGCAGGTTATTGTGGATCAGGACGTCCATAAACTGATTGTCCGGACCCCGGTCGTAGCAGGCGAACTTTTCGGGCCTCCATAAGAACTCGATCAACTTTTTCTGCGTGGTGCGGGCTTTTGCCTCCCATTGGTCGGCCTGGCCGTTGTTCAACTCGCGGGCGATCTTGGCCAGAGTTTTCTCGCCGTCGAAAGCATAGGACATGACGTCCATCGACTCATAGAAATACGGGCCGTGCCGATTTTCTCCTGGCCACCGTGAACTGCCGTCCTCGCCCGTGTCGAGAGCTGTGAGCGCTTCCAGGCATCCATTGCCGTCATTGTCGCGCGTGGCCCATACGTAACGGTCGTGCGCCGCCAGGGCGTCGTAGAGAAGACGCAAGTACTCGCGGTCTTTGTTCAGCAGGAAATAAAGCTTCCAGGCAGGCGTGGGAAAACAATATCCCTGCAGACCTCCATACTTTCGCAGGTTCGTATTGACCCGATACGGCAACTGCCCGTCGGCGCCTTGATTCATCATGAAGATCAGCTGGTTGTTGCGAGCCACCAGCAAATCGCGTTTGCCCCACATGTGGCCGCCCATGGGCTGCGTCTCGAGCCAAGCGCCAACATACCCACCTCCTTCAATCAGAATGTCCATGTCCACCGGGGGCGGATAACGCAGCACGTTCTTGCGGCACACAACTTCCGCGGCATCGAAAAGGCGCTGGAGCGCTGCGTCGCTGGTTTTGAATGTCACGCCGGCGTCGGGGACGGCCGCCAAACCATGCGAGAGATTGGGCAGTTTGCCAGGAAACGGCTCGACGCGACCACTTCCCAGCCTGGGCTTGTCAGGAGGTTCTCCGCTCGTCCCCTCGGCCGCCGTCATGACAAGCAAGCACACGAGAAGACGCGTCACAGTAAAGAGGGGACGCAGCGGCTTTTTGGAAGACATTGCAGACTGCCCGAGGGGTGCCACTTCCGGCTTGCACAGCAGCGCTAAATCGCAGTGAACACAATGCCCCTCACTGCTGGACGAGCCAAAAGTGGCGGGCCGCGCTATAAAAGGCCGTAAAACATTTTGCTTCTTCACTGGTTCGGCGGTTCGGCCGGCGGGGCCGCGACGATCGTGAAACCGAGGTTGGCCTTGCCGTCTTTTTCGAAAAGATAAATGATCTTGCCGCTTGGTAGCACATTGACGTCGCTGTAGCCGCTGCCGCCTTCGTAGATC
>CAUZKZ010000296.1:0-6972 GCA_963580345.1 Verrucomicrobiia bacterium | reverse complement strand
GAGGGCGGCGGATCGAAGCGCGACAAGGCCGCCAAGCTCGAGGTTGCCGTCATTTCAGAAGAGGACCTGCAAACCCTGCTGGGTTGAGGCCCCGGCCGAACCAGCGAGACGGAATCACCAGGAAAAATTCCAGCTCCACGGCTGGTAGGATTCGCAAAGATGCCCTAGCGTCGCATTGCCGATGAAGAAGCATTGCGTTTTACTCGTTGCCCTGACCCTCCCCGTCTCCGCCCAGGACCCGGGCATGGTCTTTGAAACGTTCGAAGGTGACGGATTTGGGACCTGGGAAGAGAGCGGGGACGCTTTCGGAAAGGCTCCCACCGCGGGCGGCCAGGGCACGCTCGCCGGCAAGGTGCAGGGCTACGCGCAGGATTCCTTCGCATCTTCCTTCGCCCGGGACGAGGCCGGCCAGGGCGCCCTCACCTCGCCCGAATTCACCATCGATAATCCTTACATCAGTTTCCTGGTCGGCGGGGGCAGCGCCAAGGGCGAGACCGCGGTGCAACTCTTGGTCGACGACAAGGTGGTGCGCGAGGAAGTCGGACAGGACGACAAGCTCCTGCGTCCGCGAGTCTGGGACGTGCGGGCCCTCCATGGTCGGAAAGCGCGCCTCCGCCTCGTGGACAGCGCGGCCGGCAAGTGGGGGTTCATCATGGCGGACCACATCGTCTTCACCCCCAATCCCAACGCCGGCTTCCCCGCCGCTACCAAAGACGGCAAACCGATCGACGCCGGCCTGGTCAGCACCGAGGTCATCCCCGGCGTCACGATTCCCCCGGGATCCGAGCTGAGCCTCTTCGCCACCTTCCAGGACCACCAGGTCCTCTCCCCCACCGCCCTGTGCATCGATGAGCAGGGCCGCGTCCTCGTCACCGAAACCCACCGCTTCGGAACCAGCATACCCGACAACCGCCACCATCGCTACTGGCACACCGACGACATCGCCTCCCTCTCAATCGCAGACCGCCGCAAGATGCACCAGAAATGGGACCAGAAGTTTCCGGTCAAGGCCATGAGCGAGAAGTCCGAAAAAATCCGCCTCCTCGTCGACAAGGACAACGATGGCAAGGCCGACGTATCGAAGGTCTTCGCGGAGGGCTTCAATGATCCGTTGGATGGCACCGCCGCCGGGATCTACTCCCACGACGGGACCGTCTACTTCGCCTGCATTCCCAATCTCTGGACCCTTCGCGACATCAACGGCGACGGGGTGGCCGACGAGCGCGAGAAGATGCTCACCGGCTTCGGCACCCGGGTTTCGCTCTCCGGTCACGACCTGAACGGATTCGCCCTCGGCCCCGACGGGCGCCTCTATGGCTCCATCGGGGATCGTTCCATGAACGTCACGACCCGGGAAGGGGCGGAGCTGGCGTACACCGATCAGGGGGCGGTCTTCCGCTTCGATCCCGACGGCAGCAATTTCGAAGTCATCCACGCCGGCCTGCGCAACCCCAAGGAAGTCGCCTTCGACAAGTTCGGCAACCTCGTCACGGTCGACAACAACTCCGACCAGGGGGACAAGGCGCGCGTCGTTTACATCGTGGACGGAGCCGATTCAGGGTGGCGCACCGATCACCAGAACCTCCACACCTTCCATCGCGAAATCGGTTACGAGCAGCGCCCCATCAACCAGTGGATGGAGGAACGGCAATGGGATAAACCCCACGAGACCCAGCCTGCCTTCCTGCTACCTCCCGTCGACCACATCACTTCCGGACCCTCCGGCCTCACCTATTACCCCGGCACCGGCTTCTCCAGCCACTGTGTGGACAGCTTCCTGGTCTGCGACTACCGCGGCGGGGCGGCCTCCTCCGGAATCTGGGCATTCGGGATCGAGCCCGACGGCGCCGGTATGAAGATGACCAACCCGCGCAAGTTCAATTGGGGCGCGACGGTCACGGACGTCGAGTTCGGATACGACGGCCGCCTCTACGTGGCCGACTTCATCAAAGGCTGGAGTTCGCACTCCGACGGCCGCATTTACACCCTCTCCTCGCCGGACTCCCTCAACAGCCCCACCACCCTCGAAGTGGCCCGGCTGTTCCGCGAGGGATTCAAACAGCGCCCCGCCCTCGAGCTCTTCGCCCTCATGGCGCACCCCGATCAGCGCGTTCGGATCCGTGCGCAGATCGCCCTGGCAAGCATGCCCCAGGCGGTTCCCTTCTTTATCAATGCCACCGAGCAAACCGAACAGCGCCTCTTGCGACTGCACGGAGTCTGGGGTCTGTGGATGCGCGCCCGCCAGGCGCGCTCCGAGGCTTCCACCGATCAACTTGTCAAGCTCCTCGGGGACCCCGACGAGGAAGTCCGCTCCCAGGCTGCTCGCGCCCTCGGGGAAGCTCCCTTGCAGGACCACGGGCGTCTCATCAATTCCCTGCAGGATCCCTCCAACCGCGTGCGCGCCTTCGCCGCTATTTCCCTCACCCGCCTTCGCTCCAAGGAAGCCCTCAATCCCACCCTCATTCTCCTCGCCGAGAACGCGGATCGCGACCTCTACCTGCGCCACGCCGGGGTGATGGCTCTCCTCGGGGCCGCCGAGGAACCACAGATCGTCCGTCTGCAAGCCCACCCCAACAAAGCAATTCGTCTCGCCGCGGTGCTTGCCTTACGCCGTCTCCATTCCCCCGCTCTGGTCCGCTTCTTTTTCGATCAGAAGGATCCCTTCATCGCAGACGAGGCGATTCGCGCCGTCCACGATCTCCCGATTGAGCAGGCCCGCCCTGCGGTGGCAGCCCTCCTCGATGAGTACGCCCCCGGACAAGAAGGCCGGCCGCTCTCCCGCATGATGATGCGCCGCCTGCTGCACAGCGCCTTCCGGGTCGGGGGCGTCGAAAACGCGCTCCGGCTCGCCCGCGTGGCCGCCAACGAGAAACTCGACCAGAAGGAACGCCTTGAAGCCCTGCGCCTCCTCTCGCTCTGGACCGACCCGCCCAAGATCGACCAATCCCTGGGCCGCTACGCCCCGCTCCAGAAGCGCTCGATCACCGAGATCAAGCGCCCTCTCGAAAAGGAGATCGCCCTTCTTCTCTCCATGAAAGGGGAGATTCTCGCCGCCGCGATCGGCCTCGTGACAAAATACAACCTCGCCGCCGACAGCCTCGATGAGGCCGGCCTCACGCATCTCCTCGGCGTGGAGGACCTCGGTTCGGCAGCGCGATGCCGGACCCTCGAACTCCTGGTTGAGAGGAATCCCGGCAATATCAACAAGACCCTCGCCACCTTCGCGGCAAACAAAGACTCCGAACTCGCTTCCCGGGCCCTGGAATTGCTGGCGCGCAAAGCCCCCGAACTCGCCCTCGAGCCCGCCAAGGCCGCGCTCGCTGCGGACCAACCCGCACGCGCCCAGCGCGCCTGGCTCGTTCTCGCCACTCTCCCCGGAAAGGACGCTGCGTCCATTATCGAGCAGGGAATGCGCGATCTCATCGCGGGAAAGCTGAACAAGGCCGTGGCTCTCGAAGTCGTGGAGGCCGCCCGCCGGCGCGAAGAGAATTCCGTGCAGGGCGCCTTGCAGGATTATGTGGATAGCCTTTCCGAGGACGACCCCCTCGCAGCCTTCCGCGTGAGCCTCGCCGGCGGAGACCCCAAACGCGGATCCGGTATCTTCCACACCCACCCCGTCGCCCAGTGTCTGCGGTGTCACCGCATCGACCAGCGACAGGCCGAAGGCGGCCAGGCCGGACCAAACTTGACCGGGATCGGGCACCGCAACGACGCCGAGCAACTCCTCGAGTCCCTCATCGTTCCCAACGCCACGATCGCGCCCGGCTTCGGCGTGGTTTCGCTGACCTTCACCAACGGCACCACCAAGTCCGGCACGCTTCTGCGCGAATCCGATGACCACCTGGAATTGCTCGAGGGAACCACGCTTTGGCGCGTCGCGAAGGCCGACCTCAAGGAACGGTCCAAGCCGGTGTCCGCCATGGCCCCGCCGGTCGGCACCATCCTCAAGAAGAGGGAAATTCGTGATCTGGTGGCATGGCTCGTGTCGCTGAGTGAGGGCTCCCCGCCCGCGCCCCCCACCCGTGAAGCAACCCCCCTCGATCCCGCCACCCTCGTCGCATCCGCCAACCAGGATCCCGAGCCGGCCCCGGCCCCACCTCCGCGCCCCAAAGTCCGGCGCAACCCCACGCCCATTCCGGAGCCCGCGGAGAAGTCGGGTGGCGCAGCGCCCACCGCGGGACTCGACCCCGCCGTCATGGAGGCCGGCAAGAGTGCTTTCATCCTCTGCATCGGCTGCCACGGACCGGAAGGCCAGGGCAGGCCCAAGGTCGGCCCGCCCCTGGCCGGGTCGGAGTGGGTCAACGGCCCACCCGAAAACCTCATCCGCATCCAGTTGCGCGGCCTGAAGGACAACCTCCCGGTGGGCGGACGCACCTATGTCCTGGGTACCGATTTCCCGGAAAGCGGCATGGTTCCGCAGTTCTTCCAGACCGACGAGCAGATTGCGGCCGTCCTCACCTACGTCCGGAACAGCTTCGGGAACAAGGCCCCGCCCGTCACTCCCGGTATGGTGAAGGCCCTGCGCGGAGAAGTCGGCAAACCGCAACTGGTGGTGGCCGACCTCCTTGCCCCGGCACCGGTTGCAGCGCCTTCCAGCAGCGCGAGCGCACCGGCGGCCATTCCTTCCAAGGTCCCCGGTGCCAACTCCAAGTCGACCCTGATCGTCCTCGGCGTCCTCGCCTGGTTCGCCATCTGCTGCATCCCGATCTTCAAACGGATCATGCGCCACGTCGCGGAGTAAACAGGATTTTCCCCTCGCCCCTCATTTCGTGAAGGCCTGACCGGTCTGGCGTGGGACGGAATGCCGGCCATGCGTCAGGGTCGCTCGCGAGGCCCGTCGTTTCGCATCGTTTTTGGCGGCACAATCGAGAGATTGCCGAAGTGTCTCGATGGCGCGGCTGCCCCCCGGCGCCGGGCCGACCCCTACTCCGTCGCGGGCAGAAGATTCTTCCACTCGTGGAGTTCCACATCTTCCCCCAGTCCCCCGACCTCCTCCAAGAGCTCGCGGCACCGCTGACGCCAGTGTGAGTAGTCGGGAGCGCGCTTTGGTGCTTCGGCGCTGCGCGGAAAAACGAGGTAGGTCACGCCCAGCTTCGAGACCGGCCGGCGGTAGGGATTCGCGTTCGGATCGATCTCCTTCGCGACCCGCAAGGAGGCCTCTCCCACCTTGAAACGGGGACCGGCGTCTCCCACGATCACCGGGTAGAGGGTCTTGCCGTGAACGATGACCGCGAAGTCGCCCACGTTGGGCGCGTAGGGATCGCGGCGGTCCTGCACCAGGTTCGTCGGAATCACGATGAAGGGATCGTATTCCGCGATGAGGTAACTCGCCGTCTTCATGTCGGCGATCCCTCGTTGTAGCAACTTGATGCGGTCCTTGAGCCACGCTTTCCGGGCTTTGGTGGTAGCAGCCAGACCCAGTTCTTTCTCCGCGTTGCCAAGGCGCTTCTCCCAGCCCGCCCTCATCGGATTCGGAGTATCGCCGGTTTTGTTCCACCGGTAGCTGGTAAAGGGCTGGTAGTTGGTGGAGTTCACGATGCTGTCCGGCATGGCCGCAAGCCGGTCCCCGTCGGATCCGTCCGAAACGACATCCATCTCTGCCTGCATCAGGAAGACCCGCCGGCCGCTCCCTTCATGCCGCAGGCTCAGGATCGTCTCGCAATCGTAGAAGTTGTGCCGCGTCAGGACCTCGTCGAGGCGGCCCACGTCCGCCTTCAAGCGCTCCGCCTTGTTGGCATAGAGCTGCTTGTACCAGGCCGAGACGGCCGCCTTGGGAAGGAGTTCGTGCAACCACGGCAGGAGCGTCCCGAGATCCGGGTTGGTTTGTGACAACTCCTGCAGCGTGGTGGCGGGGCGCGGCAGGCGCACTTTCAGGGTGTACTCCGCCACGTAGGCGTCGTCATCGATCCGTTCCTCGGACGCCAACCCACCCTCCTCCGATTTGAAGACGACCTTGAGGTTGATCCCCTTCGAAAGCTGACGGATATCGACCCCGCCAGGTGGCGTTAGCGTTCCCGTGGGAAAGATCGGATCGGGATCGCGCTCCAGGGGGGATTGCTCTGCCGGAGCGACGGGCGCCGGTTCCGGGGGCGGCGCAGGCTCGGGCTCCTTCCTGTTCACCGTGGTGGTTTCCGACCCGAAGATCTCCTGCAACCCCCGCTTCACCTTCCCCCCCACCGGCGTAAAGAGCACAATGAATCCCATGGCTGCAAGCAGGAGCAGGGCCGGACCGACCAGGGGCAGGCCGGCGCGCGACTGCCGCCCATTTGGTCCTTTATGCTCGTGAGGGTCTCCGGACATGCTCTTGCTCAAAGACTCGGTCTTACCGTTGATTCTCTTCGGTTTGGTTCCGCGGCCGGTGGCTCATGAGACAACGAATCGCAGCGAGGGGAAGCAACGAGATTGCGGTGGCAAGCAATGCCACCTTCCAGCCGGGATAGACCCGCGCCCGGTTTCGGTCCAGGCCTGCGAGCGCTGCCCGCACCACTTCCTCCTTCGAAACGTAAAACCATTCGCGGGCAGGAGTCTCGCCCGGCGCCCCTTCCCGCCCGGCCGTTTCGCCGAACCCGGTGTGGACCGGTCCCGGGCATACCGCCACTACCGAAATTCCGTGCTCGCCGAGTTCCAGCCGTAGGGCTTCCGAAAAACTTGTCACGTAGGCCTTGGATGCCGCATAGACGCCCCGGTCGGGAATGGGAAGCAGGGAGGCCAGCGAACTGATGTTGAGAATCGCCCCTTTTCCCGCCTCAATCATGTCCGGGAGCAGCCCGTGCGTGAGCTGGGTCAGGGCCGCCACATTCAACTCGATCATCTGCTGCACCTTTTCCCAGCTGGCGGTTGTGAACTCGGCGGATTCAATTTGTTATCGAATATCGCCCCATGGCTGTAAATCAACGTTTTACGCATTTTCGTTCTGACCAAACCCCCGTGATTCCAAGGGTTGGAGGGCTTCGTTCAGAACAAAAATGCCGT
>CAUZKZ010000295.1:0-6978 GCA_963580345.1 Verrucomicrobiia bacterium | reverse complement strand
GCGATGTCCTCCCAATCCTGATCGGATAGCTCAAGTGTGATCATCGGAGAAGAATACGGCACTACTCAGACACGTATATCTCACAGGAAATGATATTCCGAAAATATAGCGCCGAGAAGTATAAGAGAGTTTGATGGTTGGGCTGCGCCGGGTTTCTGGCCGCTTAGTCGACGTGGATCGCCTCGTTGGTGTTTAGCAGAGCGAGGCAGAGATCGGGGAGCGGACTGTCCATCAGGAGAGTGGCGGCAACCTCGCGCTCGCGGTCGGTTGGTGGGCGGCCGAAGAGGTGAAGGTAGAGGAACTCGACTTGCATGGTTGCATCGCCGGCGGAGGCGGCACGCTCCGCGAGAGCCTTGGCAATCTTGAGACTGAATTCGGAATTGAGGAGGGTGAGGGACTGCGTCGCGGTGATGGACTTATTGCGTCGCGGGCAGCTGGCGTTGGTGTCGGGCCGGTCGAAGACGTCGAAGAGCGGGTAGCGCAAGTTACGTCGGACGAAGATGTAGATGCTGCGGCGGACGTGTTCGCTGGCGTCCCCGGTGACTTCCCATTGCTTGTTGAGGAGAGTGGAGGTCACTTCCTTGGGCAGGGGCGGGCGCACACTGGGTCCGCCCGCCTTGGAGTTGAGGAGACCGGCGGCGGAAAGAAAAGAATCACGGATGGCTTCGCCTTCGAGGCGGCGGCGGGACATGCGGGAGAGGAGGGTGTTTTTGGGATCGCGAGCGAGGGCGGCGGACCATGCCTCGCCCGAGCCGTGGGAGGCCTGGCGGTAGGTGCGGGAGGTGACGAGGAGGCGGTGCATGGCTTTGAGACTCCACTCCTGGCGCGGGAGTTCGGTGGCGAGCCAATCCAGGAGCTCTGGATGCGAAGGCGGCTTGCCGGTGTGGCCGAGGTCGTTCGGCGTCGGCGCCAGGGCGCGACCGAAGTGGTGTTGCCAGACACGGTTGACGATGACGCGAGGGGTGAGGGGATGTTCGGGCCGCGTGAGCCAGGCGGCCAGCGCGGCGCGGCGTTGCGATGAGGTGGCACCCTCCGGAGCGGGAGGAATTGTTTGCTCGCCTGGATTGGTGATGCGCAGGTAGGCGGGGCCGGTGGCGGCGCCCGGACGGCGGAAGTCCCCGCGTTGCATCACGAAGCTGGCCGGCGGAGAGGCGTTCGGCTCCTTGATCAGGTGTGGGAGCTGCTGGCTCTTCTTGGGATCGGCCATCGTGTTGGCGAAGATGGCGCGGAAGCGGTAAAAGTCCTCGATGCTGATGGGATCCGTCCTGTGGGCGTGGCATTGCGCGCAGCCGAGAGTGAGTCCCAGGAAGACTTCGCCGACGGCCTGCGTCATCTTGTTGAGAAACTCGTGCCGCCGCTCGGTGGCGAGGTTAATGTCGATCATGTCCGGGCCCGCCACGAGAAATCCGGTCGCGATGCGCGCGGCTTCGTTCTCCGGGGCGATCTCATCTCCGGCCAGCTGCCATTGCACGAACCGGTCGTAGGGCATGTCGTTGTTGAGCGCCTTGATGACCCAGTCGCGGTAACGCCAGGCCTCCTTTCGCTCGTGGTCGAATTCGAAGCCGTCGCTCTCCGCGAAGCGGGCTACATCGAGCCAATGCTGCGCCCAGCGCTCACCGTAGGCGGGGGAGGCGAGGAGGCGATCTACAACGCGGCGGTAGGCTTCGGGGGACTTGTCCTCGAGGAAAGCTTCGATCTCCTCCGGCGTCGGCGGCAGCCCCGTGAGGTCGAACCTGAGGCGGCGCAGGAGGCTGCGCGGGCCGGCTTCCGGGGCGAAGGTGAGGCCGTTCTCCTCCAGCTTGGCGAGGATGAAGCGATCGATGGGATTTGCGATCGCCGACGATTGCTTGACGGCGGGGAAGTTCGGCCGGGCCAGGGGACGGAAAGACCAGTGCCGGTGGTCATCCTCCGTGAGGGGACGTTCGGGTTCGGCCGTGGGGGCCGGCTTGTCCGCGGGGAGAGACCCTGCCAACAGGAGGCTGAGCACAATCAGGATGGTGGTTTTCATCGGGGCGCTAGCTCAGAATATCGGTCACGACCCTTCCGGCCACATCGGTGAGACGATCCTCGCGCCCGTTGTGCAGGTAGGTGAGTTGCTCGTGGTCGATTCCTAACAGGTGCAGGAGGGTGGCGTGGAGATCGTGGACATGGACCGGTTTTTCTTCCGCACGCAGACCAATCGCATCGGTGGCACCATGGGCCATGCCGCCCTTTACCCCGGCGCCGGCGAGGACCACGCTGTATCCCCACGGATTGTGATCGCGGCCGGTGCCTTGTTCGCTCATGGGCATGCGGCCGAACTCGCCGCCCCAGATCACGAGAGTGTCCTCGAGCAAGCCGCGGGCCTTGAGATCGCGGAGCAGTCCGGCCACCGGGAGGTCGGTGGCGGCGCAGTAATGGGTGTGGTTCTTCAGGACGTCCTTGTGCGCGTCCCAGCCAGTGGTGTTGCCGGAGTAAAGCTGTACGAAGCGCACTCCGGATTCGATCATGCGACGTGCCAGGAGGCAGCGGGTTCCGAACTCGCGGGTGTGGTCCTGGTCGATCCCGTAAAGTTTGCGGGTGGCTTCGCTTTCCTTCGAGATATCGACCAGCTCGGGCGCAGCGGACTGCATGCGGAAGGCGAGTTCGTAGGAGCGGATCCGGGCCGCGAGGTCATCGTGATAGTCGCGTTGCTCGAAATGATCGGCGTTGAGCTTCCGGATCGTGTCGAGGATGCGGCGTTGACGATCCGGGGTGATGCCTTTCTGCGGCTTGAGATTGAGGATGGGATTGGCTCCCGGCCGCATGGTGGTGCCCTGGTAGGTGGCGGGCAGGAAGCCGCTGCCCCACGCCGGTGGTCCGCCCTTCAAGCCACCGCTGGGATCGGGCATCACGACGAAGGCGGGCATGTTCTGGTTCTCGGTGCCGAGGCCATAGGCCACCCAGCTGCCCAGGCTCGGTTTTCCCATCAGGATGGAACCCGTGTTCATCTGGTAGACCGACTGCGGGTGATTCACACTGTCGCCGTGGCAACTGCGCAGGACGCATAGCTGGTCGGCGAGCTCCGACATGTGCGGGAGGAAGTCGCTGATCTCGAGGCCGGAGTCACCGCGGGGCCGAAAGGGCTTGGTGGGAGCAAGGAGGGGATTCTTGGCGACCTTGCGCCGCGTCATGACACTGCCGAAGCTTTCCGGAAGTGGCTGCCCGGCATGCTTCACGAGGTCCGGCTTTGGATCCCAGAGGTCCATGTGGCTCGGTCCGCCGTGCATAAAGAGATAGATCACGCGCTTGGCGCAGCCCGGGAAATGCGAAGGCCTCGGGGCGAGCGGACCGACGTTGCGCGCGGGGTCGGCGTGTCCGTGAGCCGAAGAGAGGAGGTGAGCCAGCGCGATACTCCCGAAACCGCCCCCGGCTTTCTGCAGGAACTGCCGGCGGTTGGCGGAGCTGGGAAAGTGCGGTCTCTTGACGGTCATCGGTCTTACATACATACTGAATTGGCGGGCCCCGCCTGGCGACGGCGCTTCAGGCCTCATTAAGCCATCTTCTTGCAAGTGGTGGAAGGGAAAGGATGAACGGAACAAAGGTATTCGACCGGCAAAAAATTGGGGCATCACCGAAATACGCAACTTGTCGATTGTGCCCCGGTCCGAGAGGGCCTGTAATCAGGCGTGCCAGGAATCGGCTTACCCCGCATGAAACTTCTCGTTCTCGCCTTCGCCCTTGTCGCCTCGACCTCCATCCTCGCCGCCGCGCCGCGTGTTTTGCCAGACGGGAAGCTCCCGGTAGACAAGCGACTCGCTGATCTCAAGGACCTCAACGGCTACTTCCCCTTCGAACCGCCGACCTCGAAAGAGGAGTGGGTCACGCGTTCCGAGAGAATCCGGCATGCGCTCAAAGTGGCGGTTGGTCTCTTTCCGGAACCGGAGCGCACTCCGCTCAACCCCGTGATTCACGGCAAGATCGATGGAGGGGATTTCACAGTGGAGAAGGTCTACTTCGAAACCCGTCCCGGGTTCTACCTCACCGGCAGCCTCTACCGGCCGAAAGGCGGAAAGGGCAAGCGGCCCGGCGTGCTCTGTCCGCACGGGCATTGGGCGGAAGCGCGCTTCCTTGATGTCGGGGAGGACAACGCCAAGAAGTTGGTGGAGAAGGGAGCGGAGGCGCATGTCGAGAGCGCCCGCAATCACATCCAGTCGCGATGCGTCGGCCTGGCGCGGCTCGGTTGCACGGTCCTGCAGTACGACATGCTGGGGTACTGCGACAACGATCAGATTTCCCAGGCAATTGCACATGGCTTCCGCAAGCAGCGGCCCGAGATGGTCGCGACCAAGAACTGGGGACTCTTCAGTCCGCAGGCCGAGGCGCACCTGCAGAGCATCATGATGCTGCAGACCTGGAACTCGGTGCGCGCCATCGATTTCCTGCAGGGCCTGGACGACGTCGATCCGGACCGCATCGCGGTGACGGGGGCGAGCGGAGGCGGGACACAGACCTTCGTGATTTCCGCGCTCGATCCGCGCGTGAAGGTGTCGATGCCGGCCGTGATGGTGTCGACCGCCATGCAGGGTGGCTGCACCTGCGAGAACGCCACCCTCATGCGGGTGGAGGAAGGCAACATCGCGTTCGCCGCCCTCTTTGCGCCCAAGCCGCTGGTCCTCACGGCGGCGGACGACTGGACCAAGGAGATGGCGACGAAAGGATTTCCTGAGCTGAAGAAGACCTATAAAGTCCTTGGCGTGCCGGACAAGGTCCTTCTGCACAACCGCACCGAGTTCGGTCACAACTACAACTTGCCCTCACGGCAGGCCATGTATCGCTGGTTCAACCAGCACCTCGACCTGGGTTCCGGGAAGCCGGACGTGGAGCGGCCGCACAAGCGGTTGACGGAAAAGGAACTCACGGTGTGGGACGACAAGCACCCCAAGCCGAAGGGCGGCGGTGATTTCGAGCGCAAGCTGTTGGCGGCCTGGACCGCCGACGCGGCGAAGAGAGTAGCGGCGGATCCCGCCATCGCCCGCAAGGGATGGAAGGTCGTGCTGGACGCCGATCTTGCGCACGCCGGGACGGTCGAGTGGCAGCTGGTGGAGAAGAAGGACCGCGGCACCTACCTGGAGATGCCGGGGTTGCACAACAATTCCACCTACCACGAGCAGGTGCCGGTGGTGTGGCTCTACCCGAAGGCGAACTGGAACAAGCGGGCCGTGATCTGGCTCAGCCCCGACGGAAAGGCGGGTCTCTACGAAAAAGGTGGCGACGAGCCGCGGGCCGAAGTGAAGAAGCTGCTGGCGGACGGCAACGCGGTGTGCGGGATCGACCTCTTCCTGCAGGGCGAGTTCACCGTGGACGGCAAGCCCGTGAGCGAGACCCGCCGGGTCAAGAACCCGCGCGAATCCGCGGCCTACACCCTGGGCTACAACCGGCCCCTCTTCGTGCAGCGCGTGCACGATGTCCTGAGCACGATCGCGATGATCCAAAACGACCAGCACGGGGCGGAGAAGATCGATTTGGTCGGCTTGAAAGGAGCCGGCCACTGGGCGGCGGCCGCCAACTACGCGGCCGGCACGGCCCTGGACCGGGTTGCGCTCGAGACCGGCGGATTCGAATTCATCAAGGTGATGGACATCCGCCATCCCGACCTCCTGCCCGGAGCGGCCAAGTACGGGGATATCGCGGCTCTCATCAAGCTGGCGGGGAACACGCCGTGGGTGGTGGATGAGAAAGGCTTGCCGGCATGGCTGAAATAGACCCAGAACACATTGACCTGATCATGAAAATTCCCCGACGGACTTTCCTTCGCAAAACCGCCACACTCTCGGTGGCGGGCTCGCTCGGATTCCACCTGCGGGTTCGCGCCGCCCCCTCGGCGAAGATCCTGGATACGAAGGTCATCAGCCACCTGCCGGAGATTTATCACGGCTGGCCGACTGTCACCCGCCGCGCCAACGGGCAACTGGTGGTGGTGTGCTCGGGTGGCCGGGAGCAGCACGTCTGTCCCTTCGGGCGGGTCGATCTCCAGCGCTCCGACAACGACGGCGAGACCTGGACCTTTCCCCGCACCGTGCTGGATGGACCGATTGACGACCGTGACGCCGGGGTGCTGGAAACCGCCAAGGGCACCCTCCTCGTCACGACTTTCACCTCCCTGGCCTACGCCGATAGGATCCCAACCGACGACCGCCGCGCGAGGTGGCTGGCCGCCCACAACCGCATCCCGGAAGAGAAGCGCCGGGCCGAACTCGGGCAGTGGATGATCCGCTCCACCGACGGAGGGATCACCTGGTCGGAGCGCTACGCGAGCATCGTCAACAGCCCTCACGGTCCGACCCAACTCGCCGACGGCCGCGTGCTCTACGCCGGGAAGAAGCTCTGGACCGGCAACGGGGAGAACGGGGTCTGCGAATCGCGGGACGACGGCGCGACGTGGCGCTGGCTCGCGGCCATTCCGACCCGCGAAGGCGACGATCACAAGGAATACCACGAACTCCACGCCGTCGAAACGACCGACGGGAAACTGATCGTCCAGATCCGCAACCACAACGAGGCCAACGAGCGGGAGACCCTCCAGTGCGAATCGCTTGACGGCGGCAAGACCTGGACCGTTCCCCGCTCGATCGGAGTGTGGGGGCTTCCCTCTTTCCTGACCCGGCTGCGGGACGGACGGCTGCTCATGAGCTACGGCCACCGCCGGGCTCCCTTCGGAAACCAGGCCCGCCTGAGTAAGGATCACGGCCAGAGCTGGTCGGAGCCCATCATCATTTCTGGCGACGGGGCCGGCGGGGACCTCGGCTACCCGAGCACGGTCGAACTCGGGGACGGCAGCCTCCTCACCGTCTGGTACGAAAAGCTGGCGAGAAGCCGTTTCGCCGTGCTCCGCCAGTCGCGCTGGAAGCTGGAGAACTAGTGTAGTCCGTCAAGCAGACTGGGTTTTATTCAATTTCTTCCGTCCCCGCTTCACCTTCTCAAGAATATCGCTGGCTGAAGCGGTCCAGACGAAAGGCT
>CAUZKZ010000294.1:0-7014 GCA_963580345.1 Verrucomicrobiia bacterium | reverse complement strand
AAGGCAAGGGTGTAACGTTTCATCGATAGAAATGCTAGGTGCTATTGATCATCTGAATCAAGCGGTATTCTACACAAAAAATTCCCTTAAACCCCTAGGAGATTGGGGTCTGTAATCAGTAATACCTTATTTTCAAGGCGCCGATTTTGGACCCATTTTGATTAATTTTTCGCGAAGGCTGACTTCAAAATGAGACGGTCAGCCGGGGTAGGATTGATACTGAACGGCGCTTGATGATATTGGAGTGATGGATTTGCAGAACGGTTGGGATTGGAGATCTGTTAGAGGGGAGGAGGGGTAGCTTGGGGAGTCCGGCTTGCGCGGCGGGGAAGATGGGCTGATGAGGAATGGGCGCCTTGGGAGAAGAATCCTGCCACGGCGGAGACGACGGCGGGATGTTCCTGAAGTAGCGGGAGGTCTTTGCCTCGCGGGCCTCGAGGTCGCGGAGTGCAATTCCAGATCCGCCGCCGGCATGGATCTCGAGGGGTCCGATAGGGCGGCGTTCCAGTTAGCCGTTCAGGGCGATGAGAATGCGCCCCCCAATGTTTGAATGTTCGGCCGCCGGTCTTGAGCTGCGGAGTGAGCACTGCTAGAGCACGACCATGTCCGTCAGAAATCGGAACTGGAGATCCCGGACAGAATCATTCGATTTGTTGGGTTCGAATCTGGAGGGTGCGGTGCAGCGGCCCCGGTGGGAGGCATGAAACTTCACGTCGTGTGCGGTCCCCCGGCTTGCGGAAAGTCGATTTATGGTCGTGAGCTGGCGGCGCGGGAGGGCGCGGTCTTGCTGGACAACGACGTTGCGACTGAACCGGTAGTGCAGGCCGGGATGGAAGCGGCGGGACTGTCCCGGGACGACCGGGATTCTCCGACCTACAAGCAGATCTTTCGGGAGCCGGTTTATGAGGCGCTCTATCGCCTGGCGGAGGAAAACCTCCCGCACCTTCCGGTCGTCCTGGTGGGCCCGTTCACGTCGGAGAGCCAGGATGCGGAATGGCCGGTACGCCTGCAGCAACGCTTTGGGGTCCCGGTGCAAGTGCACTTCGTGTATTGCGCGCCCGAGATTCGGAAGGAACGGATGGTGGCAAGGGGCGAGACGCGGGACCTCGCCAAGCTGGAGCGGTGGGAGGAGTACCTCCGGACCACGGCGGAAATGCGTCCGCCCTTCCCGCACATGTGGGTGGATACGGGGATCTGATACCGGCGCATCCTACGAGTCTTTTTCGATGCTCCCGTACGAGCGGTCGAAGTGGACATAGCCGCCATCGATGTGGTGAATCTGTCCGGTGGTGTGGGCGGAACAGTCCGAGGCGAGAAAAGCGATGGCGTTGGCCATTTCTTCCGCAGTTGTCATTCGTCGTCCCAGAGGAATGCGGGCGCGGATGGACTCGAGGGTTTCCTCGGGGTTTTCGACGGTGTTGATCCAATACTCGTACATGGGGGTCCAGACCTCGGCCGGAACGACGGTGTTGACGCGAATGCCGTATTCGGCGAGATCGACGGCCCACTCCCTGGTCAGGCCGTGGATGGCGCCCTTGGCCGCAGCATATCCGGAGGTTCCGCCCTGGCCGGTGACGGCGAGTTTGGAGGAGACATTCACGATGAAGCCCTTGCTGGCGATGAGAGCATCGAGGGCGAAGTGGGTGAGGTTGTAGATGTGGAAGAGATTGCGTTGAAGCGACTCGATGAATTGCGCGGGGCCGCCCCGCAGACCGACTCCGTCGTTGATGCCGGCGTTGTGGACGATGCCATCGAGTTGCCCGAAGGTTTCGAGAGTGTGCTCCACGGCGC
The DNA here is from genome assembly GCA_963580345.1 of Verrucomicrobiia bacterium. GTDB lineage: Bacteria > Verrucomicrobiota > Verrucomicrobiia > Verrucomicrobiales > Akkermansiaceae > Roseibacillus_B. Next base: position 5,223 of record CAUZKZ010000294.1, on the reverse strand, counting down.
GGCGGCAGGAATCGACCTCCGTGAGTTCGGTCTCGATCATCAAGCCGCGTTCGCCGGTGGCCCCGATTCTCTCCAACAACTCCCGCCCGACCTGCGGGCTGCGGCCCACGATAACGGGGATGGCTCCTTCGCGCGCGAACCTTTCCACGGCGGCGGCGCCGATGCCCTTGGCGCCGCCGGTGACGATGATGACTTTGCTGGTGAGATGGAGATCCATAATGGGATTAGTTGGCAGGAAACCGCGCGAGGGTTTCAGGTTTCATTTCGATCGAGAATCCCGGCTCGGCGGGCGCCTGATAGCGTCCGTTGACGACCGTGCAGGGATGGACGAAGTGCTCGTGGAGGTGATCGACGTACTCGGCGACGCGGCCCTCCCACGATCCGGAGACGACGAGAAAATCGATCATGGAGAGATGCTGCACGTACTCGCAAAGGCCCACACCGCCGGCGTGGGGGCAGACCGGTTTTCCGAACTTGGCGGCCATCAGCATGATGGCGAGATTTTCGTTGAGCCCGCCGACCCGGGAGGCGTCGATCTGCACCACATCGATGGCCCCGGCCTGCAGGAATTGTTTGAACATGATCCGGTTCTGGCAGACCTCGCCGGTGGCGACCTTGATGGGCGCGATGGCGTCCCGGATCTGCTTGTGCCCCAGGATATCATCCGGCGAGGTGGGCTCCTCGATAAACCAGGGATTGAACTCCGCGAGTTGCCTCATCCAGTCGACCGCTTGGGCCGGTTCCCAGACCTGATTGGCGTCTAGCATGAGGGTGATGCTGTCGCCAATGACCTCGCGGACGATCCGGCAGCGGCGGATGTCGTCCTCGAGGTCGCGGCCGACTTTCAGTTTCAGGTGTGTCCAGCCGGCATCGACCGCCTCCTGGGCGAGGCGGCGGAGTTTGTCGTCGGGGTAGCCGAGCCATCCGGCGGAGGTGGTGTAGGTGGGATAGCCCTCGGCCAGGAGGCGTTCCCGGCGGGCGGCCTTCCCCTCGGAGGCACGCTCGAGAAGATCGAGGGCCTCCACCGGGGTGAGGGCGTTGGTGAGGTAACGAAAATCGATGCACGCCACGACCTCCGCGGGCGTCATATCGGCGACCAATTCCCACACCGGCTTGCCTTTGGTGCGGGCCCATAGATCCCACACCGCGTTCACCACCGCTCCGGTGGCGAGATGCATGACGCCCTTGTCGGGACCGATCCAGCGCAGCTGGGAGTCGCCGGTGACATGGCGCCAGAATCCGGCCATGTCGGCCGCAATCTGCTCCAGCGACATGCCGACCACGATGGGAGCCAGCGATTCGATGGCTGCGACGCAGAGTTCGTTTCCCCGGCCGAGGGTGAAGGTGAGGCCGTGACCTTCGTGCTGGGCGTCGGTTTTTAAGACGACGTAGGCTGCGGAGTAGTCCGGATCCGGATTCATCGCATCCGAACCGTCCAGGTGAGTGGAAGTCTCGAAGCGAATGTCGCGGGTGGTGAAACCGGTGATCTTCAAGCGATCTTCGGGTGGAATCAGTCCTCGCTGACGGCGACCTGGCCCTGGGTGCCCAGGCCCTCCACCCCCAGTTCGAAGACATCGCCGGGTTGGACGAAGCGGGGCGGTTTGAAGCCGAGTCCGACTCCGGCGGGGGTGCCGGTGGAAACGACGTCACCCGGGAGGAGGGACATGAAGCGGCTGATGTAGGGGACGAGGTGGGCGATGTCGAAGATGAGATCGCTGGTATTGCTGTCCTGCAGGGTTTCGCCGTTGCGCTTGAGCCAGAGTCGGAGATTTCCGACATCATCGATCTCGTCCCTGGTGGCGAGGTAGGGACCGAAGGGGGCGTAGGTGTCCGCAGATTTGCCTTTCACCCACTGGCCCGTGCCCTCCAGCTGCCAGGCCCGCTCGGAGTAGTCGTTGTGGACGGCATAGCCCGCCACGTAGTCGAAGGCGTCTTCCTCGGGCACATACTTGGCGTGCTTCCCGATCACGAGGGCCAGCTCGACTTCCCAGTCGGTCTTCTTGGAGCCACGCGGGATGACGATGTTGTCGTTAGGGCCGCTCCAGGCCGAGGTGGCCTTGGAGAAGAGGACCGGTTCGGCGGGAGGATCGACGCCGCCCTCGGCTGCGTGGGCGGCATAATTCAGGCCGATGCAGATCAACTTGGAGGGGCGTGCCACGGCCGGGGCGAGGGTGACGTCCCCGGCCTGCACGGTCCGTCCGCTGTCGCGATTGTTCGCGAACCAATCTTCGAGGCGGGCCAGTCCGTTATTGCCGAAGAAGGCTTCGTTCCAATCCTCACCGAAAGGCGAGGCGTCAAGGATGGTGCGGTCGTCGAGGAACAGGCCGGGGGTGATGGTTTCGTTATTCAGGAATCGAGTCAGTTTCATTGTGGAGAATTGATTTAGGCGATCTAGCGCAGGTTCGTGACGCCTCCATCGGTCTGGAAGGCGCTGCCGGTGATAAAGGCTGATTCATGGGAAGCGAGAAAGGCGACGAGGCTTGCGACTTCCTGCGGAGTACCCATGCGCCCGATCGGCTGCCAGTCGCTGAGGGTCTTGAACATGCCGGGGCGTTGCTCCGGCGGGTAGTTTTTCTCGAGATAGCCGTCGACGAAGGGGGTATGAATGCGGGCCGGGCAGACGCAGTTGCAGCGGATTCCCTTGTCGATGTAGTCGCGCGCGACCGACATCGTCATGCTCAGGACGGCACCTTTCGACATGGAATAGGCGAATCGGTCTGCGATACCGAGATAGGAAGCCACGGAGGCAAGATTCACGATGGCGCCACCACCCGCCTTCGCCATCTTCGGGACGACGAAATGCAGGCAATGGTACATGCCCTTGACGTTCACGCCGTAGATGCGATCCATTTCCTCCGGAGTGCATTGTTCGACGGTGCCGACTGCTGCGACGCCGGCGTTGTTGACGAGGATGTCGATGGTGTCAATTTCGGCGATGGCCTTCCGGACCGATTCCGTGCGGGAAATATCGCACTGGATCACGCGGGAGGATCCACCGGCTTCCTTGATGATGCCGGCGGTTTCCTCTCCCGCTGCGGTATCGATCTCGACGATCACAGTCTCGTGACCCTTCCCGGCGAGTTCGAGCGCGATGGCGCGCCCGATTCCCGAGCCGGCACCTGTGATGACTGCTGAGCTCACGGCGAGAGACAATCGTGAAACGGGCCGGAGGCCAAGGGGTTTTGGAGGGAGGAGGGCCAGGGAATCGGCTAGTCAGAGGCACCGGATGGTTCGCTTCACTTGAGAAAGAGGGCGCGGCTCGGGGGAACGAGGTGGGAAGCGTGGGGCGGGGAAAGGTTATGAGGGCGGACGATTCCGGGGGGTGACGCGGCTCCGGGCCCCCCCGCGTCAGGCTGGCGCCGTTGACGGATGGGTGCGGAGTCATGGCGATGGGGGTCGCGCCATTCCGGAATCTTGGAAGTCGACGTTCCGGAGCGGAGCACGGTAGGATTGCGGTATGAGTGCGTGGAGAATCCTGGCCCTTTCGTTGTTCATGGGGATGTTGGGATCGGCATCTGCCGAGATCCCGAAGCCCGCCGACGCGCCGCAGCCGAAGAGTCCGGAGGAGAGCAGGAAGTGCTTTCGCCTTCCGGATGGCTTCCGCATCGACCTGATCGCGAGCGAACCGCTCATTCGGGATCCGAGTTGTGTGGCGTGGGACGAACAGGGGCGCCTCTTCGTGACGGAGATTCACGGATACAACCTCGAAGGACATCTCGACGTCACGGAGTTGAACAAGAGCGGCAAGCTCGATACCGCGATCCGGAGGGTCCGGGTGGGCCCGGAGATGAAGGCGGAAGCGCGGAAGGGACAACATGGCTCGCTGAAGCTCCTGCGGGACAAGAACGGCGACGGGCGCATGGACGAGGCGATCCTGTGGGCGGATGATATCCCGGCGGCCTACGGAGTGGTGCCGGCTCTTGGCGGGGTCATCGTGACGGCCGAGCCCCACATCTTCTTTTTCGCGGACACCGATGGGGACGACAAGCCCGATGTCCGCGAGGAGATCCTTACCGGCTTCGAACGTGGAGAGATGGAACGTTCGATCAACAATCCGGTGTGGGGACCCGACAACTGGATTTACGCCGGCCGGGGATGGGGGGGAGCGACGGTGACCGGCCCGCGGCTGAAGGGGACGGTCAAACTTGGGCGCACCGACTTTCGCTTCAAACCGGATGGCTCCGCGATTGAACCGGTGAGCGGCGACAACCACACCTTCGGAATGTGTTTCGACGATTTCGGGAACCGCTTCCTCATCACCACCAACCAGCCGGTGCGCTACGCGGCCCCGTTGCCCTACGGCTACCTGGCGCGCAATCCCCACGTCCCTTCGCCGGACACCACGGTGGGCGCCACGCCGTACCGTAACACGTTTCCGGCCAGCGAGCCTCACCCGTGGCGGCGGAAGCGGGGGGCCGATCCGCGCTGGGTGAAATTCTACGGCGGGGGAGAGGCCAAGCCGAACGGGCACTTCACCTCCGCCTGCGGGCAGCAGATTTACCGCGCCGGACTCTTCCCGGAGAAATATCACGGCAACCATTTTGCCTGTGATCCCCAGCAGAGCATGGTGCATCGCAGCATCGTGGAACGCGACGGCTCGGGATTGCGGGCCAGGCGTCCGGAGGAGCAGGCCGAGTCCGAGTTTCTCACCTCCACCGACGGATGGTTCCGTCCCAACAACCTGCGGATCGGTCCCGACGGCGCTCTCTACATCATCGACATGTATCGTGAGATCATCGAGGACTACTCGGCGATTCCCCGCTACATGCAGCAGCAGTATGGACTACTCGATGGCGACGACCGCGGGCGGATCTGGCGCCTGGCCCCGAAGGAGAGCGCGCCCTTGGCCATCGTGGTTGAGAAGGTGCGCGCTCTGGCGTCCCTGAGCCATCCCAATGCATGGTGGCGTGAGACCGCGCAGCGCCTGTTCGTCGAACAGAAGGAGACCATCGAGCCAAGCAAGCTCCTGGATCTCTCGAAGCGGCACAAGGTTCCCTTCCAGGCCCGAATTCACGCACTTTATGCTGCGGACGGAAGGGGCGATTTGAGTTCCCGCGACATCATCCCCGTCCTGGCCGATCCCCATCCAGCTGTGAGGGTGCATGCCCTGCGGCTGGCGGAACGGTGGTTCGACTCCCACCCCGCCTGCCTGGTGGCGGCCCTGACGACCGCGGAGACCGAGAAGGACCCGAATGTCTTGCTCCAGCTTGCGCTTTCGCTGGG
>CAUZKZ010000293.1:0-7061 GCA_963580345.1 Verrucomicrobiia bacterium | reverse complement strand
TCTCCGGTTCACTCCAGTGAATCATGTCGGGGCTTTCCGCCCGGCCGATCAATCGCTTTCCCGCCGGTGACCACCGATGGAGGCTGTTCTCCATGTGCACGGCGTAGACCTGACGGATGGGATCCCATCCCATGAATACGGTCGGTCCCCAGCGGCCGATACGAGGCGAGGTATCGATGACCGGATTCTCGGGGTAGGGGGTCCACTGAAAACCGTCTGGTGAGTAGTAAAGATCGAACTGCATGGTCGTGGACATCGAGCCCCGGCGCACGAGGCCTTTGTAACGCTTGGCGGGGTCCGGCTCGTGCAGATCCTTGAAAAAATATGGCTTGAATTGAGCGGGCGGAAGGATGTTGTTCTCCTTCGATCCCTCGTACTCCACCAGGCCGAGGACCGGCTTGTCCCAGTGCACGCCATCCTTGGACGTGGCCAGGCAGTTCACGGATAACTGGCCGGTGTACCACATTCGAAAAAGTTGCTCCCGCTCCTCGAAAATCACCACGTCTACCCGCACATCACTCCCTTCCCAGGGTTTGTCGGGCCGGAGGACGGGATTGCCCTCCGCCTTCTCCGCCTGATTCATGACCCGCCTGGTGTTGCTGACGCTTTCGATCAGATAATCGTCGACGAAGAGTTGCTTGCGGGACCCGATGTCAATCAAGCCCGCCGACACCGTTTCGCAAACCGTGCAAAGACAGACCAAGGCAATGATTGAGATGAGCTTTGTCACATTCAATTCCTCTACTGTTGGCGAGCAACAATTCACCGGTCTCGGTGCCAAAGGATAAAACTGACCGGAATTTGCTTTTGACGTGTGGTCGTGAGCGTTGCCGTCCTGGTGCACAGGAACAAGGAAATTCTCTCCCGATCCAACGGCCGGCAGGGATGAACGTGTCGCATTGCGGCCCAATGCGACTTTTGATTGCTGGGAGATTCCTTTTCCAGGCCGGGTTCCCTGGAGGCTGAGGAGCCGGGTGAATCTTTCTGTGGTTCGAAGACGGCTTTTGTGATGGAATCTGAGCCCTCCTCGGGCCATGGGATTGGAAATGAAGAAATCTCTCCGGTGCCTTCTGCTCGGTGCCATTACCATTGCGCTCCTCGGCCCGGTTCGCATCGGGGCGGCAGAACCCGACCGCGCTGTCGAGGTTTTCGCAAACAATACCGAGGGTTATCAACACCTCTACCCGGCAGGGAGGCTCCCACATTTTCTACAGCGACGATCATGGCAAGAGTTGGAAGCTGGGCGGAGAGTCGGATCGCTTCATAGACGAGTGCGAAGTAGTTGAACGGGCCGACGGCTCGCTCTTGATGAGCATGAGGAATTACCTGGGCGATTTCAAGCTGGGCGATCCCTTGTCGGGGAGTCAGCGTCGAGCCTTTGCCACCAGCTTCGCCCGCTTTACCCTCGAGTGGCGGACCGACGGCAAGGACCGGCGCAAGCGGTAATCCGGGCCGGACCGCTTCGCCGGTTGGCGGTGGCCGGCGGGAAAACCCTCTTGCGGATCGGCGGGTCGAGGTGAGCTCGTGCGCCTGAGCATCGCTGATCAGGTTTTCGTCGCCGGGAAACTCCAGAAAATACGCAGCTAACGCACTTGCCGCCTCAGATCGGGCAGCTCGATTCATGCGAAAGACTCACGTGCCGTCCGCTGCTACGCGGACCGTGACATCGCAGCGCGATATCTCTACCGGACTGAAAACACCCGAGTTCCATTGGCCAGTTTTCCCTGGATTGATGGGATTAACTTGCAATACTGGCGACCGGCCCAACTTTTTTGGAGAAAACTACCTTATGAATCTGCGTTTCGTCCTTTCTCTTGGCATGGCATGTTTTGTTCCGTGTCTCTCCACTACCGAAGCAGCTGGTTGGCCTGCCTACCGGCATGATTCGCAGCGCACGGCGACGACGGCAGAGCAGCTGAAGTTCCCCCTTCGGTCGCACTGGGCGTTTCAGCCGGGGGCCGGGCCACGCCGGGCCTGGCCGCGACCGTTTCGAGATAATCCTTTTTCCGGGGTGAAGGTGAGGGCGCTGCTGACGTTCGATCACGCTTTCCAGCCGGTTAGTGTGAACGGCAGGGTTTACTTTGGGTCGTCCAGTGATCACAAGGTTTACTGTCTGGACGCGGCCAGCGGCGAGGTGAAGTGGACGTTCTTTACGGAGGGACCGGTTCGGATGGCCCCGACAGTACACCGGGGTAACGTCTACGTCGGCGGAGATGATGGACGGGTCTATTGTCTGGAAGCGAGCAGCGGCCGAGAAGTCTGGCGGTATCAGGTGGGACCAGGCGCCGATCGGTTGCCCGGGAATGAGCAGATGATCTCTCGCTGGCCGATCCGCTCCGGGGTGATCGTCGAGAATGACACGGTTTATGCCGCCGCCGGACTGTTTCCGGCGCGGGAAGGAGCCTATTTGTGTGCACTGAAGGCTGGGACGGGGCAACAGCGTTGGAAAGAGAAGGTGGACCAGACCACCCAAGGTTATCTTCTGATTACACCTACCAGGTTGTTTGTTCCATCGGGAAAGTTAAGGCCGGGGATGTATGATCCTGCGACCGGGAAGCATCTCGGCAAGACCGCGACCCCACGGGGAAGTTTCGCGTCGATCGTTGATGACTTGTTCGTAGCCGGGCCGAGCCTCTCCGGGGGAAAGATCGACGCCTTGGTCATGGGGGAACATCCTTACCGTTTGGGCAAGTTCGATGCGGACCAGGTGATTGTGACTTCGCGGGCGCTCTATCTTCTGAACCAGGGTAAACTCAAGGCGACGAGCCGAGCTCCATTGCAAGCGAAGAGACTCGAACGACGTCGAGACGAACGAGTAGCGGAGAAGAAGAAGGCCACTGAAGTGGCGCGTCAAGCAGAGTTGGATCAGGAGATTGAAGAGTTGAACCGGCGTATCGCGGAGTTTGCTGCGGCCGAAAAGAACTTCAATTCCTGGACCCAAGCTTGCAGTGGGAGTTACGCCATGGTGATGGCCGGCGAGACGCTCATCGTGGGAGGCGAGGACAATGTCGCGGCCTTCCGCGCGAACACCGGGGAAAAGGTGTGGACCGCAGAGGTGGAGGGGAAAGCGCACGGGCTTGCCGTAGCCGACGGTCGCCTGTTTGTGAGCACGGATCGGGGGCTGATCCACTGTTTCGGGAGCGGGTCGGGGGTGAAGGAGAAGCGGATAAGAGTGGACCGGGCGGAATCGCAGAAGGTGGCCGCTCTCCTGGCGCGTCCGTATTCGCAGGTGGCGGAGAGAATCATCCAGGAGGCGGGGGAAGATCAGGGTTATTGTTTGTTAGTGGGAAGCAGCGGTGGGCAGTTGGCGGCGGAGTTAGCCCGGCGTGGACATTGGCGGATTGTGGTGGTGGAGACGGATCCTCGTAAGGTCAAGGTGTCTCGAGAGAACCTGGATAAGGCTGGCCTTTACGGGGAGCGAGTTGTCGTGCATCACCTTGTCGGCGGTGAGCTGCCATACCCGAATCTGCTCTTCAACCTCATCGTGAGCGAACAGGCGGGGCGATCCGGCATTGGGCCGACGGCGGAGGAACTCTATCGCGTGCTCCGGCCCTATGGTGTTGCAATGGTGGGAGCCTTGCCCGGGGGGACGGAGCAGGGGAAAGGGACGGTGGAGGGTTGGCTTCGTGACAGTGAATTCCGCGGTGGCAAAGTCGATCGGAAGGACGGAGGAGTTTGGGCTGTGATTCGCCGAGATGAACTGAGTGGGAGTGGTCGATGGGATCATCAGTACGCGGGACCGGGAAATACCGCATGCAGCGAAGACACCGTGGTTTCGAGGGACGTTCGGTTGCAATGGTATGGAGAGCCCGGGCCTTACCGGATGTTCGACCGGCATTCGTATACCGCCGCTCCGGTTTACTCTCATGGCCGTCTGTTCACGTTGGGGGAACGCATTGCCTATGGCAGCGATGCTTACAACGGGGTGTTGCTGTGGGCGACTGAGTTGCCTGAACTTGAGCCGAGGGTGAACGTGCCGCGAGACTGCGGGTTCATGGCGGCGAGCGAGGACTATCTCTACTTGGCGGCGGGGGACAAGTGCCTTCGCTTGGAGACGCGGTCAGGAAAACGGACGAAGCCTTATGAGTTGCCATCATTGGAAGGCGAGGCTTCGTATCGCTGGGGCTACGTAGCGATTGACGATCGGTTTCTGTTCGGATCGGCCGTTCGCGCGGGGAGTTTTTATAGTAAAGGCCGTGGACCGTGGTATGATGACTCCGGCTTTGGAAAACCGTCCGACAGTTTGAAGGTGCTGAGTGACGCCTTTTTTGTGATGGATCGAGCGACGGGAAAGTTAGTGTGGAAGCATCAGGGGGTGGTGATCAACTCGACGATCGCGATCGGCGGTGGGAGGGTCTATTTCGTGGAGAACCGTCACCCGGCGGTGTTGGCGAATCCATCGAGACGTTTGGCTGGTGGGAAGGAATGGATGCAGCTTCATCTGGTAGCGCTTGATGTGAAGACGGGCAAGCAGTTGTGGGAAGAATCTCTCCAGTTTAACGATCGCACACCGGTCTTTTTTGCCTGTTACAAGGATGAGGTGGTGACGCTTCTGCGATCGGGGAAGGAATTTGATCTGCGCGCCCTGAATGCTCGGAGTGGGAAACGGCTTTGGATGAAAACTCACAAATGGGAGGCCAACCATCATGGGGGTCACCGCCGGCATCCGGTTCTCATGGGTAACGCCGTTTATCAGCAACCGAACGCGTATGACATCAAGACCGGGGAAGTCCTTTGGTCAACCAAACGCGGAAAGATCGGTGGGAATTGTGGGACTTTGTCGGCGTCGGGTTCGATGTTGTTTTCGAGGTTGGGCAATCATCCAGGCTTTGTCGATCTGGGAGCGAATGCGGCGCAGAGCGACCTGGTGAAAGAAGACCTGGTGCAAGTCACCCGGCCGGGGTGTTGGATTAACATCATTCCTGCCGGAGGAATGATCTTGGTGCCGGAAGCTGGATCCGGGTGCAGTTGCGGCTTTTCCATCCACGCTTCGATGGCTTTCGGGCCGAAGTGAGATCCCCCCTCACGCAACAATGATTGCAGGAAATTCCTTTTCCAGGCCGGGTTCCCTGGAGGCTGAGGAGCCCCTTCTTCCCCCTTCGCCAATGCTACGGAGGACACGTCGTCGAGACTTCGAAGGGCAAGCGGAGGTAGGTGGGGGTGCAATCGTCGAGGGCCTCGGCGAGGATCCCGAGGCATTTATCCAGGATCAGAATCAGGACGGTCGAGATAGGCGTCCGCGAGATAGGGGTCAGGAAATAGGAGATAGAACACCATTGGGGTCAATTGACCGACCCTGACCGACCCCTTGACTGTAATCTACTGCTGCGACCCCCCTTTGCTCAACTCGAAGAAAAGGAACCCTGCGTCCAGGGAATCCACCCCGGAAGGGAGGCGAAAGGTGTGGTACACCCATCCCGCGTCGAGTGCGGGCATTCCGGCGGTTAGCGGGAAGAGCAATCTCTGCACGTGCAGCGGCGTCTGAAGATCCGATGTTCCGATGACCCGATAAGCGACGCCATCCTGGGCCGCTCCGGGTGTGGGATGAGCATCAAACACCGCGCCAATCCTGACGGGAAGGGTCATCGTGAGGTAATCTGTGGTAATCACCTTCTTGATCGCAATGCTGACTTTTTCTACGTAATTCTGACTCTGGCTCGAAGGAGCCAGCGGGTTGGTATTGAGCGCAAAGTGGACGAAGTTCTGAAAGCCGTCCTCATTGGGATCGTCGCAGGGATCGGCGTGCACCCCGTCCACGAGCGCCTGGTTGAGCGCCCACAGGGCATAGGGCGTTGGCGGCGGGAATCCGATGTAAGTGAATCCGTCACCGCCGTCAAAAATCTGCCAACCCGCCGCTCCCGTCACCGAAATCCGGCCGGCGTCGATGAAGTTCTGCAACGCGGTGACGCGGTCTTCCGACGGTCCGTTCTTCCATCGGAAAATCCAGTCAGGCGCGACGCTCCCGCTTCCGGCGTCGAACTGGAAGTCGATGACCGAGGTGTCCAGGATTTCCAGCGACTGTCCCTCGTGATCGAGCCCGGTCCGGTTTCCCGGGTCCTGGCTGTATCTCAGGCTGGCATCGTTCAGGAGCACAATTCGATCTCGGACGACGTCATCTCCCCCCGACAACGCCAGGTCGGAAGTGTCAATGCTCAGGAGAGTATTAATGTCGAGCACGTCGACTCCGACCAGTTCACCGGGAGTGCCCAGGAATCCCACCTGGATGAACCCCGTCCTGATATCGAAGCCCGCTGCGTCCAGGCGCCCATCCTCGTAAATCGCGATTGAATCAGTTTCCAAATCGGTGCCCAAGGTAAGGAGTCCCTGTCCCATCGGGCCCGAGATCGTCGCCTCGCCGGTCACATTGCCGGTCGCGGCGGTGGTGGCCTGGGCATCGATCAGGACCAGCCTCCCGGTGGTGTCATTGGGGATAAGATCCAGCGTATTTGGGGCCCGCACCAGGGTCGTTGCCGCCACATTGAAACTACCGGTCGTCCGCTGGAGGATTCCCACGCCACCCCGGAACCCGATGGTAAAGGTGTTGGAGGAGAATGAATTCGCTCCCATGTTGAGGGTGCCGATATCGCCCACCTGGTCTCCGAGGAGGATACCCGCGACACTAATTGGCGCATCCAGGGTCACGGTGGAGATGTCGTCGAAGGCTGTCCCGATTCTGCCAGTGCAGACCGGCCTGGGCGGTCCGTTCTCTCCCGCAAACATGGTCCAGATTCCAGAATCGGACCAGTTTCCATCTCTTGTCGAACTGAAATCGCCGGCAATGGCAGAGGCGGTAAAGACAAGAGTTGTCAAAATAGCAAGCGGCCCCTGGTGAGTTGTCCTGATCATGGGAGCGAATGACTTTTCCAAATTATTGTGGTTTTTCCGCTTTCATGTCAAGATAGGCGTTGCATCCGAATTGGTTAGTCAAGGGACAGTCAGGTGTCAGACAAGAAAGGTGCGAGGTTAGGGATCGATCCCGGCAGGGATCACAGCTCGTAGCGCGGGGTTGAGCCCGCCGTGGCGGGAGATACCCCGGGAACTTATGGCGAGTGCGAGCAACG
>CAUZKZ010000292.1:0-7107 GCA_963580345.1 Verrucomicrobiia bacterium | reverse complement strand
ACGGCATTTTTGTTCTGAACGAAGCCCTCCAACCCTTGGAATCACGGGGGTTTGGTCAGAACGAAAATGCGTAAAACGTTGATTTACAGCCATGGGGCGATATTCGATAACAAATTGAATCCGCCTTTCACTAGGAGGAGCCCCAAGGTCTGCCGGAGGTGTCGAGCCCCACAATAATGAGCCCCCGCAAGTATTCGGCCCGGGTTTTTACCCGCGGTGCGATGCATTGCCCCCGATGCCGAGCCAAATTCCCCAAGGCGGTCGAGGCCTGCCCGCACTGCAAGTTCGACCTCGCCACTTGTGGGGAGTCCTTTCCCTTTGCAGCGCCGCCCCTCTCGCTTTTGCTCGATCCCTCGCAGCTCCTGCCAGAGGGGATCGAGAAGGATCTGAAGAAGCCCTCCCGCAAGCTTTGCAAGCGCTTTCCGCGGATCGAGATTTCATTCTGCTTCGTGCGCCTGCAGGCGGGCGTCGCGACCCAGGAGTTCGCCTTCTGGCTCCACAATTCGGCTCCCGACGCGGACGAGTCGCGCGCCTGGAAGTTGCTGGTGGTGGGCGACCTCACCTCCGGGCGCCTCGCCCTCACGACCGGCTACGCCCTGGAGCCCTTCGTCAAGAATGAGCTGTGGGAGGCCGCCATGCAGGAACTGGCAGCCTGCATCGCCGACGAGCAGTGGAAGGAGGGCCTCGCCGGGTTTATCAACGACGCGCGGGTCCTCCTCACCGCCGCATGGCACGGAGCGAATCAACGCCGGCAAAAGAATCTTCGCCGAGAAGAGGACGGGCCGGACTCTGAAAACCAGGGGACACGTCCACCCCGCAATTCGGATCCGCAATCGGTTGACCGTCGGAAGGCGACCGAGGAGCCCGCCAATTCATAATTGTCATGGTGGTACGAATTCTCGTTCTCCTGACCTTGCTCGCCCCTTCCCCGATTTGGGGCCAGTCCATCGAGTTCCCCAACGCCCCCATCGGCCAGGTCCTCGATACGGGCGAGTGGCTTGGGGCCGAGCGCCGGGCCCACCTCGAAAACGAGTTGGGCCGCTTCCGCAAGAAGCACGCCCTCGACGTGATGGTCATCCTGTGGGACCGCGGCCTCCCCCCGGCGACGGGACTCGAAGAGCTTGCGGCGCGGATCGGTGAGACCTGGGCGCGGGAAGATTTGTGGGTTGTGGTCCTGCACGTGCCGGACTCCCTCCACCGGCCCACCGCCGTCTTTGGAGGGGCCGCCTCGGAACGATACCTGGACGACGCCCTCGTCGGAGCTCTGCGGACCGCCACCCTCCGAGGGTTGAAGGAGCGCACGCCCCGCGCCCAGGTCGAAGCGCTCGGTCTCGAAGCGGGCGGGGAGTTCGTGTTCCTCAAGAATCGCGGCGAGCTGGAGCGCAAGGCCCACGTGGCGGCCCGGGCCGATCAATCCCGCAACCAGGAGAATCGCCACCAGGCCATGATCTTCCGCGGTTTCATCGCCACTCTCATGGCCCTCTTCGCGGTCGGCGTTCTCGCCAGCCTCTACCTGGTCAAGCGGCGTCCGACCAACCTGGAATTTCCACACACCCGCTGGCGCCGCCGGCTCGGCGCCAAGTGGAGCGGCGGGGGGTGCATCGTGGTCTCCCTGCCCACCCGAATCTCATGAGCGCTGCCATGCGGACATCTCCGTTTCTCGTCCTCGCCGCCGCCGGGCTGCTCGCAGTCGGATGCGGAAAAATGGGCGCGGACGGCAGCGAGAGCGCCGATGCCAACTCCGCCGGGCAAGGCGTGGAGGGCTATTTCAACCCGCAGAATGGCGAAACCTGGAAATACAAAGTCCAGAAGGAGGTTCCGATTGAGATCGCCCTCTCGGTCGCGGAGGCCTCCCGCCGGCCGCAACGCACCGAGTCCGGACACCTCATCACCTTCGAGAGGGTCCGCACCTGCACCGGTCCCAGGCAGTTGGAGGGGGGCGCCGGGACGGTTACTTCCATGGAGATTCTCGAAAATGGAATCCGCCGTGGAGAGGAGCTCTACGACATCGGTCCAAAGGGAATCTTCAGCCGCGGCTGGCTCGGCCACGAACAGGACAAGGCGGGTGCCAGGGTTCTCCTGAAGGACCCGGTGCCCATCGCCATGACCAAAATGCAGCCCGGGCAGGTTTGGACTGCCAGTGGTCTCGATCCCGACCGCCGCTTCCTCTTCCGCGTCATCGAGCACGCCCGCGTTACCGTCCCCGCCGGGAAGTTCGATGCCGCGCGGATTCAGATCACCAGCAGTCTCGGAGGAAAATCGTTGAAGCGCACCATCTGGTTCGCGGAGAACGTCGGAATCGTCAAGGAGGAGAGCGTCTACTACGGTCCGCAGCGGACCCGGGTCCGCGAACACGCCGAACTCGTGCACTGGGTGGTTCCCAGCACCGCGCCGCCCGGAGAAGAAAATCTCGTCTCGAAGCCGGATCAAGAGGAACCGCCACCCGGCGATGACGGAAGCGGGAAGGGTTCGTCGGGTGATCCCCCCGCAGGCGAGCAACCCGCAGGGGGAGACGAGCCGACCGAAGAGAACCCCGGAGAAGAGCTGAACGACCAGGACCAAGACAGCACCGCCGACCCGGACCGTGCTTCTCCCAAGAAAGACAACGAAGACTAGTGTCCCGGCCGAAGCACGACGTTGTTTTCATCGAGCACCACCTTGCGCGCCTGCACCGGCCGTTTGCTGAGGGCGAAAGCCATGATCGTAACCCGCTCACCCTTCCCGATGCGGTGCGCCGCGCCCCCGTTGATGATGATCCGGCCCGTGCCGGCCTCGCCCACCTGCACGTAGGTTTCCAAACGCGCTCCCGTCGTGATGGAGGCCACCAGGACTTTCTCCCCGGACCACAGCCCGGCCTCTTCCACCAGGTCGGCAGGGATCTCGATACTCCCCTCGTACTCCACCAAGGCCTCGGAAATCATGGCCCGATGTATCTTTGATGTGAGCACCTGCCGCTGCATGGCGGAACCAAACGAGCCGCGCCCCCGGCGTCAAGACGCGAAAATCTGCGTGCACTCCCGGCCAAATTGGCGCACCCTCCTGCCTGCCTTTTCACCATGGACCGCCGAATCCTCATTTTCCTGGCCCTCATTCTCCCGGCCCCCCTCCTTGCGCAGGAGTCCGCGGAGCCTCCCGAGGCGCCTTCCAAGCAGGTCCTTCGCAAGGCCCTGCAGTGGATGCAGTCCAGCAATCCGGAGATGCGGCAGGCCGCCTACCGCAGCGTCCACCTCCTCGGCAAGGAAGCAATGCCGGCCTTCCAGATGGCCCTTCGCAAGGCCCTCGAGTACCATGAGCGTCGCCTCGCCGATACCCTCAGCAGCCGCAACCGCGGTGGGAATCCTTACACCCAACTTGTCACCGTCGTGGAGGAACTCAATAGCGAACGGGCTCGCGTCTACCCGCTCATGATGCGCGACTGGGCCAAGAACAAGGCGAAGATCGACGACCTCCGCGACGAATTCGGCAGGCTCGAATCCCTCTACCAGCAGGCGGCACGCCTCGCCTCGGCCGATACCAGGAATCTCGACCGGCAGATCAGCTCTGTCACCGATGCCCTCGTCGAGATTCACGATCAGCTCGCCCGCTTCGAGGGCCAGACCAGGGAGGAAGCCGCTCAGATCTCCGATGAACAACGCAAGCGCAAAGCCCTCGAGGAAAGCTTCGACGGACCCAGCTACCTCCAGGCTGCCAGGTACCTCGGCTCGGTCCGTTCCGAGGTGGCCCGCCTCGCCTCCGCCATCCGGCACAACGACGGCTCTGCCTGGGCAAATGTTGGACAGAAAAACTTCGCCAGGCTCATCAGCTACGAGCGCACCGTCCTCGGAATCGGCCCCCTTCTGCTCGAAGAAAATCTCTGCGCGGCCTGTACCGGACATTCGCGGGATATGAAGGCATTGGGCTTCTTCTCCCATACCTCGCCGGTCTCGGGGAAGGCCTCCTTTACCGACCGCGCCCGCCAGGCCGGCTTCCGGGGTGGCCCCCGCGGCGAGTGCATCGCGATTGCCGGGGGCAACGCCCTCTCCGCCTACCGGGCCTGGTTCTACTCCGACGGCCACCGCCATATCATGCTCGGCCGCGGACCAAATGTCATCGGAATCGGCCCCGTCGGTTCCCACTGGACCCTCGTGACCGGGAGATAGTAGTAGTGCGTCAAGTTTGAGATGATGGATGGACGCGCCGGGGAACGAGGGGCTGGCAAGGCGGCGGACCCGAGTGGATTGGGCGATCCTCTTTTCGCCGAGCGAAGCGAGCACTTTCACAAAAACCTCTCAGTTCCCCAAGTTTAACGAACTTGGCGTTCAGGACACTAGCTGCGGCCTCCATCAATCACGCAACTCCATCCCCAGCAGGCAGACATCGTCGTCAAACCGGCTGCTCTGCGCGAAGGAAAGGACCCGCGAAAGGACCCGGTCGAGGAGCTCTTCCACGCCCTCGCAGCGCTCCTCCGACACCACCTGCACCAGTCGATTCTGCAGGAAGGCTTCTCCCTCCCGATTCTCGACTTCGAAAATGCCATCCGTGAAGAGAAGAAGTTGCTTCACGCCATCCAGCTTCATGCTGCGGGTCTCGTACTCGCTCTGCTGAAATAGCCCGAGTGCCGCTCCTGCTCCGCGGCCCCCCATCGGTAGAACCGCGGCGCCGTCTTCACCCCGCACGATGCCGGCCGGATGCCCCGCACTGGCGTAGCGCAGCTCCGACTTCTCCAAATCCACCACCACCATGAAGGCCGTGGCAAACATCGTCATCTCCGCCTTCTGCAGGATCGCCGCCAGTCCCGAGTTCAACTGCCTCAGAAACTCCCCCGGGTCGTCCGCGGCGTCATGCACCCGCTCCGCCAACCCGCGCAACATCGAAACGATGATGGCGGAACGCACCCCATGCCCCATCACGTCGCATATGAACAGTCCGGCCGAGTTCGGCCCAGTGGGAAAGACTTCGAAAAAATCGCCCGCCAGACCTGAGATCGGAATGTAGCGATGACCAAATGCCAAGCGGGCGCCGTCGGCACCACTCTTCTCCGGAATGACGGGATAATCGTGCGGGAGCAGGGCGTGCTGCACTTCGCGCGCGAGCGCCAGCTCCTGTTCGATCTCGTCATTGCGCTGCTGCAGGGCCGCTGCCGTCTCGGCGAGGGACTGCTGGGTGCGCACCAATTCCGAGACAACACTCGACACGCCGAAGGTGCCGATGATAGTGCCCTTCCGGTCCACCAGCGGCATCTTGGTGGTCAGCACCCAGGCCTCCCCTCCACTCGGATGCGTCTCCTTTTCGATGTATCCCAGGATCGGTTCCCCCGTTTCCAGAATCTGCTGCTCATCCTTGAGTGCCTGGTCCGCGTGGTCCTCCCGGAACAGGTCGTGGTCCGTCTTCCCCACCACCTCGTTCGGATCGTTGAATCCGTTCCACGTGGCCATGGACTTGTTGACCAGCGTGAAGCGCGAATCGCGGTCTTTGAAATAGACATTCAGCGGAACGTTATCGATCAGGAGCCGCATCAAGTGCCGTTCCTCGAGGAGTTCCTGTTCCGCCATCTTCCGCGCCGTAATATCGATCATGGAACCGGCCAGGCGGACCGCTTCCCCATCTTCGTTGCGAACTACCACGCCGCGGATTCGGAACCAGTGCCACTCCCCCTTCGCGTTGAGGAGGCGAGGTTCCACCGCAAGGAGATCGTCCGCCCCGGGACGAAGGACCTCCGCCAACCGTCGCACGAACTCCACCCGGTCGTCGACGTGAATCACCCCCTCCTCGCGAAAGATGTGCGGCATGTCCTCCCGCCGTCGGCCCAGGAACCGCAGAATCCTTCCCGAATAGTGGATTTCATCGCGCGGGATATCCCAATCCCAAATACCTTCGTTGGACGCACGGAGCGCCAGCTCCAGGCGGTCGTTTACCCGGTACGGCATCGGATTTCCATCTAACCGCAATCTCCGCTCGCCCTCAACGCCATTTCCCGGGGTAGGCGCGGGGAAATTGAATTGCCAAGGCCCCCGCCCCCGAGTATCACCCGCCCCGCCGACTCCATGACACGCAAATCCATCGAAGCTGCCGCCAAATACTTCCTTTGGGCAATGTTCGTCTTCTTTCTCGTGGTAGTCTACCAGGTCCTCGGGATGATGGGCCTCGTCTGAGGCTTCGCTACCCAATACGTAACGAAGTTTTCGGCTCCGCGCGTGATTGCGGGCACGCTTCATGCGTCAATCGTCGTGTCCGGCCCGCCGCCCGCCCCGGCCCGACCTGGCGGGGTCAACGCTTCGTCATTGCCTGATCAAGCTTAACGTTAAATCAATCCGTAAGAATAAGGCCGCTGCCCCCTCGTCAAATAGTCGCACCGCTCTCTTTGTCCCGTCATGCACCAGCCGCGTTCTCAGCGTAATGTCCGAGCGATGAAGCTCGGGGCACGCGCCCTGCTCCTTTTCTGGATGTCCTTCTTCGCCGGGCTCGGCCTGGTGGGATATGCCATCTACGCGGGCGAACGATCCGTGGCTTTCCCAGCGCTCGCACTGTTCATTTTCAGCGCCTTTCTTTTAGTCGTCTATCGTGTCTTTGCGAGCAGCGCTCATTGCCCGCTCTGTCATGGGCGGGTCCTGTCCGGCACAGGAGCCCAGCGCAGCCGCCGCGCGCGGCGGACTTTCGGGAGCCATCGCCTCCGCGTCGCGCGCGACATCGTGCTCACCAACACCTTCGTCTGCCCCTATTGCAACGAGTCCACTCTCTGCATCGTCAAGGATCGTCCCCGGCGGGGGCGGGCGGTGCGGAGGAGATTTGCGGATCGGAAGTGAATTTCGCGGCACGGCTGCCGTCCGGCTTCTCCCCGCGGTCCGGCCTCTGAACACGGCACTCCGACGCAATCCCCCTGGCTCACTTTCGGCTCGATGTCGAGGGGCGGCCTCTTGCCTCCCGTCGTCTTGCCCGCTTTCTTCTTTCCGCCCGTTTTCTCGATGCTTTCGATCGGTCCGTCAGGTCCTCAGCACTGCTCACCAGTGCACCGGAACGATCTGCTCGATTCCGGAACCATCGTCGTATTTCACGTGGCCGTGTTCGCGGCCGTACTCGTGGAGACACTTCGTGACTTTCACATCGTAGGCGCAGTATTTCGCGATCTTC
>CAUZKZ010000291.1:0-7126 GCA_963580345.1 Verrucomicrobiia bacterium | reverse complement strand
TGGCCCCGTAGCGGTTGTAGACGCGGACCGGGCAGCTCACAATGGGATCTGCGGTGGTGTCGTGCGCCACCTCGACGCGGATTTCCACCCCGCGCTCGACGAAAAATTTCTGTTCCAGGGTCGTCTTGGCGCCGCTCGCGCTGACGAAGGTCGGAATGATATCGTCGTTCTGCGGCTGGGGGATCCAGTTCTGTCCTCCGGCGAGGGTGACGCTACCGAAGCCGGTGAGGCCGGTGAAAGCGACGGGCGTCGCGCCGGTGACGGTGGTGATGGTCTGGCCTCGCGAGGTGAGCATGACGCCCGCAAGCTCCTTGTTGTCATCCTCGATCGCGAAGGCCCGCATCCGCAGTTCGAAATTTAGGCCGGGCAGAGCCGTGAAAGGAGCCTGGTCGGGGCCGTTGATCTTGAGTGTTCCGTCGTGCGCGACCTTCCAGAAATCCACCCCGCTGACCTGGATCCAGGCGAAGCCTTCGGCGGCCGGGAATTCGCTCCCCTTGAAGAAGCCGTCCTGGGCCGAGGCGCCACCACCGGTGAGCTCGATAAAGGTGATGGTGGGCGGCGTGGTGGCCGGTTCGTACATCATGGTGCCGGCATTGTACTGCAGGAACGAGATGCTGTTAGGGACATCGGTTTCCTCGATCGCCAGGATCCAGCTGTCGAACCGCTCGAGGGGACGAGGCGGACGGCTGCCGGTTGGAAGGGTGCCGAGCAGACCGGCCGTGACGGGATCGGGAACGCCACCAGGCGTGGGAAAGTCGGGATACCACAGGCTCGTCGACGGGGCGCCGGTCACGCTGTAGCCCGGGTTGGAGAAGCTCGGGTCGTAGGTTCCCGGCGGGACACACTCCCAGCGGGCGCAGATTCGCTGGATCATGGGCGAGGTGCCCCCCTCGGTGGGCCGTTTCACGATCAATGGGGTGGGCAGGGTCGCCCCGCCCATCTCCATGAGGTCAATCGTCCCGCCCGTGTTCTGGATGCGGGAGTTGGGATAGGTGATGTAGTTGTAGAGAGCCACGGAATCGTCGAGGGCGACGAGCCGGTCGCTGGTGGGACCGGGGAATTCCGTGATGTTGGCCTCCACGCCGATGGCGTTCTTGTGGAGGAAGAGGTCGAGGGTGGAGACGTCGTGGCCGTTAATTTCGAGTCCCCTCCCGTTGAAGTAATGTCTCACCTTGGCGGAATCTCCGAGCGCGTCGGGCCAGGGTCCGGAAAACGGCCAGCGGTCGGTGTGGAGTGCGGACTCCGAGGTAGTCTCGCCGATGCGGAAGGGATCGGCGGAGTGAATGATGGTCTTCTCGACCCGGCCGCCGGTGTAGCCCACCGCGGTGGGAATGTTGAGGGCGAAGATTCCCGGGGGGAGATCGACCGAGTAGCTTCCGTCCGCCGCGGTGGTGGTGGTAAAGGTGGGGGATCCCATCAGCACTCCGAGACCGTGCGGCTGGGCGAATTCGATCGTTTCGCCGCCCATGGGTTCGTAGACGGGATCTCCCCGGACCGCATCGATGGCGTCGGCCTTGAAGAGCCGGCCGGTGAGGGTGAGGGGCTGGAGCATGATTGGCACCGGGTAATCAATCACGAACCCCGGGATGCCGAAAAATTCCGGGCCGGTAGCGGGCACTTCCACGATCTCCTCGTGTTGCACCGCAAAGGAAACGCGGTTGTCGAAGGAACTTCCGGCGGGGTGCGACCAGTCCACCCGCTCCTCGATGTAGCCGCTCACGATGAGCTTGTAGCGGCCCGGCTTGAGGAAGGCGGGGCTGGGCGGAACGTGCATCGGCGGGTCTGCCGCGAAATCGAAATAGGGCTCGCTGAAGTTCGCGATGCCCTTGTCGAAGGGCGGGGTTTCCTTCACGAAGTTGCGGCGCCTGATGCCCTCCGTCTTGGTTCCGTCGAGGCCGATGAGATTCACCTCCAGCCCCAGTCCGCTGATTCCATCCGGATCCGGCATCGGCAATTCGTTGTTGCTCTTGAATCCGGGAAAGACGGGCGAAACCATGAGGAGGTTCTCCTCGGGAGCGAGGACGATGAGCGGCGGAGTGGGGTCGAGGCTGCCGTCCGGAAGCGGGAAGATGACATCGGAGTATTCGAAGTAACCGATCTCCTTCACCGTGACGCGGTGGGCGACCGGCGGGAGGTGGTTGAAGATGACCTTGCCGGCCCCGAATTCGACCAGGTCCCCGGTGGGATCGGGGGGCTCGTCGTTGTCGGTGAGGTCGCTGATGGGCGACATGAGCTCGCGGGCGGGATCGTTGGGATCGACCGCCACGATCTCGACCAGGATGTCACCGAGGTCATGGGGGCCGAAGGTGTTCTTCACGAAGTCGTAACCCGTGACGTGGAAGGTCATGGAGTATTCCTTGGGCTTCAGCATGACATTGAGGGCGCTGGTGGCCGTGATCTCGTAGCGCAGCGCCTTGACCGAGGTCATGGTGGCCGCTGCTCCGACCGAGTGCCAGCCGGGCCGGCCGGGGAGGGTGTCGTTGACGTGGAACTCGTAGAAGCCGACCGGCAGCCCCTGGAAGAGCACATAGCCGTTGCCGTCGGTGAAGAGGGTGGTCGAATCGAGCACGGTGGCGGAGGTGGCGTCCGCGTAGCGCATGAACTTCACCGGGCAGCCGCCGAGCTCGAGGTGAGTGGTGGCGCCAAAGACCTGCACGTGGACCTCGAGCCCGCCGTCCGGAGTGGAGGCCTTGGGCGTGAGTTCGAAGTTCTCCACCTTGGGATCGGCATCCATCGTGAAGGACGAGATCTCGGTGAGATAACCTGGATGGCTGACGCGCGCCTGCTGACGCGCGCCTCGTAGGTGGTGCTCGCAACCGGATCGGGCGTCTCGTAGAGACCGAGCAGATCGGTCGTGAACGTAAAGTCAGGCGCGCCCATCGGATCGGAATACAGCGCAAGGGTGGCGCCGTTGATGGGCACGCCGCTCCCGATTTGGGTGACTTGTCCGCGCAGGAGGTCCGCGGGCGAATCTGTTAGAGTGGCGACGAGGGCCACCAGGATAGTGATGAGGAGCCGGTTCTTTCTGGAAAGGACGCCCCGGTGCTGAATCGGACATGCCTTCATAGCAATCCCCGACTAAACCATGCCATGAATCGAGACAAGAGAAAATGGTGCCTGGCGTCCCGTGGTGCCGCGGTTTCATTAAAAAAACCGGGGTTTTGGAGCGCGCAACCCGCGTTGCTCGCACGAGCAGTTTGAAGCGATGCGCCCCCAACTTGGCGTCCGTCTCTTTCTACGGGGCGGATGTCGATTATTGTTAGGGTGGCCGTTCTGGTTGAGAAATGTTAGAGCGATCCCGGTGTGAGTGAAATCCTGGAGATATTGATTCCGGCGGTGGAGGAGCAGTTGGCATCCCCCGAAACAGGGTACGTGAGGGCGGCGTTTGAGCGGTTGCTCCTGGAGCCGGATATCGATGACGCAGAGGCCAAGAAGATGATCGCGGTGTGCCTTGCGGATGAGATGGAGCGGATGTTGAAGGAGGCCAGGGAGTTCGAAGAAAGGAGGTATCGGACCATGCTGGAGCTGTTGCCGACTCTGCCGGAGCAGGGGTGATCGGGTCCTTTGTGATGGCGGCAGGTCTCCACCGTGGCGCTGCGAAACACGGCGTGGCGGGCGCCGCCTTCGGCAGGAGGGATTGCCTGCGCCAGAGGGGGTTGTCAGGCGACCCGGTTGGTGGGAGTTCCGTCGAGGAAGGCCTGGAGGTTCCCGATCAGGCCATCGAGGAGGCGCTGGCGGGATTCGCGGGAGAGCCAGGCGGTGTGCGGGGTGACGAGCAGATTCCTGTCGCGGAGGTCGGGGGCGAGGAGGGGGTGATCGGCCGGGGGCGGCTCGACCGAAAGGACATCGAGGCCGGCTCCCGCGATGTGGCCCGCGCGCAGTGCTTCCGCGAGGGCCTCCTCGTCGACGAGGGGACCGCGGCTGGCGTTCAAGAGAAAGCTGCCGGGTTTCATGAGAGTGAGGGTCTCGCGGTTGATCATGCCCTCGTTGTCGGCGGTGAGGGGGCAGTGCAGCGAGACCACGTCGGAGGTGGAAAAAAACTCGGCAGGCGCGAGGCGGGGGAGTTCCGGCCGGCGGGTATGGCTCGACCCTTCGCGGGCGAGGACCTGCACGGTCATGCCGAGAGACTCCGCGATGCGCGCGAAGGCGGAGCCGATCTCGCCGAGCCCGACGATGCCGCAGGTTTTCCCGGCGAGTTCCACCACGGGGTGGTCGAGACGGGTGAAGATGGGAGAGGCGGGCCAAGCGTCGAGCTCGGAGGCGTAGCGGTGCACGTTGGTTGCGAGGGTGAGGAGGAGCGCCGCGACGTGTTGGGCGACGCTCGGTGTCGAGTAACCGGCCACATTGCAGACCGGGATGCCGTTCTCACGCGCGGCGTCGAGATCGACGACGTTCACGCCGGTGGCGGAGACGAGGATGAGCTTGAGGTCGGGAAGTGATCCGATCGTGTCGGCATCGAGGATGACCTTGTTGGTGATCACGACCTCGACCTCCTGGCACCGCGCGAGGGTTTCGGCGGGAGAGGTAATCTCGTGGAGGGTGAGGGTGCCGAATGATTCGAGGGGCGCGAAGTCGATGTCGCCGCGGGTGAGGGTAGAGGAGTCGAGGAAGGTGAGTTTCACGAGCTGAAGTATACAGTGTTCAGTGTTCAGTATTCAGAAGGGACTTGAGCCCGTCCGGAGAAGCACTGCGAATCTGCTCCAGAATGGAAGTTGTGGGCAAGAAGGGGGTGAACTCCTCCGGGATGGGGGCTTCGTAGGTTTTGAACCGGCCGCTGAACGGATGTTGGAAGCCGAGGCGCCAGGCGTGGAGCATGAGCCGGCCGGGATCGGACGGTTCGCGCTTCGAATTGCCGTAGACGGGATCGCCGAGGACGGGACAGCCGAGGTGCTTGAGGTGGACGCGGATCTGGTGAGTGCGGCCGGTGTGCAGGTGGCACAGGACGAGGGCGGCCCGCTGCGAGGGGTCCTTGCGGAGCACGTAGTAGTCGGTGATGGCGGGGCGCCCGGAACCGGGGTTGAGGACGGCCTGTTTCTGGCGGTTGACGGGATGGCGGCCGAGGTGGGTGAAGATGGTGCCGGAGGGTTGCACCGGGTGCCGGCTGGTAACGGCCAGGTAGAGCTTGGTGATCTGTCGGTCGGCAAACTGCTGGAGGAGGGAGCGCTGGGCGAGATCGCTCTTGGCCGCGACGAGACAGCCGGAGGTGTCCTTGTCGAGCCGATGGACGATTCCCGGGCGCTCGACCCCGCTGATGCCGGGGAGTTCACCGCGGCAGTGGTGGAGGAGGGCGTTGACGAGGGTGCCGTCCGGATTCCCGGCGGCGGGGTGGACCACGAGGCCGGCCGGCTTGTTGAGGACAATGATGTGTTCGTCCTCGTGAAGGACATCGAGGGGAATGTCCTCGGGGAGGAGCTGGGAGGGCTCGGGTTCGGGGAGCTCCACCGAGATGGTATCGCCAGCCGTGACGGGCGTCTTGGCGCGGACGGTCCGGCCGTTGAGAAGGATGTGGCCGGTCTTGAGGAGGGCCTGGATGCGGGAACGTGATAATTCCGCCAACTCGTGCGTGAGGAAGAGGTCGAGCCGCTCCCCGGAGTGGTCGCTGACGGTGATGAGCACGCTCCGTCTTCGCCTCTCGGAAACGCCGTGGCAAGGGGGGAGTGGCGGAGTCCGGGGGGGGCCGGAGGGAAGGTCGAAGATTTACCCTGGAGTTGCTTCCGACTTTGCAGCAACGGGAGAAGGGTTAGATTCGGGCGAGTGAGCACGCACCTGGCCACCTGCCCGAATTGCCTGGGCAAGATGGATGTGACCGACGAGGGGCCCTTTACCCGGGTGCGCTGTCCGGGGTGCGGGGACGAGGTGCGGGTGAAGACCGAGATGGGCGGATACCGGCTGGTACGGCGGGTGGCCTTCGGGGGAATGAGCGTGGTGTACGTGGCGCGGGACCCGACCCTCGATCGCGAGATCGCGGTCAAGGTGCTGAGCGAGGATTACTCGGCGGACCGCAAGCGGGAGGAACAATTTGAACGGGAAGCGAAGCTTACCGCGGCGGTAAGCCATCCCAACGTGGTGCGGGTCTTTACGGTGGGACGGGCCTTCGACCGCTTCTTCATCGCGATGGAGCTGGTCTCCGGCCAAAGCCTGGAGCAACGCATGTCGGTGCACGGCGCTCTGCCGGAAGACGACGTCATTTCCCTCGCGCTCCAGGTAGTCGAGGGGTTGCGGGCTGCCAAGGGCGCGGGATTGATTCACCGCGACATCAAGCCCGGCAACATCCTGATCGACGACAACGGGACGGCCAAGATCGTGGACTTTGGTCTCTCGCTCCTGGCGGAGGGAGGGCCTCTGCCGGCTGAAGCGTTGTGGGCCACCCCGGATTACGTCGCTCCGGAAGCGTTGGAGCACGCCGGGGAGGATCATCGCAGCGATATCTATGCGCTCGGGGCGACGCTCTATCACGCCCTGTCGGGAATTTCTCCCATCGAGACGAAGGAGATCTCGACCCGGGCCCTCCGCCAGGCCAAGAGGAACGTCCCCCCGCTCAAAAAAGCTGCACCGTGGTTGTCGAGCGAGGTGGTGCGCATCGTCGAGAAGGCCATGGCGCACAATCCCGCCAAGCGCTTCGATCTTTACGAGGAGTTCCACTTGTCGCTGGAGACGGCGCGAGAGGTGCTGGAAGCGAGGGGGCAACATTTCCCGGTTCACGGCGCGGTGCGGGCGCAACGGCGGGAGCGCCAGAAGACCCACCGGAGGGCGTGGCTGGCGGGGGGAACAGCCCTGGCCGTGCTCTTCGCGACCGCCACCGCGTTCCTGGTGGGCAAGATTAGAAATTCCGACCGGGCGGATGAGGGGCCCGCCGGGCCGGTGCCGGTGATCGTTCCGGGCAGCGATCCCACCCTGGATCCCGAATCCGCAATGGAGATCAATGCGGCCTACGAGGGGGCGCGGCAAGCTCTGGCGGAAGACGACTTCGTGGTGGCGGAGCAGCAGTTCATGCGGGTCTGGCATCACGAGGACTCTCCGGTGCCGACCGCAGCGTGGGCGGGATTCGAAGCGACGGTGGCAGCCTATCTCGACGGGAGAAGCGGAGATGCGCGGCAGCACCTGGCGGACCTGCTGGACTTCCTGG
>CAUZKZ010000290.1:0-7149 GCA_963580345.1 Verrucomicrobiia bacterium | reverse complement strand
CCGTTAAAAATTTACGCTTTTTCCGGGGAAAGTTTGGATATGGAGTGAAAATTTCGGGATTCGGGCCCGAAATGGAGAGGGGATTCGCCCTTCGGTCCGGTTCGGCGCGGCGGTGGAAAGGGCTTCAGCAGGTGGAGCCCTGTGTTGGGGCGGGGAGGTTCGCTTCTCCCGGATTCTAGGGTCCTGAACGATAAGAGCGTTGAACTTGGCGTTCAGGACACGAGGGTCGCATGCTCTCCACGTAGCGGTCCGCGACCCGCAAGCAGCCCTGGAAGAGGGCGACTCTCTGGGAGACCTTCCCGGTCGCGGCCATCCCGGCCAGGCCGGCCACCAGGAAGGCGGCATCGTCGTTGGGGTTGGCGTCGCCCCGCACCGTTCCGGCTTTCTGGCCCCTTCGCAGGGCTGCTGCGATGGCCTGGCGCCAGGCCCCGTAAAGTTGGGCGAGTCGTTCGCGGAAGCCCTCGTCGAGGGGCGACATTTCGGCGGCGTAGTTGCAGACCGGGCAACCGTTGAAGACGAACCCGGTTTCGGGGGTCTCTTGTTCCACGTGCTTGCGAAAGCGTCGCAGGATGTCCTGGATGGCGGGGATTGGATCCCGGGTTTCGGCGAGAGGTTGAATCCACCACGAGTTCACAGCAGGAACGAGAAACTCCTCGACCACCGCGTAGCCCAACTCGTTCTTGCTGGAGAAGTGATGGAAGAGGGCGCCCTTGGTGATCCCTGCGGTGTCCACGATGCGGTTCAGGCTGCCGCCCTGGAACCCATAGCGATAAAACTCGCGATAGCCCGCTTCCAGCACCATGCGGCGGGTCCGTTTGGGATCGCGGACGCGGCGGGACATGTGGAATTATTACAAACCTCTTGGTCGGGTGCAAGCTGCCGCTGGGCGGCAATTCCGACCCCGTGTCCTTGGGGGCAAGAGGAGGGTGAAGCAGTCCGGCCCTGGTGGCCTGCGCGCGTGAGGTTTCCCGCCCTCCCGGCGTCCAGCAGATGTGATTGGATTGCCTGCGGGAACTTTGATGTTTAGACCGGGAGAGTGGGGGGGAGTGGCTACAATGAGCCCCTCTTGTCGGTGATAGACGCAGCGGGGGGTGGGGCGATCACAATTATTTTCGTCGATGTTCAGGGCCCGTGGCGGCCTGGAGAGTCAAGGAATCGTCCCACCCGGGGGGCGTGATGGTCCGGAAGCGATCGGAGCGTCTCGGCGGGGAGAACGAGGTTTCCTGCGAAGATCCGGTGGTTGGTCCGGGAGCGGGGAAGTCGATCCAGGTCGGAATGCAGAACTCCGGATTGGGGACCGTGCTGGCCCGCACGCACATTCCGCTGCAACCCGGCGCGGCGGCGACCTGCGCCATCTCCGCCGTGTATCACTGCCTGATCGGAAGTTTTCTCGCCAGCGTGTGGCGGGCGAAGCGACGGCAGGAGACCACGCGTCGGGATCCGGAGGGTGCGGCCGGATCCTCGGAGTAAGAGAGGCAAGGCCGCAACGAACTTCCGGCCGTCAATGAGGGAAAAACTTGGCTGGGCCTCCGGTTGGAATTCTGCCAGAAGCACCTCTCAAAGTAGTTCGTTCCTCCCGACTCCAACCCTGCCTGAACATGAAACCGTATTCCCTCCTCGCTTGCCTTGTTTGCTCCCTCTCCGCCGTTGCGCTCGTCCCCCTCCGCGCCGACACCCTCGGAGAGATCCTGGAAGATGCCAAACTCAGCGCCATCATCGGCACCTGGGTAGACCAGGAATCCAAGGGAGAGAAAATCACCATGACCTACGCCTGGCGTATCAAGGACCACGCCCTCGGCCTGAGCGTGATGACCGAGAACCGCACTTCCGAAGCGCTCATCGGGGTCAATCCCAAGACCGGCGAGGTCGTGCATACCAGCGTCGACAGCAAAGGCGGCGCCGGAATCGGGACGTGGAAGGAAAAGGACGGGGTCGCGACTCTCACCCTCCTCGTCAGCAATGCCGAGGGCGAGGAGATCAAATTGAAAATCACCCAGCAACTCCGCGACGACAACAAGCAACTGGTGGTCGGAATGAAGAATGCCGAGACCGAAGAAGGCGGCGAAGGCACCCTGGTGCGCAAGGCGAAATAGCTGCAGTGGCCCTGAGTTTTGCGACTCATGCCGTCAAGGAAGCTGACCCCACAATCCCTACGCCGACCCTCCGCTCCCGCCCACCGGGTCCTTACCTGACCGCGGTGACCGCCTGGGCCAGTTTCTGGAACTCGTCGCCAAACCCGGCGATGCGCTCGCGGATGGCCTCACTCAGTTCCTCACCCTCGCGGAAGTCGTCTCCCGCGGCATAGACGAAGCGGGGCACGATCACGGTGCGGAAGTCGAGCATGAGGCTGTTGGCGATGGCCATCACCGACATGTAGCTCTTCTGTCCGCCCGCGGCGCAGAGGAATCCCGCCACCTTGTTCTGGAGCTGGCCGCCGGCGAGTTCGATCACGTTCTTGGCTGCGGCGTTCACGTCGTAGTTGTAGATCGGAACTGCAAACACCACCGCATCGGCCGACGTCAGTTTCGGTGTGAGGCGCCTGGCGGCAGGATGCGTGTAGGCGTTTTCGCCGTCGCAGAGGGGAAGGTCGAAATCCCGCAGATCGAGCAGCTCGGAGGCGACCTTTCCGGCGTTCCAGGCCCGGTGCAATTCCCTGGCGAGGGTGCGGCTGTTGCTGGCCTCGCTGAGGCTGCAGGAGAGAATCACGGTGTTCACATTCCGAGTATTGTTGAAACGCAGGCGGATTCAACCCTGGCCCCGCGGAATGGGTTGACATCGCGCCCAGCCGGGTAAGTCTCCCCGCCATGCGGAATCACACTACTGCTGCTTGTGTGCTCCTGGTCGCCATGCTTTCCGGGGCATCCGCGCAAGAACCGAAACTGGAAACCGATCTCGACAAGGCCTCCTACCTGATCGGCCGGAACATCGGCGGAACGATCAAGGAGGACGAAATCGAACTCAATATCGACAACCTCTTGGCGGGCCTCCGTGAAGGGCTGGCAGGCAAAAAGTCGAAGATCGCAAAGGAAGACGAAGAAAAAATCAT
Source organism: Verrucomicrobiia bacterium (assembly GCA_963580345.1). Lineage (GTDB taxonomy): Bacteria > Verrucomicrobiota > Verrucomicrobiia > Verrucomicrobiales > Akkermansiaceae > Roseibacillus_B. The sequence goes on along the minus strand of CAUZKZ010000290.1, from coordinate 4,103 downwards.
GAACGCCTTCCAAAAGGAGATGCAAGAGAAAGTGGCGGCCAAGGCAAACGTCGCGGGCCAGAAGAATGCCGATGACGGTGCGAAGTATCTGGTGGAAAACGCAAAGCGGAAGGCCGTGAAGGTGACCGAATCGGGCCTCCAGTACGAGGTGCTCAAGACCGGCAAGGGCGCCAAGCCTGCTGCCAGCGACACCGTTTCGGTTCACTACCACGGGACGCTGATCGACGAGACGGTGTTCGACAGCTCGGTAGAACGCAAGGAGCCCGCGACCTTCCCGGTGAGTGGCGTGATCGCGGGCTGGACCGAGGCGCTGCAGCTCATGCAGGCCGGCTCGAAGTGGAAACTGTTCATTCCCTCCAAGCTCGCTTACGGGGCGCAGGGAGCCGGCCGTGACATCGGTCCGAACTCGACTCTCATATTCGAAGTCGAACTCCTTTCGATCGCACCGAAAGACGCCGAGCCAAAGCTGATCAAGTAGTTTGCCAGGATGGCAAGGCTCCTTCGCGAGGGAGCCTTTTTTGTTCGCCACGGGAGGACATCCCTCCACGGCCGGAGGCGGCAGGGCCGGCTTGCAGCCGCTGCGGTCAGCGGGGTCCACTGAGGCGCGCGCGGACCAACTCGGGGAGAAACCTGACCGGCACCGAGCCGTGGTCCAGGACGCTTTCGTGATAGCGACCGAGGTCGAACTCATCGCCCATTTGGCGCTGGACCTGTTGGCGGAGGCGGTAGAGGGCCATGCGCCCCACGAAATAAGTGCTGAGCTGCACGGATGTCTGCTTGGCACGAATGATCTTGAGACGGGCTTCGCCCTCGGACTGGAAGGCGCGGTTCATGAGGAACTGGAGGGCGTCCTCGTCGCTCATGTCGGTGCAGTGCATGCAGTGATCGAGGATGGCGTTGGCCACGGCGCGGAGATAGAACTTGAGTTGGGTGAGCCGCAGGCCCAGGTCGCCCTGGCCGTAGCCCTGGTCGAGCATCATCTGTTCGGTGTAGACCGCCCAGCCTTCGATAAAGACCCCGGACTTGATGATTCGCCGGACGAGGGAGGGCTCCCGGTTCGAGTATGCGAGTTGGACGTAGTGGCCCGGGTAAGCCTCGTGAATGGTGAGGATCCGGAGCATGTGCCGGTTGTACTCCTGCAGGAAACTCTCCACCTGCTCCGCGTGCCAGTCGGCGGGCGGCGGACTGATGGCGTAGATGGTCATGGCCTCGTGCCTCCCGTCGGTGTCGTCGACCGGGTGGGGTTCACCGGGGAAGTAACGGCTCCAGAGTTGGCGGGCCACCCCGTGCATGTCGTTGGTGACGCGGGCGATTTCCGACTCGGCCTCCGCGAGCACCTCGTCGGCAACGGACTCCGCGCCGAGCTCGAACTGCAGCTTGCGATTGAACTTTTCCCTGCCGAGACGCCAGTCCGCGGACGCCCGCTTGCGGAGGTCGACTTCGAGGTACTCCTGATACTTTCGTAGTTCAACGAGGAGGCGCTCGGCTGCAGACTTGAGCGCGGATCGCTGTGCGGAATCGCCCGCCAGTTCATGGAGATCCTTTTCGTAGAATGCGATCACGCCACGGTTCTGCCTGATGCCGGTTTCGAGGACGGGAAGGGGCGGGCGGTCGAGAGCTTCCCTGGCGGCGGCGAGGACATCCGGGAGCAACTCGATGCGGGCGATCGCATTCCGTATGTTGGCTTCCTTCGGCTGGGGCGATTGCGCCAGGAGTTGGTAAACGCTTCCGCTCAGGTATTCGTTCCAGGTGCGGGGATCCTCTTCGAACTCACGAAAGTTCTCCGCCATCCAGATTTTTTTTTCGAGGTAGTCCCTGAAAAGCGCTTCAAACCGGCCGTCTTCCGCGGTTGCTGGCCCCTCCGACATCCGGGGCATGATGGGCGAATGCCGTGTTCTGCCAAGGCCTGACTTGCCTGGGGGAGGTGTCTCGGGCCGGGTGGGCCGGAAGAACTTTTCAATCTGCCGGGGCCCTCCTTAACTGGGGCCCATGAAGAACTCATCGCGTCTTGCCGTCGCGTTAGTTGTCGTGCTCGGTCATCCCCTCGCCAACGCCGCTCCGGCTCCGGGCGGGTTGAAGTCGGAAGCGGTTCCCAACGAGCTTGGCCTTCATCTCAACGAGTACGCCCTTTCCTGGAAAGCTGATGGGCAGCAGGCCTTCCAGGTCCTGGTGGCAAGCGACGAGCGCAAGCTGGGTGCGGACACCGGCGATTTGTGGGACAGCGGCTGGCGCGAATCCGCGGAGCAAAGCGGGGTGCTGTGTCGCGGCAAGGCGATCACGGACGGTGCGACGGTGTGGTGGAAGGTGAGGGTGCGCAGCGCGGACGGCGAGCCCGGTCCCTGGAGCGAACCGGCGCGGATCGAGGTGCCGGGGAGCGCCGCAGCCGTGAAGAAGGTCCGCCGTCCGGGCGGATTGCGGGGCGGAAAGCCGGAATTCGTGGCAGGGCGGAACGGCAAGGCCCTGCTTCTGGGCGCGAAGCGGCCGGTGGTATGGGCCGACGACTACTCAGAATTGCGTCCCGCCGAGGGCACCACCATCGCGGCCTGGATCAAGCCGGGAAAGACCGGAGATGATTGGCAGTGCATCTTCCGCAAGGAGGACGGCGGAGATCGACGGCTGTTCACCATCGGAAGAACTGGCGAGATCTGGGGCCTGTGGGGTGGATTCGGAATCGGCGGGCGATTCGTCGAATTAGGTGCGCCCTACGACCCGAAGAAACTCGGCGATGGCAAGTGGCACCACGTGGCGGTCAGCTTCGATGGCCGGCACCTGCGCCTCTTTGTGGACGGAGCGAAGATCGGAGAGAAGGAACAGCCAGGCAAATTGGGCCGGGGTGGATCGGCGCCGGCCTTCATCGGATCTTACGGGGGAGGCATGGAACACTTCGAGGGCGGGATCGATGATCTGCGGGTCTACGGCACGGCGCTGGACGGCAAGGCGATGGCAGCCCTGGCGGGTGGCGAGACGGAGGTCAGCCCCGAGGCGCTGGTCGGACACTGGACGTTCGACGGGACCATCGACAACGAGGCGACTTACGCGGTGAGGCCGGCGCGCAACCGGATCGTTCTGCTGGGGGGCACGCTGGTGTCGCGGATGGACAAGTATGGATATCTGGAGAGCGCGATCTCTTCGCGCTGGCCGCACCACGACATCACCTTTCGAAATCTGGGGTGGCCCGCGGATGATGCCTTCGGGACGGCACGGAGCGAATTTGGTTCCGCCCAGAGTACCGGCTCCTGGGTGCCGCCCAAGGGGCAGCCGGGATATGGATTCAAAAAGTTGAAGAAGCAATTGGCTGACGCCCAGCCCTCGACCCTCATCGTGGGCTACGGCAGCCAGGCTGCCTTTGCCGACACCGAGGAGAAGATGAAGGTGCTCGAGGCCGGCTACCGCGCCTTGATCGGCGAATTGGAGCGCAGCGGGGCCAAGCTCATTCTGCTCACGCCGGTCGAGCAATACAAACACGGCAGGGTGGTGGTAAATCCCGCCGAGCGAAACAGGCGGCTCAAGCACGCCGGAGCCTTCATCCAGGCATTTGCGAAGGTTCGCGGGCACGCTGCGGTGGATTTGTTCGAAACGGTTGGATTTGAAGAAGCTCCGGAGAATGCCCCGGCGAACCCTCACTTCCAGAACGGGGTGCACCTCACGGAGAACGGGTATCGCAAGCTGGCATCCTACCTGGCCGGCAAGCTCGGGGTGCGGGGCGGACAGGCCGTCCTCCAGACCCCGGCCGAAGGGAAACCGACCCGGATCGGTGGCGGACTGCTCAGGGGCGTGGAGTCCATCAAGCGCGGCATGCGGTTTGAACTGACTCTCGATCGGCTGCCGTCGTCATTGGATGCACCGCCACCGAAAGAGAAGGAACCGATACGGGTCCGAATCGATGGAGTCATGGGGGCCTTCGATCCGGAGAGTGGAACGGTTCGCTCCGGCGCGGACTACGAACAGGCCGGGGAACTGCGCCGCGCCATCATTGAGAAGAACAAGTTCCACCGCTACAGGCTCAACCCGATCAACAAGACTTACATCTTTCTCTTCCGCCGGCACGAGATGGGTCACCTCGCCTACGAGATGGAGGACTTTAACGAGCTCATCGAGAGCCG
>CAUZKZ010000289.1:0-7155 GCA_963580345.1 Verrucomicrobiia bacterium | reverse complement strand
GCGACCGGTGCGGCCGCCCAGGAGGTGCTCTTCGAGTGGAAACCGGGGAAAGCCGCCATCGTGGAGGGAAAACTCACCGCCCTGGCCGGTCCGGAGGGGTCTCTTGCAAAACCGCCCGCCTTCGACACCGACGGCCTCCTCATCTTCGACGGGCAACAGGCGGTTACCTTTCCCAGTGCCGAGGCACGCAATATCCCGCTGCAGAACTTCTCGGTCGAAGCCCGTGTGCGCGTCGATCAACTCCACCCATGGGGTTGCATCGTGGCCTACTCCCAGGACAACGGAGCTCACGAACGCGGATGGATCCTCGGCTACAACGGCAATCGCTTCCATTTCAAGTTGTCGAACGGCGGGGCCCTCGCCGGCGCGATCAGCCCGAAGGGGTTCACCCCCGGTGAATGGGCTCACCTCGCCGGCCTCTTTGACGGCCAGACCGTTCGGCTCTACGTGAACGGTCGCCTCGCCGCCTCCGCTGATCTCGCGGGCGATGTGGTTCTGCCGAAAGAAGAGACGCCCTTCGTGCTCGGCGCCTACAAGGACGACGACGAGTACTTCCCGATCACGGGACGCATCGCGTCCGTGAAGATTTCGAAAGGCCTCGTCCCGGCCAGTGCCTTCGCCAAGCTTGCCGAGGAGCAAAAGGGCGTGGCCTTCGCGGTGCAACCCCGGGTCGCTTTTCCCGACCCTTCCACCGCCGTGATTTCCTGGCAAACCGACCAGGACCGGGAGGCGGTCCTGTTTTACGGAAGTGGCGAGACCCTCGAACACAAGGTGGTCTGCCAGGGAAAGGAAGGGCAGTTCGCCGCTACTCTGCCGGAGCTGCGGCCTGCCACCACCTACAGTTACCGGATCGGAGTCGGAGAAGCAAAGGAGAGACGCTACAGCAAGATCCTCTCGCTCGACACGCGCCACAATCTCTCCCCCGCTCCGGTGAAGCCCCTCCCCGGCACAACTCCCGATCTGGTCGAATACGCCGACAGGGCTCTCGCCCTCGCGCCCGACCAGTCCGGGTACGCTCTCGTGCTCGGGTTGCAGAACGGCCGGCTGCCCGCCGTCCTGGCCGCCAGGTCCCGCTTCCACGTCATCGCGGCCGACACGGATCCCGCCAGGGTGGCGCAGATCCGCAAGACGCTCTACGACGCGAAGCTCCTGGGACACCGCGTCACGGTGGTGCAACTCAGCGAGGCGGGGCCGACCCCCTGGACCGATAGCTTCGCGGACCTCGTCCTCTCCGAGCGTGACGAGCCCGCGGTTCCAGTCAGCGAATGCCGGCGGCTGGCCCGCCCCAACGTCGGGTTGATCCTCCTTCCCGCCACCGACGCCACCGCGAAATGGCGCGGCTCCAGCAGCGGGTGGAAGGAGGAGGGCCCCTTTATCGCGGCGCGACGCGGCAAACTGGAAGGAGCGCAGGATTGGAGCCACCAGTACGGGACCCCCGGCAACGCCACCTATACGGGCGAAGCGCTCGGTGAGGTGAGCGCCACCTCCGGCCTCGGCCTCCAGTGGATCGGACTCCCCGGGGGCGACTTCGGGATCGACCGGCAGCCGCGCATGCCCGCTCCGCTTTCGGCCAACGGGCGGCTCTACCACCAGGGCATGAACCGGCTTGTGGCGCTCAACGCCTTTAACGGCGCAGTGCTGTGGTCCTACGAAATTCCCGCCTTGCGGCGTCTCAACATCCCGCACGACTGCTCGAACTGGTCGGCGGATGATGATCACCTCTTTGTCGCGATCCGTGACCGTCTGTGGATGCTGGGGGCCCGCCGCGGGGAATTGAAGCACGCCCTGCAACTTCCCAAGCAGCAACGCGGCACTCACGAGTGGGGGTTCGTCGCGAACGAAGGCCAGGTCCTGATCGGCTCCGCGGTGCGCGCCGATTCCTCCTTCCAGGAGTTCTGGGGAGACGCCGCGTGGTTCGACAAGGTGGGCGCGGCGGGTGCCACCACCCAGGTCTGCAGCGAACGGCTCTTCGCATACCGCACACCCGACGCCGAAGGGCTCTGGGCATACGGCCGCGGCCTCGTCATCAACAGCACCATCGCTCTGCACCACGGCAAGCTCTACTTCCTCGAGAACCGCAACTTGAAACTGCCCGAGGGCGCCACCGGACGCGTCACCGACCGGCGCCTCTGGATCGATCTCACCGCCGTGTGTCTCGATGCCAAGACCGGCCAGGTGCTCTGGGACAAGCCCGCCCCGAAACTCCAGCACCTCACCGCAACGGTCGGTTTCGTGCAGTCCGCCTATGGCATCGCGACCGACGCCGGCTTTCTCGCCGTCTTGTCGGAAGGCACCGTGGATGCGCAGGGTGCCTACCAGAAGCGGGGCGAATTTCGCTGCTCGCTTTACGATGGCGACGGCGGCGTGAAGTGGGAAACCACCAGCCCCTGGAGCGAAGATCATCACGGCAAGCACATCACCCACCCCGTCGTCACCGAGAATCGCCTTTATTTCGCCCCGCACATCCACGATCTCGCCAACGGCCAGCCCCTCGGTAAAACCTACGGTCCCCGCCGCGGATGCTCGACAATCGTCGCCACCCGGAACGCCCTCATGTTCCGCATCCTCGGAGAGGGCAGCTCGCCGCTCGGATTCTGGAACACGGAAACCGGTTCGGTCTCGCGCTTCATGCGGCTCCGCCCCAGTTGCTGGCTGAATTCCCTTCCCGCCCAGGGGATGCTCCTCGTCCCCGAAGGCGGAGCCGGTTGTTCGTGCGGCGGCTGGATGGAAACCTCGGTCGGATTCCTGCCGCGCCCCGTGAACTCCAACCCACAATCCCCGTGATTACCATGACCCGATACGCGGCCATTCTTCTCGTGCTTCTCCCCCTCACGGCCGGGGCGGCGGAGTGGCCGACCTATCGCCACGACAACCGGCGCAGCGGAGTCTCCACCGAGAAGCTGGCGTTTCCGCTCAAGCCGCTCTGGACTCATCGTGGCGGCACCCCCCGCCAGGCGTGGAGCGGGCCGGCCAAGTGGGACGCCTACTCCGGTAACGCCAATTTGCAGTCGATGCGCAACTTCGATCCCTGCTACTACGTCACGGTCGGAGGCGGGCTGGTCTACTACGGCTCCTCGCGCGACAATGCCGTGCACGCCCTCGAGGCCGGAAGCGGCGCCGAGCGCTGGGTTTTCTTTGCCGAAGCTCCGGTGCGCCTCCCGCCCACCCTCTTCGAGGGCACGGCCTTCGCAGGTTCCGACGACGGCCACCTCTACGCCCTCGATGCCGGGAAGGGATCCCTCCTCTGGAAAGATCGCGGAGCCCCCGAAGAGCGCCGCATCCCAAGCAATGCCAGCCTCATCTCGCTCTGGCCGGTGCGCACCTCCGCCCTCGTTGCGAACGGCTCGCTCTACTATGCCGCCTCCCTCACTCCCTGGGAGTCCAGCTGGCTCATCTCCCTCGATCCCAAATCCGGCCAGCGCCGGTTCGCGGAAGAGCTCAGCGGCGTCACCCTGCAAGGCGCCCTCCTCGCCACTGCCGAGTCCCTGGTCGCACCCCAGGGACGCTCCTCCCCGCTCCTCTTCAACGCCCAGACCGGCAAGGCGGCCGGCACCATCGGCCATGCCGGCGGCGTCTTCTGTCTCGTCACGGAAGACCAACAGGTCCTGGCCGGACCCAACTCGCAGAAGCCCAAGGACAATCAGCTCCTCCTCACCAACCCGGGGGGCCAGAAGGTCGCCACCTTCAATGACACCAACCGCGCCGTGCTCACCGGCGGGACTGCCTACCTGCATACCCGCGGGACGCTGAAGGCGATCCGCTATGCCGAGAATTCCACCGAACTCTGGTCGATCACCACTCCGGCCCCCTCCGAGTTGATCGTGTGCGCCAATGCGGTCTTGATCGGCCAGGGAGATTCCCTGAGCGCTTTCTCGCGCGAAACGGGAGAGCTGCTTTGGAAGGCCGAAATCCCCGGCCGCGTCCACGGTCTCGCCCTCTCTAACGGAACCCTCATCGCCTCCACCGGCCTGGGAGATATCCACGCCTTTGGACCATGACGACGATCCGATTTCTCTCCTTCTCGATCCTGCTGACAAGCGGACTGCTCGCCTGCCAGGTTCCCGTCTTCCGCTTCGCCCTCGAACGCTGGCCCGCCGACAACTTCCGCCTCCTCGTCGCATCCAGCGGCCCCGTCGACAAGAATCTCAAATCCCAACTCGACGACCTGCAAAAATCGCTCGAGACCGATACGCTGCCTGTCAACCTCGAGCTGGAGGTGATCGACCTCACGACTCTCACGGAGGCCCAGCGCATCTCCCTCCCCGGCTTCGAGCACCTGGGAGAGGAGCCCTCCATGGTCCTCATTCCCCCCAAGAGCTGGCAGACGGATGAGCCGGCCTGGAGGGGAGCCGCCACCGCGGAGAATCTCGCCCGCCTCCTCGACTCCCCGGCCCGCCAACGATGCGCCGATCATATCCTGAAGGGAGAAACCGCAGTGTGGATCGTCGTGGAATGTGGCGACCCGGAAAAAAACTCCCGCGCCAAGGCGCTCCTCGCGGCCGGTCTGGCCCGGGCTTCCTCCCTGCTCGAAATCCCGACCGGCGTGGTGCGCCGCGAGGACCTCAATCCCTCCATCGAAAACATCGATCTCGACGACGTTCTCCGTTCCGACATCCCGCTCAAGATCTCCTTCGTGACCGAGACCATCTCGCGCCAGGATCCCGCCGAAGCCATCTTCCTTGCCATCCTCGTGGAGCCCGAGGTCCTCCGCTCCGATGAGCCCCTCATCGTGCCGGTCTTCGGCCGGGGCCGCACCCCCGGAGCCCTCCCCGCCTCGGAGCTCAGCGTCGAGCGCCTCTTGGGAGCCTGCGAATACCTGTGCGGGGCGTGTTCCTGCCAGGTCAAGCAGGGCAATCCCGGCTACGACCTCCTCCTCAAGACCGACTGGGACGGCCGCTTGAATAGCGCCGTCATCACGGCCGACAGCGAGATCGTCCAAAAAGCCCTCGATGTGGTCTCCTTCAACCCACCCGAAACCGTGCCGCCGTCGCACGCCGCCCCGCCCCAACCCGCCAGCATGGTTGCCACCACCGTCGGCATCGCCGCCATCGCCCTCGGCGCCATCGTCCTCGTAGCCCTTCGTAACCTCGGCACTGCACACTAGCCCCTTCCTGTCATGTCTCATTCTTTCCTCAAACCGAACCATCTGCCTGCCATCGCGATCGTGATCGGGATCGTGCTCCCGATCCTCGCTCCCGCTCCCGCACATTCCGCCGAACCGCCGGTTACCCTCGAGAACCACGTGCCCCCGACCGCGAACGTCGCGAGCGAACCCCACGCGGAGACCTTCTCCTACCAGCGCGCCGTGCGCTTCGCCGACAATGCCGCCATGGACTGGCAGGACTCGCATGGCTGCGTGACCTGTCACACCAACGGACTCTACCTCGCGGCCCGCCCTGCCGCCGGTACCGACGCCCCCGCTTACCGCGAAGCGCGCGCCTTTGCCACCAACTACCTGGCGCCCCACGTGTCCGATGCAAAGAAGCCGGACCAAAAAGTCCCCGGCGCCACCACCATGGTCGCCACCACCGCCTTTCTCGCCATCAGCGACATGAAGACCAACGGCAAGCTCGGCGAGATCACCAGGAAGGCCTTCGACTATATCTGGAAACAACAGGATGACAGCGGCGCCTGGGTCACCTGGGCCAAGTGCCACTGGGGACCCTACGAAGTCGATGATCACTTCGGCGTCACCCTCGTGGCCCTCGCGATCGGCATGGCCGCGAAGGACGACTACACGAAATCGCCGGCCGCGGTGGCCGGGGCCAACAAGCTCCGGACCTACCTGCAGGCGCACCCGCCCGCCTCTCTCCACCAGTCCGGCATGATGCTCTGGGCCTCGGTGTATCTTGATGGCCTCGCCGACCAGGCCGCCAAGGACCGCTGGAAGGAGGCCCTCTTCGCCGCCCAGAAGGAGGACAGCGGCTGGGTCCTTCCCCAACTCGGCAATGCCGATTGGAAACGGGCCGACGATAAACCCCAAAGCACTGACACCGACGCTTACGCCACCGCCTTCGCCGTGCACGTCCTCACCGAGGCCGGTGTCCCGCGCAACGATCCCCGCCTCGCGAAAGCCCTCCAGTGGCTCCGCGACAATCAACGCCGGAGCGGACGCTGGTACACGCGCTCGCCACACAAGGACCGCAAGCACTACATCTCCCACGCCGCCACCAACTTCGCGCTCCTCGCCCTCGCGCCGGACCCGAAGTAGCCTCCCGGTCCTCCCCGCGACGGGTCGCGCCATGATCGCTGTGGGGCGGGCTTGGGAACGGGAAGAGTGTCAGCGTGCCACGAACCGCCAGGACCACCCCGCCACCTCCCGCCTTGCCCCGTGGAAAAACTCACCCTCGGCGTCCTGCTCTGCGACTCGGTCCACCCCGACCGCCTCCATATCGACGGCGACTACCGTGCCATCTTCTCGCACATGTTCCGCACCTTCTCTCCTACCGGGGTGGAGGTCGCCCTCCGCTTCTACGATGTAACTACCGGCGAGTACCCGGCCCGGTTGGACCACTGTGACGGTTACCTCACCAACGGAGCGAGCGCCTCCCCCGTTGACGATGACCCCTGGATCGCACCCTTCGGCGATTTCGTCCGCCATCTTCACGAGACCGAGACCAAACTTTTCGCGATCTGCTTCGGCCACCAGATGATCGCGCATGCCCTCGGGGGCCGCGTCGAGCAGTCCGAGCGCGGCTGGGGGGTGGGCGTGCAGGAAGTCGCCCTCCTTCGTTCCGAGTCCTGGATGGTTCCCTCCGCCGACCGGTTCGACATCATCTCCAGCCACCAGGACCAGGTCGTTGAACTCCCTCCCGGTGCGGTGCTGCTCGGGTCCACTCCGCACTGCCCGATTTCCCTCTTCCGCTGTGGCTCCCTGGTCGGCATCCAGGGCCACCCCGAATTCAGCCCCGCCTATGCCAGGGCCCTGATGGACGCCCGCCTCGAATCGATTCCGGCCGAGACCCGCGCCATTGCCTTGCAAAGCTTCGCGCTGGAACCTGACTACCCCTTGCTGACGAGCTGGATCCTGTCCTATTTCGAAAAATAGGACGTTTCTCCCCGGCCACGCCCAGCTCCCCCTTGCGCCCCCCCCGGGCCTGAACTAGGTTAGCTTGAGGGCAGGGAATTCCCCCCCGGAAAGGCCGAAACCATGGC
>CAUZKZ010000288.1:0-7233 GCA_963580345.1 Verrucomicrobiia bacterium | reverse complement strand
CGTCTGGACCGCTTCAGCCAGCGATATTCTTGAGAAGGTGAAGCGGGGACGGAAGAAATTGAATAAAACCCAGTCTGTTTGACGGACTACACTAGCTCGCCCCGGGCGGGGAGAATGATTCCGGCGCACACAAGCGCAAGAGTGGCTTTGGCAAGGGGGTCGGACATTGGAGGGAGTTCTGATGGACGGGGCGGCGCTCAAATACTATTACCGCGCTTGTTCCGCCATGCAATTATCGTTCGCCGTTGCCGTCCTGTTCGCTGCCAGCGCGAATTGTCTGTCCGGTGGAACGTTCGTGAAACTGGACAGTTCGCTGTATTGCATCACAGAGCTCCCACGCCGGTCGAGCCGACAAGTTTCTATGGGCGCTCCGCAACCAGGCGATAGAAGCGGTGGGAGGCGGCGGCGAGATCGCGAGGGGTGGCAAGTTGGTCCACCACGGGAGGCTCAATGGTGGCGAGAGTTCGCCAGCTGGTGAGGTCATCGCTGAGTTCCACTGTGTAGCGGACCCCGGCGCGGGCCGTGAATTCTAGTGTAAAGCCGGTGTGGTCGAAGCGCATGGAGTCGATAGCGAGGAAGCTGGTGAGGTCCTGCGGATCGGTTCCGCTGATGTATTCGAAGAGATTGGTGCGCAAGTCGTGGTCGCGGTCGAGGGAGGAGTCGGACGGGTCGGTCTTGTCGAGTCCGTTCGCGTCCTCCCAGGAGTCGGGGATCCCGTCGCCGTCACTGTCAAGGTTTGGATTGCTGGTGTTGGATTGGCCCGGGGAGAGGAACGCTAGCTGGCCAACGGTGTTGCCGCCGTCGGTGAGGAGGCCGGAAGATATTCCCTCCTCTTCGCGGTCCCAGGTCACTTCATCGAGCACGCCCGGTCTGCTGGAGTGGTTAATTCGCAATGTCTCGCCGTCGGCGTCCAGGCTGAAGGGCAAGTGGCCCGGGCTGGGAGAGTTGTCAGCGATCAGCACCACAAATCCCCCCGCGCCGATGTAGCTGAGAGCCGGGAAGATAAATCGGTCGATGCCGGCGGTGGAGAGATCGTCGGTGAGACGCAGTCCGCTCACGTCCATCGCCTCGCCGGATGGATTGTGCAATTCGACGAAGTCGTCTGCGCCCGCCGGAGAATTGGCGAGCCACTCGTTGAGACGCACGGAATTGGCGGAGCCCAAGGGGGCAGATTCGGAATTTGTCGCCTCGGGCGTCGGGTTGGAGAGGAGGGCCCAGTTTCCGGCGTCGGAGGGCCGGCCAATGCTGCGGCCCATGATCTGCGAACCGAAGAGAAGGCGGTCGATTTCATGACCGGCATCGTCAAAGAGATAGACTGTTCCACCCTGGGCGGAAAGTGAAACTCCGGTGTTCAAATCGTTCGGCACGGAGGCAGCTGGACGGGAGCCGTCGCAGGCAATCGCGAGATGGTCATTTATTGAAACAGTAAGCCCGTCTGGAAACTGCCAGCGCGGTCCGTCGCGGTCGCCGATCGAGAGGGAAAACCCGGTCAGGGAAAAGAGTGCGTCGCCGTCGTTTCTCAATTCGAGCCAACCGGCCCCGAGACCGCCACTCACGGCAAGCAGTTCGTTGAAGACCAATCCGGGGTTGTCAGATCGGTAGTTGGGAGCGCCGGGGCTGGCCGCGTTTGGAAAGTTCAGGATGGTGGCGGAGCCGTCCGGGAGTCGGCCGCGCGAGATGTCCTCGTTCTGGGCAGGGTAGCTCACCGACTCGAACGCGAGCCCATGGGCATCGGTGAGCGAGAGAGTGGAGCCTTCCGCCGGCAGACGAAAGTCGAGATGCTCGGCACCAATACCCTCATCGGCCCACATCCTGGCAAAGCCACCCGGAGCCAGAAAGGAAAGCGCTCCGTAGCGGAAGGTGGTCTCGCCGTTGCCCAGGTGCAGATCACGCAGGGCGGCTGGGTTTTCCGGGTCGCGATTGTAAAGTTCCAGCCAGTCGCTCTGTCCGGAGATTCGGTTGGCGAGCCATTCGTTGATGGCCAGTTGAGACTGGGCAGCGAGCGGAACGGCAGCTTCGTTGGGATCCCCGGGCGTGGGCGTGGTCAATTGCCAACCGGTGTCTGACTTGCTGACCGAGAGATCGGCCACTTGCAAACCGAACGAAAAGGCATCGACGCGATCCCCTGCCGAATCGGAAAGAAAGAGCGACTCGCCCTCGGGGTTGAGACCAAAGCCGCAATGCAGTCCGGGCGCGGCGACCGCATTATCGCACCAGATCACGAGATGGGAGAGGCCGTTGATCCGAGTTCCCGCCGGGAAGGTGTACTTGAGGGGGTCACCGCCGTTATTGCTCAATCCCCAACCGGCGAGGCTGCGCGAAACCCCGCTGGGGTTGTAGAGCTCGATCATGGGAGGGAAACTGCCGCCGTTCTCCAACGCACTTTGATTGTCCGCGAGCACTTCGTTGATGAACACCAGCGGCTGGGAGAAAGCAGGTTCGGCTGCGCCCGGCGATCCTCCGCTCTGCGCACTGGCCGTCCAGTTGGCTGGATCGTCCGGATCGCCGTCGGGATCGATCAAGACCAAGGAAGGACCTTCGCCATCGGGCTCGGTGGGCCAACCGCCAGTGTCGCGGTAATCGACCGAGACGATGGTCCGGCCCAGGCCGTCGAGGAGAGCCAGGCGCTCCCCACCGTTGGAGAGGCTTCCTCCGAACGTGCCGAAGACGGTTACTCCCGGATAGCGCTCCAGGAAGGCATCCGGATCGTCGTTGGAACTCAGAACCAGCAATTCTCCCGGTCCCAAGAAGGTCTCGGGCGGAAAGGAGAAATTGATTCCCTCGAACTGCATGTGCCCCAAGTCGATGGTGCGGTTTCCGACGATTTGCAGCTCGATGAATTCGAGTTCCCGTCCGCCGTCGGGGTCATACATGATCTCTGTAATGCGAATCGCGGGGGCCTCGGGGATGGTGAAGAACTCGGCTTCGGTGAGCGCACTCCAGACCCCCTCGCTCAGGGTGCGTGCTTTCACGATCGTGGTGCCGGAGATAGGAACGAGTCCGTCGTATTCCCTGGCCGTGGCAGAAACAGTCCCGGTGAGATTTCCCTTCATTTCCAGCGTCACCGCATTGAGAAAGTCCACGCCCCCGGCACTGTCGTTGAGTCCGTGGATGGCCAGGATGTTGGGGCCGATCACGAGTTCATCGAGGAAGTCCGTGACATCAAAGCCCTGCAGTTCCACCGCTTCGCTATCGGCGTGGGACTCCGTGGCGGAGGAATTCCAGACCACGCTGTCCCCCGCATTGGCATCGGCAATGCGCACTCCGTTGAGGTAGGCGACGAAACCGTCGTCGTAGCGGACGTTCAGTTGGAAGAGGTTTGCATCGACCAGATCCGCAGCCGTGAGAGTAAATGGAATGCGAACGTAACAGGAGGAATTCTGATCCTTCATGGTCTCCTCTACCTCGAGATCGATGTGTGGATCGAAGTCCGGCGCCTCGTCAAACCCGATCCCTCCGCTCCCGGCCGTCCAGTCACTATCGTCGAACGGTTCCGTGCCGCCGGTCCAGGCCAGTCCGATGGCGCTGCCTCCGTTCGCGGGGCTGGGGATCAAGATGCGCTTGGCCGCCTCTTCCGTCACAAGGGTCGCGGTGCCCGTGAGGTTGTTGCGATCGAGGGGGCGGCGGGGATCGGTTCCATCGAGGGTGTAGTAGATGGGGAGACCGCTCCGCGCTCTGATCCTGAGTTCGAAGCCGGCGGGGACGTGGCCGCCATGCTGCGTGAAGAGTGGCGCCGCGTCAGAGCGATGCAGGTTCGCGCTTGCCATGTGCCGCATGATGTTGCCGCGGCGATTGGGGATCCAGGTGTTGGCGATAAGGCTACTCATGTTTGGCAGGACGCGGGCCATCTCGGCGCGCATCTCTTCGTAGCGCGCGGTAATCCGTTCGTCCGTCAGGGCGCCCTCGTTGTAGAAGTGTTTGTGGACGCGGTCGGCCCAACGCAGGCGGAACTCGGGGCTTTGGACCAGGGACTGATAAAGCTGTGCGATTTCGGATCCGCCGCCCAGTTCACTGCTCAGGGTGTTACCGCTGACCGAACGGCCCAGATTGCCGAAGGCCCATTCGGCGTCCCAGACGTAGAAACGCCAGTTCACATCGCGCCCCCGGAGGCGCTCGCGCGCGGCGCGCCAGTTGTTGTGGGGCCAATCGCCGGTCCCGGCATAGACGTTGACGAGGAGGTAATCAATGAAGTTGTCGATATCCAGGAAGTCGTGAGCGGAGCGGTAGTTGCTGGGCACCCTCAGATCGCGGTTCACGACGTCGCGCATCCGGTACCACTGCGTGGCGTCGCCTTCGCGCACTTCCCCAAACTGGGCGACCACGTCCCAATCGTTGTCGCCGCCGTGCCAGGAGCGCATGAAGTCGTCGTCGATGCGCTCGGTGGAATTGTAGTATCCCTTGTACTCGCCGTTTATGAAGAGGTTCACGAAGTTGCCGCGAGCGCCCACCTGCCCGGTGTCGATCTGCAGGCGTCTAACCAGTTCATCGACGATGAAGGGATTGGAGTGGTCGTTCATGCCGGCCCGCAGGGTAATGCGGTCGAACTCCTGCACCTCCGAGCCCTCGAACCAGGGATAGTGGAGCATGGTGGGCCCGTAATCGCCACGGAAGTAGAGGCGGAAGGAATATTTGGAAAAGGGCAGACCGCCGTACCGGCTATAGCGTCCACGGACGTAGTTCCCTCCCTGCACCCGCAACCCGCAGTTGACCTGCAGGCCGGAATTGTCCTCGGATTTGATCAGTTCCGCGGAGACCGGGCGCTCCCAGGCGATCCCGCGCTGGGCCGCATTGCCCGGCTGCTGGATGCCGGTCGATCCCCACAGGTTGCTATCGTCGGTGACAAGCGAAACCACAGGCAGGGACTGGATGGCGGCTGAGACATCGTAGAGATAGGTGTGCGTGATGATCTCGGACGGCAGGAAGCCGTCGGCGAAGGCGGCCGCCCGAATGATCGCAGTGCGCCCAATGCGGATGGGCCTCACGTATCGCTCACCGTTTCGGACGGTGGGCTCGCTGCCGTCGGTGGTGTAGCGGATCGTCGCGCCGGGGTGATCGGAGGTGAGATGCACTTCGAAGGGCTGGCTGTAGAATCCGCGCTCGGCGTTCACATGGGGCGGCGCCAACAGTCCGGAGATCTGGCTGCTCCCGTTAGGCCGGCCCGGGGTCGGGATCCGATAGTAGCGCCAGTTTCCGCCGGCATCGCGGCCGTAAGAATAGTCGTTGCGCTGAGTTGGGAACTCCGGAAAGAGCTCGTCTGCCGGGGCGCGCGGAAGTTCCGGCGTGTAGAGTCCGAGGTGTTCGCCCGAGGCCGCCAGCTTGAAGTTGGTGTGAATTTCAGCGGAGCCGCTGGGCGCGCGATCCTTGCCGGAGGCCACGATCACCAGATAGGCACCGGGGGCGAGAGTGCGGGCCGGCAGCACGAACTTCCCGGGGATGTCGGGGTCGTCGCTAAGGGACCAACCCTCCAACTCGATGGTGGTGTTGCCGAAGTTCCAGAGCTCGATCCAGTCGGAGGCCTCCCCGTCCTCGTCAAGCCGCCCGGAGCGAT
Organism: Verrucomicrobiia bacterium; assembly: GCA_963580345.1. Classification (GTDB taxonomy): domain Bacteria; phylum Verrucomicrobiota; class Verrucomicrobiia; order Verrucomicrobiales; family Akkermansiaceae; genus Roseibacillus_B. Next base: position 1,685 of record CAUZKZ010000288.1, on the reverse strand, counting down.
TCGACGAGATGAATTCGTTGATGGCAAGATCGCCCAGCACGCCATTGGGATCGATCGTGTACTCCCAATCGTCGCCCGCGAAGGGATTCGGCTCGGCCGCGAAATCGGTGATGCCATGATCGTTGGCCCAGGAGATCGTCACGGAACCCGCCCCGGCGCCATCGAAAGTAAAGAGGTAGGGTCCCGCTTCGCTGCCGGTAACCGCGCTGGCGGCCCTCCCGTTGAGAAGAAGGTCGTCGGCGTCGAGGCCGGTGACCGGTTCGGAGAAAGTCACCGAGAGTTCCCGGAGGCTGCGCAGAGTCAGATCAGGCGGGGGAATGGTCTCGGCGACGGTGGGCGCAAGTTCATCCGCGACCACGTAGATCCGAACCTCGCCCGGGATAGTCGAATCGAAGGGATTCGGGGGGACCTCGGTGTCGGTGATCCCGTGGTCCTGGCTCCACTCCACGGTCACCTGTCCGGTCGGCACTGCGGAAAAGGTGAAGGTGTACTGATCGCCCGAGCCAGAGACCGACTGCGCTTCGGCGTCGTTAATAGTGAGGTCGGCGGCCTCCACTCCGGCGACCAGTTTCGAAAAGGTGACAATAATCCGGGGAAGCCCAAAGACGTTTCCGGGCGGCGGATCGAAACTGGCGACCATCGGCGGCTCCGCGTCGGCGGACGAGAGAGCGAGGAATAACGTGACAACGGCAAGGACGGCTGAGCGCCAATGGGGGGAGTGGTTCATGTCCAGAGGCCGGAACTGGCTGTGGAAACCCCCGAGATAGCGCCTCCGGTCTGTTTTTTCAATGACCAAGATTTGCCCCTAAACGCCTCTGAGCGCCACGTGATCTTCGGCAATAACCGTACGATGCTGGAGGGCCAGGAGCCGGGGAAGGTGGGGGTGCAGCCTCCGGTGGAACTCATCGATGAACTCGAACGGGTGCTCGGCCTTCATCCTGTGCCGTTGACCTGGCCGCTTGGGGACGGGCCGCGATTCAAAGGGGTGTACGACCGCGAGAACGGGGAAATCTGTCTGTTTGAAAAGACGCTACGCGGCCAGCACCGCGCTCCGATCCAGGTCGCGGGAATCAACGACGAAGCGGTTCGCGATGCATTGGATGAGCAGACATTCGCCGAAGTCATCCAGGAGATCGAACTTATCGACGGGGTGACCGAAGATCTGGACATGGAAGCGGTTCGAGATGGAAAGCAAATGCCGGTCTTCTTCGGCAGCGCGATGAACAACTTTGGCGTGCAGCACATGCTCGAGCGGTTTCTCGAGCTGGCGCCGGAGCCCGCGCCGCGAGAGTCGGCGGGTGGAGAAGTCACGCCGCTCGCCGAGGACTTCTCGGGATTTGTCTTCAAGATTCAGGCGAACATGAATCCGAAGCACCGCGACCGTGCCGCCTATATCCGGATCGTGTCCGGTGTTTTCGAGAGAGACATGCACGTGACGAACGTTCGGAGCGGGAAGCGCGTCCGGCTCGCAAACTCGCAGCGCCTGTTCGGTCAGGAGCGAGAGACGCTCGACCTGGCATGTGCCGGCGATATCCTCGCGCTCGTCGGCAATTACGATTGGCGGATTCGAACTGTTAGAGAATATTTGTAGAGCGGAGGTGACGGCAATCTCGTAAGCGTTGTTTGAACTTTAAGCAATGCGAAAGAAACACCGACACCTCCGCGCTGAAGATCGTGGAGTAATC
>CAUZKZ010000287.1:0-7243 GCA_963580345.1 Verrucomicrobiia bacterium | reverse complement strand
CAACGTTTTACGCATTTTCGTTCTGACCAAACCCCCGTGATTCCAAGGGTTGGAGGGCTTCGTTCAGAACAAAAATGCCGTCCTGTTCTGCGGTTCCAGATTATTCTTTAGCAAATTGAATCCGCGGCTTATTAAAGGAGACGCCAGTTCTCCTCGAATTTACTTGTCGGAAGCCGGGCTCGTATGAAAGGCTCCTTGTCGAGGTGGATGCCGTGGTTTGCCATGTTCTGTATATATCTATCTATAGTTTATAGTTTAATAGTCCGTCTCCTTATCCCATGGAATTAATTCCCAAGGCGCATAAAAACGAAGGCGAGTTTTCTCTCAAGCTTTCCAAATACTCGGCTCTCACCTTTGGGGGAGTGGCCGGGACCATGGCTGTTTTCGAGTCCGGTGAGGCCGCCATGATCGTGACGAATACTTCAATCGTCATGACTCATAGCACCGCCACCGCTCCCACCACAGCGATCAACTTGAATGGGGTCAATGGTCCGCCCTCCCTCCTGGATGGCACCGACGATGTCCAGGTGACGGTCTTCTCGGCGAGCATACTGGAAGGCGGAGGCCTCAACGGCGGCTCCCTCGCGGGAACTTTCGCGGCAAACCCGCCCCCCTCTAACTGGTTTTACCCCACCATGTTTCAAGCACCGAGCACGATTGGTCCCGCCCTTGGATTCGGTGCCAGTTCGACGAATACGCTGGGCACCTTCGGCACTCTGGCGAACGGTTCGACGATCGGCAACTGGGGGGGTGTTGCTTCAGTCTCGGGTTACCTCGGCGTCGAGTTTCAGATCAACAGCAACGATCACTACGGATGGGTGCATGTGACCTGGGATCCCACCGCGGATACAGCCACCATCGATCAGTACGCCTACAATGGCGTGGCCGGAGCTGCTGCGCTCGTTCCCGAGCCCTCCACCCTCGCCATGCTGGGCTTGGGCGCGGTCGGTCTGGCTGCTCGTCGCCGCCGCCGCAGTGAAGTTTAGGCCTTCCTGGTAAAAGCCGCCCCGTTCGGGCGGCTTTTTTGTTTCTTTTCCTCTCGGTTAGTTCATTGAATTTGAGAACCGTCCCCTTGCTGGGGACACCGCCCTCGCCTTGGTCTCCTCTCAACGCGTTCTTGCCAGGATGCCCTTGTCTCGCCATGCCGCCGGAGGATTGCCGGCCGGAATTGTATCCCGCTACGCCAGGCTTGCTGCAAGTGGAGTGGCGGCGAGCGTGGCTGGGTTCGAATCGACGGAAGCTGCCCTGGTCTTCACCGCTCCCAATCTCAGCATCGATCCCGATGACGATGCCATCCTGGGACGCATTGACCTCAACGGTGACGGCCTGGCCGAAGTGGGCGTGACGGTGGGGGCCGCGAGATTCCCCGACGCCAATGGCAATAACGGGATGGTTCAGGGAGGCGGTCTATTTGGCGCCTTCATCGCCTTCGACGGGAGATACCCCGCCGCATTCCACGCCAGCGATCTCATCTCCGGCTCCCTGAGTTTTAGAACTGCGATCGGAACCCTGGCCCTGAGTTCGGGCGGGCTCCTCGGTTCCCGGGGCGGCTGGTTCGGCGGACAGGACGCCTACCTCGGTGCGCGTTTTCAGATGAATGAGGTGTTTTACTTCGGGTGGATCCATGCGGTGTGGGATCCCGCCTCGAACACCATGAACATCGATCTCGCCGCCTACGAGGATTCGGGAGGAGCGGCCCAAATCGTGGAGCAGCCGGCCGAGCCCGAGAACTTCGCCCTGAGTTTGGGCTCCGTCTTTGACCTGGGTGCGGGACGCATTCAACTCGTCTGGCCGGTCCTCGCCGGCAAGACCTACGAATTGCAGCGCTCGCAGGGCCTCAACGAGTGGCACACCATCTACAGCGTGACTCCCGCCATCGATGGGGAGGAGTCCTACCTCGACGAAGAGTTCGCGAGCGCGCCCAAGAAGCGCTGTTTTTACCGCGTCAAGCAGAGCGAGATGTCGCTCGTCATGCTCGCGCTGGGAGTCCCGCGCCGCAGAAGGCGTGAGACCGATTCGTAACGGAAGGCTTCCCCACTTCGCTCCTGATCCGGCCTTGCAATCGTGGCAGAGTTGTTCGGCGGCTGGACGTGGCATGGCGGCCCGACCGCTCCGGGAAGGGTGAGGGTGGGCGTGGGCGGGGCCGTGGATTTGCGTCTTGTGAGGCGCCGCTGCGGCTGAAACATTTCTTTGGAGCACGATGGCGGAGCGTGAGAAAAGAAAGGTTCTCCTGATTGGTTGGGATGGCGCGGATTGGGAGCATATTCATCCCCTGCTGGATGAGGGCTTGATGCCGAATCTCGAAGCCTTGATCGATCGGGGCGTGATGGGGAATCTCGCCACCCTGCAGCCGGTTCTCTCGCCCATGCTTTGGAATTCCATTGCGACGGGAAAGCTCGCGGACAAGCACGGCATCCACGGGTTCATGGAGCCCGATCCCAGCATCGGCGGGGCCCGGCCGTTCTCGAGTCTGAGCCGCAAGTGCAAGGCGATCTGGAACATCCTGAACCAGGAAGGGTACCGCAGCAATGTGGTGGGCTGGTGGGCATCCCATCCCGCCGAGCCCATCAATGGCGCGATCGTCACCAACATGTTCAACCAGGTGCAGCGGGATCCCCTGCGGGTTCCCCCCGGAACGATTCATCCCGCGGAACGTGCCGATGAGTTGGGAGACATGCGTGTGGAGCCCCGCGAACTCACCGCCGAGGACATTCTCCCCTTCATTCCGAAGGCGGCCGAAATCGATCAGGAGAAGGATCCGCGTCTTCGCGCCTTCGCCAAGGTGCTTTCCGACTGCGCCTCCATTCAGGCGGTGGTCACCAGGCTGATGGAGGGCGGCGACTGGGATTTCACGGCGGTCTATTTCGATGCCATCGATCACTTCTGTCACGGATTCGCGGAATTTCATCCCCCCCGCCAGGAGCATATTGCGGAGGAGGCCTTTGAGCTCTACAAGGACGTGATCCGGACTGCCTATCGCTTCCATGACATCATGCTGGCGCGCCAACTCGAGTTGGCGGGGCGCGATGCCCTCGTTCTGCTTTGCTCGGACCATGGGTTCCACTCCCGGGATTTGCGCCCCCGGGGATTGCCGCGGGAACCCGCCGGGCCGGCGGTGTGGCACCGCGACATGGGCATCGTCGTGATGAGCGGTCCGGGAATCAAGAAGGACGAGCGCATCTACGGGGCGAACCTCATCGATGTGACACCAACCCTCCTCGCCGCCATGGGTTTGCCGGTTGGGGAAGACATGGACGGTCGCGTGCTGCTCGACGTCTTCGAGAGTGCGCCCGAAATCAAGACGATCCCCAGTTGGGAGGAGGTGCGGGGCGATGCCGGGATGCATCCACCCGGCACGGAGATCGACTCGGCATGGAGCGAGCGCCTCACCAGGCAATTCGTGGCGCTCGGGTATGTCGAGGATCACTCGGGCAACCGGGAGAAGGCCGAGGAGTCTGCACGGACCGAATCGGAATACAACCTGGCGCGGGTCTATTTTTCCTCCCGGCGCTACGACCAGGCCATTCCGCTTTTCGAAGGCCTCGTGGAGCGCCACCCGTGGGAAGATCGCTTCATTCAGCATCTGATCGTGACCCTCATGCGCTCCGGGTACTCGCAGCAGTGTCTCGACTACATGGCGGCCGCCTATCCCGGGGAACGGATGCCGGCGAACCTGGTCTTGACGCGGGTCTTCGCGATCCTGGGCGCGGAGGGACGAGAGGCAGCGGTGGCGGAATTCGATCGGACTCCACCTCGCGCGCTCTCCCATCCCCGCATGCGACGACAGGTCGGCTCCATCCTCTCGAGTCTCGGGCGGTTGGAAGAGGCAGCCCAACAACTCGAGCAGGCGGTGGGGGATGACGGCGACGACTACACTGCCATGGGAGAACTGGCGCGTGTCTATCTCAAGCAGCGCCGGTGGGAAGAGGCCGCCGAGCGGGCCATGGATTCGGTCGCGCGCCTCCACCAGCAACCGACCGTGCACTTCACCCTGGGGCAGGCCCTCTTGCGGCTGGGCTATCCAGAGCAGGGCGCGCACGCTTTCGAGGTCGCCCTCCGCATGCGACCGGGAATGTATGGCGCGCACCGGCGGCTGAGCACCGTCTATGCCAAGCAACTCCACGATCCGGGGGCGGCCGCCCGGCATCATGTGATCGCGCGGAAGATCCTCAGCGAACAGCGCAACGTGAAGCGTTCCGGCGGAGTGCAACGGGGGCAGAAAACCTGGGGAGGGCCCGACCTGCCGCCCCCCGAGGAGCGCCTCCAACGGCTTCGCACGGAGCGCATGTCGCCGGAGGAGCGGGAAGTGTTGAAGGGGACTTCGGGGCAGACCTTCACCATCGTTTCCGGGCTGCCGCGTTCGGGGACGTCCCTCATGATGCAGATGCTCGATGCCGCCGGCCTGCCGCCGCAAACCGACGGGGTGCGCGAGGCCGATGAAGATAATCCGCGCGGCTATTGGGAGTGGGAAGCGATCAAGCAGACCGACAATCTGTCCGGGCTTTTTACGGAGACCGAGGGATTGCCGGGCCGAGCGATCAAGGTGGTCTCCGCCTTGATCTTCTCCTTGCCCATCCAGCACTCCTATCGCGTGGTCTTCATGCTGCGTCCTCTCCGCGAGGTGGCTCGCTCACAAGCCAGGATGATCGCGCGCCTCGGGACCGAGGGATCGGACCAGGATGAAGAACTGCTCATCGAGGAATTGAAAGGGCATCGCGACGCCGTCCTGCGCTACCTTCAGCGGCAGCGGAATTTCGAGGTCCTGGCGGTAAGGTACTCCGATCTCCTGGAGGATCCTCTCCCTGCGTGCCAGGGGCTGGCGGAGTTTCTTGGAGAGCGCCTGACCGATCCGGAGGCCCTCGCCTCCGTGATTGATCCCAGTCTCTATCGTCAACGGCAGGCGGGGGCGGAGTCCTCCCCCGAGGAGAGCGGGCCAGCGATCTCGAGCGATGAATAGGGATCGCCGTCGCCTGCGCATTTGTCTGGTGGTGGGCGCGATCGTCCTCGGCTGGGCGGTCCTGGCCTTTGGCAGCGCCCTCGATTTCGTGACCGAGGGGGATGTCGTCATCACGGAGGACGATGTCATTTTTGTGGACGGAGAAACGATGCCGGTGCGGACCATCGCGGTGGGCCTGACCGGAGCGGGGGCGGTCCTGTGCCTCATTCTGTTTCCGGGGCGGGTGAGATTCTCGCGCGGCCTCTGGCCTCTCGCGGTGGCCGCCGGCTTCCTCCTGCTCTACGGATGGTTCATGGTCGGGAACGCGTTCTCCGAGCATACGCGTGACGTCTGGATCTTCGAGCTGTTCGAGAAGCGACTCCTCCCCTGGGCGCCCGGGACGATTTCACGCTCCGAAAGCTTCAAGGCCATGCTCGAACTCACGGCGGTGATGCTCGCTCTTTGGGCCGCAATCCGCGCCAGCGAAGGATCATCCTGGCGGGGACTCTTCGCTCTCATCGCCCTCTCGGGAGTGGTCGTGGCCCTGGTTGGCCTCTTCCACAAGGCGGCGGGAGCCGAGGCGGTCTATTTCATGGAGGATGCCTCCCAGCCCGAACTGACAATCTTTGCGCCCTTCGTCTACAACGCGAATGCCGGGGCCTATATGAATCTCTGCCTCGCCCTTTCGATGGGCCTGACTCTTGGTCGGGTCGGGGACGAGAATCGTCGCGCGCTGGGAATCTTCTGGGCCCTCGTCTCGGTGGTCATCATTGCGGCGGTTATCGTGGCCGCTTCCAAAGGGGCGATCATTACCCTGGGCCTCACCGTCGCCCTGAGTCTTGGATTCAACCTGCGCCGGCTGGGAGCGCTCTTTCGTTCATTCCTCGTGCAGCGGGGCCGGAAGATCGAACGTGTGGCGCTGGTTGTCGCCCTCGGGGCGGTGCTTGCCTCGTTCGCAGCCATCGGGATCAACTATGCGATCAAGAGGTGGGCCGATCTCGCCGCCCGATTTGATGATCCCACCCGGACCGATCTCACCGGGCGCCTCGAGATCATGAAACTGATGACGAAGATGGCGGGACCGGAAGAGGGGAGCTGGCACGGATTCGGCCCGGGCACTTTGAAGCACCTGGTTCCCTACTTCACCGCCGCGGGCGATACTCCCGAATCTCTCGACGGCGTGTGGCTTTACGGACATTGCGATCCGCTTCAGACCACCGTGGAGTGGGGCTGGGTGGGAGCAGCGGCCTGGCTGGTCATCGGAGGGGGTGCGGTCGTCTGCGTCGTTCTTCTCCTGCGGCGCCGAACTCTCCTGAAGAGCGATGAAGTGCCGCTCGCTCGCGGGGCGGCAATCGGCCTTTTCATCGTGGGCCTGCATTCCTGCCAGGATTTTCCGCTCTCGATCTATTCCATCCACCTGATCGCGATGCTGATCTGCGGAGTGTGCTGGGGGCTCTACGCCCACCGCTCCGGCCCGAACTCAAGCACGAGTTCACCAGCATCGACTTCAGCCCGACCGGGCCGGAGCAGCTCGGCACCGTCCTCGCCAGGATGATCGGGATCCTCGTGAACGACCCGATCATCGAGGGCCTTGCCACGGCCGGGATCCTGGCCGCCATCATGTCGTCTCTCGATTCCCAGTTCCTCTGTCACGGCAGACAGGAGTTCACCTATTCCGGCCTTCCCGCCCCATTGTCTTGACCTGACCCCGCAACCTCCCGACGGTGCCTGGTGAACCGGGGGGCGGATTTCATGGAAGACCGGACACACAAACCAAATCTCGGGCAATCGGGGGTGCACAGCCCCCTGATGGAGCAGGAGGTGGACAAACTTGAGGGGGTGAAACGGTACAAGGAATTGCTCGATGCCGAGATGGGGGCGGGGCAGGCGGGGAGCAGAATTCCGTTGAAATTTTTCCTCCCCGCGCTGGGAGTGGGAGCCGTCGTGATCGGCCTCGTAGTGGGGCTGAGCTCCAAGGGTGGTGATTCCACCAACCCGGAAATGGCGCCGCCCAAAAGGGAACCGCCGGTTTCCATCGATGAAGCGGCGGTCTCCGGCGACTCCGCCATGGAGGTAGCGCGAAAGTTTCTCAAAGCGACCTCCGCGGAGGAGCGCGTCGCCCTGGTAAGAAATGCCGACACCGTCCGGGAGAATCTGCGCTCTTACCCGGCCGCAGTAATCGCCTATCCCATCGCGTTTAGCTCGCTCGTGCAAATGGGCCCGGCCAGTGCGAGCGGAGAACTGCGTTTTCAGCGCTTCACGGTCACCATTTGTGACGGGAGTCGCCGCCTGCTCTGTGTGGCACAG
>CAUZKZ010000286.1:0-7250 GCA_963580345.1 Verrucomicrobiia bacterium | reverse complement strand
GCCCCGCCGGAAGAGAAGCGTCCAACGCCCCCGGAGCTTTCCCAGATGCCGTAGGGCAATTGAGCGATGGAATTCTATCGGCCCAGCAAGAAGGCGTTGAACGTTCCGATCATCCCGTTGATCGACATCCTCGCCATTCTGCTGATTTTCTTCATCGTTTCGACCACCTTCAAGAAGCCGCCCAAGCCTCGGCCGATTCTGCAAGTCCAGTTGCCGACTGTGAAGGAAGTGCCGAGCACGACGACTGTGGAAGAGCGGGCGGTGCTGGCGGTGGTGCCAGGGGGGACGATCACGCTGGACAACTACGAGTTGGCCGGACCGGAGTTCTTGACCGACGCGCTGATCGTTTTCAAGAAGGAGCATCCCGGGCGCAAGTTGGAGTTGGCGGCCGACCAGGGGGTGACCTTGTCGCAGTTGTTCATGGTGTGGGACGCGTTGACCAAGGCCGGTATCGAGATTAAGGATGTGCCGGCCCGCATCAAGCCGCCCGCGGACGTTCCCTTTATTGACCCCCTGCAACGATGATCCTTCCGATCCGCCAGTATGGTGATCCCATGCTTCGCAATCGTTGCAAGACGGTGCAGGAGGTGAACGACGAGACCAGGACGCTGGTGGAGGACATGATCGAGACCATGCACGACGCGCACGGGGTCGGGCTGGCCGCCCCTCAGGTTGGAGCGGACCTGCGCCTGGCGGTGGTGGACGTGTCCCACGATCCCGAGAGCACCCCGATTTTCCGTGTGAACGGGGAGGAGGCCGCGGTGGAGGACCACATGCCGCTCATCTTCATCAATCCCGAGTTCGAGTTGAGCGGGGAGAAGGAGCGGATGGAGGAAGGCTGCCTGAGCATTCAGGAGATCCGCGCCGAGGTGCGGCGGCCCACGGTGGTGAGCGGCACCTTCGGGCAACTGAATGGCAGCGAGATCGAATTGGAAACCGACGGGTTGCTGGCCCGCGTCATCCAGCACGAAACCGATCACCTCGACGGGGTTCTCTTCATCGACCGGGTCAGCCCCGCGGCCAAGGTCACGCTGCGCGGAAAGCTGAAGCGGCTGAAGGGTGCAGTCAGTTGAGGAGCAGTGCCTCGCGAACTTCTCCGGCCCGGGGAAGAGCACCGGCGGCACCGTTTTGCAGGGCCTTCCGCAGGGGGCCTGTTCGAAAGGCCAGGTCTTTCGCGAGAAATTAGATTTACAAAGTGGAACATCCCGCCTGAACTTGATGTTCAAGACACTTTAACTATGTCGCATATTAACCCTGTTTCGAACCCCTTTGGAGGCGGCCCGGATCGTGGGGCGTCGGAGGTGCATAATCCTTTCCAGATCGTAGGAGGTGGCCACTCCTCTCCGGCCATTCCGTCTCCCTCTCCCTTCGAAGCGGTGAGGAGCAATGTCCCGGCCCAGGCCCCGATTCCTGCTCCGCGGCAGCAGCAGCCGGCTGCTCCGCCCGTCAATCCATTTCAGATCGCGCCGGAGGGTGCTGCGGCCCAACCGCAGGCCGCGCCGCAACAGCCGATGACCCGGACCGCGCAGCCGTACGCGGGTGGGCAGGCTGCACAACCCGGCGCCGGAGGTGGCTTTGAAATGACAGGATTTCCTCCGGGACCGGCGCCCATGAATCAGCTCGAAGCCGCGCCGGTTGGAGGAGACAATCCCGATTCCCCGCCGCCCGCCACCGATCCCTTCGCCGGCATGGACCTGCCCCAGATTTCCGGGGATCCAGCCCAGGGTGGGGATGGGGCGGCAGCGCCCGCCGAAGAGGTGGTGGACTTTGCCGCTCCCGCTCCCGAACCCGCTCCCGAACCCGCCCCGGAGCCCGCCCCGGAGCCCGCCCCGGAGCCCGCGGCCGCCGCGGAGTCCCAGAAAAAGAAGAGTTCGTTCGTGCCCGTCAAGCCGGCCTCGGCGGCGGCGGTGACGAGCGCCACAAAGCAGCTCGCGTTGCGCGCCATCTTCGGTGTCGATCACGAGTTGAGCCAGCAGGAGATCATGCAGCGGGCCCGCGGATTGTCCGGCATCCTGCACGTCGCGAAGGTCAATGCCAAGGAGGCTGCCGCGGTCGAGACCTTGCAGGCCTGTGCTTCCAAGCTGGGTCTCGATGACAATGAACCGATCGTGATGAGCTGTCCCGAAGGCTTCATCGACTTCGTGGACTGTGAGGACACCACCCTCGCAATTCTCCGGAAGGACGATTACGCGCCTGGGGTGCGCGAGACGCTCATCATTGTCGCGAGCGAGCTGGGCCAACTCTAAACGCGGTCTCCGCGTGGCAGCGAGCCCCAGTCCCACGGCCGAGGCCCGGAGCGGGTCGGAGGACCTGCTCGCCAAGGTGGTGCTGGTCGGCCCGCCCGGGGTGGGCAAGGCAGCCATCGTCAAGAGGGTCGCGGAGCACTACGCGCACTCGTCGGTGCGGGCCGGTGAGATCGGGGAGGGCAAGATCTTCCGCACCGAGTTTTTCTGGCCCACGCCAGTGCAGGACGGCCGGCGGCTGCGGGTCCGCCTGTTCGGCATTTCCGGCCAGCCCGCCTATAACGCCGTATCGGAGCTGGTGCTGGCCAAGGCGGACGGGGTCGTCTTCGTGGCGGATCTGCGCCGTGCCCAGGGGCCGGCGGTGCGCGAATCCCTGCAAGACCTCGTTCAGACTGCGGGCCGGAACGGACTCGATCTCGCGACCCTCCCGGTGGCGCTTCACTACCATTGCCCCGTCCTCGCACCCTTCCTCGAGCCGGAGGAGATGGACCGCTGGCTGGGGATTGCTTCCGGCTCGGTGGCCCGCTTCGTGACGGGACCCGGTGACAATGGACCGATGCGCGCCCCGGTAGAGTGGATCGTGGCGCAGATCGCGCAAGGCGCGAACCAGTCCGGAGGTTCGCCCCATTCCTGAAAATGGGGCATTCCTGCCGGCATTTCCGTTTTCGGCTCCTCTTCGCCCTGACAAGCCCGTCGTTGCTCCGCCAAGCCGTGGCATGCTAAGCGGTGGCATGTCCGATGCGAACAATCCGGAGCAGACCTGGCTCGTGCGCGTCGATACGGGGGGGACCTTCACGGACGGGTGGGCCCGCGGTCCGGATGGGCGCGAACACCGCTGCAAGGTGCTCTCGAGCGGCGTGCTGAGGACACGGGTGGAGGAGAGTCTCGGAACGGGGCGCTTCCGGCTGGCGATCGAGGTCGGTGCAGCCGGCGCGGTGTTGCGCGGCTATGCGGTGCGCTGGAGGTCGGAACGGGGTGGAGCCGGCCGCGCGACGGTAACAGACTGGCGAGGCGAGGAGCGGATCGTGACCCTGGAAGGCGAGCCCGGGTTGGAAGCCGGGGCGATGGTAGAATTCTCCAGTGGGGAAGAGGCGCCGGTTCTCGCCGCCCGATTGCTGACCTCCACGGCCCTGGGCGCACCGTTTCCGCCTCTCGACTTCCGCCTCGCCACGACGCGCGGGACCAATGCGCTCCTGGAGCGGAAGGGGAGCGAGGGCGTGCTCCTGGTGACGGCGGGGTTTGAAGACCTGCTCCGCATCCGGGACCAGCGCCGCCCGGAACTCTTCGCCCTCTCGCAGGAAGTTCCCGCCCCGGTCTTCGAGCGAACCATCGGGGTGCCGGAGCGGATCAGTGCGCAGGGCGAGGTGCTTGTTGCCCTGGACGAAGACGCCGTGCGGGACGCGATCGCGACGCAGCGACACGACGGCGTTTCGGTGGCGGCGGTGGCCTTGCTGAACAGCTACGCCAATCCAGTCCACGAAGAGCGCCTCGCCGTGTTGCTGAAACGCGCGGGATTCGAGCATGTCTCGCTCTCGACTGGCCTGACCCGCCGGGTGCGTCTCCTGCCCCGTGCCGAAACGGCGGTCGCCAACGCCTACCTTGCGCCGGTCATGGACCACTTCGTTGAAGGCGTGGCTTCGCGCCTGCGGGGTGGAAACCTCGAGTTGATGACGAGTGCCGGCTTTCTGAAACCCGCCGGCGAGTACCGGGCTATCGACAGTCTCCTGAGCGGACCCGCGGGAGGCGTGGTGGGAGCCCTGGCCGCCGCGCAGGCGGCCGGATACGGGCGAATCCTGGCCTTTGACATGGGCGGGACTAGTACCGACGTGGCACGCCTCGATGGCGCGCCCTCCTATCGTTACGAACAGGCTATCGGGCCGGTGCGGGTCATGGCCCCGGCGGTCCGGATCGAATCCGTGGCGGCGGGCGGCGGATCGATCTGCCGCTGGCGGAACGGGGGAGTGGCGGTGGGGCCCGAGAGTGCCGGGGCCGATCCGGGTCCGGCCTGCTACGGTCGCGGCGGCCCCTTGACCATTACCGATGTGAACCTCCTGCTCGGCTGCATGTTGGCCGGGAAATCGGGGATCCCGCTCGATGCGGACGCAGCCCGGCAGCGGCTTGAGGAATTGAAAGCGGAGATGGCGGGGGCGGGTGCGCAGGCCGGCCGCGACGAGGATCTGTTAGAGGGACTGCGCGAGATCGCGGTGGAGCGCATGGCGGAGGCTATTCGGAAAGTGTCGCTCCGGGAGGGCTACGATCCGGGCCGGTATGTGTTGGTGGCGTTCGGAGGAGCCGGGCCGCAGCATGCCTGCGCAGTTGCGGAGAAGTTGGGCGTGAAGGAAATCCTGGTCCCGGGCGACGCCGGCCTGCTGAGCGCCTGGGGGCTGCATCGATCCGCGCGGGAACACATCGCGGAGCAGCAGGTCATGCGGAAAATCGGCGAGGTGCGTGAGGGATGGATGGCCATGCTGCGCGAACTGGCGGCGGAAGCGGGGGCCACCCTGGGCGCAGGTCCGGCTGCAACGCGCTACCTGTTCGAACTGCGGTTGTGGGGCCAGGACTCCACGCTGGAAGTCGAGTGCAAATCCGAACCGGGCGCCGGGGAGGTTCTCGCCGCCTTCCACGCCAAGTACGAAGCCTTGTATGGGTATCCCGTTCCCGCGGATCGGGAGGTCGAGCTGGTGGCCGCCCGCGTGGTGGCCACGGTGGCCCTGGAGAATCTGGCACGGGAGGAGTTTTCGGCCAGTGGTGAGCGCGCCGTGAAGAGGGCCGTCCTGCAGGATGCGTATCGAACCTGCGTGGTGGAGCCCGGCTGGCGATGCGCCGAGGGGTCGCGCCGGAGTTTGAAGCTGACCGGAGGTCGCGGTCCTTCGGACCCTGCGAGATGGTCCCGGGAGGTGGAAGCCGAATTGTTCCGTTGCCGCTTCGAAAGCGTGGTGGAGGAAATGGGGGAACTCCTGCGCCGCACCGCCATCTCGACCAACGTGAAGGAACGGCTCGATTTTTCCTGTGCGCTGCTCGATGCGGCCGGCCGCCTCGTGGTGAATGCTCCTCACATTCCCGTGCATTTGGGGGCCCTGGGAATGTGTGTGCGGGAAGTGAGTCGGGGCCGGACCTGGCAGGCGGGCGACATGGTGGTGGTGAATCACCCCGCTTTCGGCGGATCCCACCTGCCCGACGTGACCGTGATCAGCCCCGTCTTCGCGGATGGCTCCCTGGTCGGCCACGTCGCGAACCGGGCCCACCACGCCGAAATCGGGGGACGGACCCCGGGCTCCATGCCTGCCCAGGCCACCTCCCTCGCGGAGGAGGGGGTCGTGATTGCGCCGACCCTCCTCTTCGCCGCGGGCGAAGATCGCTTCGCGGCCGTCGAGGAGCTGTTTCGCCGCGCTGCCTGGCCGAGCCGCATGCTTTCCGACAACCTCGCCGATCTCGCCGCGCAGGCCGCCGCCAACCGCCACGGAGTCGAGACCGTGCAAGACCTCGTGGCGCAGTCGGGCCGCGAGGTGGTGGCGCGAAACATGGCGGGGCTTTGCGAGCGCGCCGCGGCCGTGATGTCCGCCAAGCTGGGCGGCCTCGGGGCGCGGCACTGGCAGGCCGCGGACGCCCTGGACGATGGAACCGCGATTGCAGTCGGAATCGACTGTGCGGATGGGAAATTGCATCTCGATTTCGCGGGATCGGGGGCGGTCCACGCGGGGAACCTGAACGCCACGCCCTCCATCGTGCGCAGCGCGGTGCTCTACGTCCTGCGGGCCTGGGTGGCGGAGGACCTTCCGCTCAACGAGGGCTTGCTGGAAGCGGTCGCGATCGACCTTCCGCGGGGCGTTCTCAATCCAGACTTTCCCGCCGCTGCCTCCGCCTGCCCCGCCGTGGTGGGCGGGAACGTCGAGACCAGCCAGCGCGTGGTGGACGTCCTGTTAGAGGCTCTCGCCCTGCAGGCCAACAGCCAGGGAACCATGAACAATTTCCTCTTTGGAACCGCGGACTTCGGTTATTACGAGACGATCGGCGGCGGCTCCGGAGCCGGGCCCGGGTGGAACGGGATGAGCGGGACCCACGTCCACATGAGCAACACTGCCATCACCGATCCGGAAATCCTCGAACGCCGCTACCCGGTGCGTCTGCTCGAGTTCTCCCTGCGGCGCGGTTCGGGCGGGGAGGGAGCGTGGCGCGGGGGCGATGGCCTGGTGCGGGAGGTCGAATTCCTCGAATCCATGACCGTCTCGTTTCTGACCCAACGCCGCGAACGGGCTCCACGAGGCGGGCGCCTCGGGGAGGACGGCGCCCCGGGGATCCAGACGCTTTTCGGCGCCGACGGCACGGCCCACCCCCTGCCGGCCGTGCACAGCTTCGAGGTGGGCCCCGGGGAACGGGTGAGAATCGAAACCCCCGGCGGCGGCGGCTGGGGGCGTCCGTAGGGAGAGTTTGTCCCCGGGGTGGAGCGGACCGAGAGAGTCCCCGGTCCACACCGAGAAATCCGGCCCGATCAAAAGACCACGGTGCGCCACGGCACGTCCTTGAAGCCAGGGAGCGCGAATAGGAGGGGTGCCTACAAATAGAGGAAGGAGAACGCAGAAGCGAAGCGCGGACCACGCCGTTGAGGATGATCCTCCGCCGAGAGCCTCCCTCCGCCAAGCATCTGATCCCATCACATTCCTCAACCAGCGGTTCTGGGATCTCGCGCTCGACAGAGTCATCCCCGGCAAGAAGATTGCACCCCCTCCAACCCCGGGCCCTGAACGGTCCAGAAAACGGGGCGGGAAAAGCAATTTCCGGCAAGATTCACCTTTCCGGCATGGTGGAGCGGCATCATGTTAAGAAATCCCCTTTTTCCGGACCCCGTAGACTGTTTGTAATCGGGTGATCTAATCCGCCACCCTTGAACCGCACTTCAATCGTAAGCGTCCGACCAACCCGATGCGGATTTGGTGGAAGATCGGAGCAGGGTGTGATTATGCGGCGGCCGGGATCTCGTCCGAAGCTTGAGCGGCTTTGTGGTCGGTG
>CAUZKZ010000285.1:0-7251 GCA_963580345.1 Verrucomicrobiia bacterium | reverse complement strand
CTTGCCTTACTCATGCGAAGAAGTTTGGCACGCTGACTGGCGGTCAACTCGATCACTTGGGCCACTCTCATACTACAAGTATAGTAGTTTCAGATTAAAGGTCAATCTGTAAGGCGGACTACACTAGACGAGGTGGAATTCCGGCGCGGAAGAGGAATCGTGCATGGCGGTTCGGGAAGCGTGCATCTCTTATCCCAAGCGCCACAGCGGCTACTTTTTCTTTATCAGATCCCGGATCGTATCGATTTCCCTCTTGCTGAGCTGCTGGTCGCTCGGATCGAGGAGGGCGGCCACGAGGTTCTCCGCCTTGCCCCCAAAGTAGGTCCGCAGCAGGCTGTCGAGGGCGGTGCGCTTCGCTTTCCTCGGAGTGATGGCGGGCTTGTAGATGTACCGCCGCCCTTCTTTGGAGTGACGAACCATCTCTTTCCCCTCCAGGGTGGCCAAGAGGGCCCGCACCGCCGAGTAGGACGGCGGATCAGGAAGATTCTCCTGCACTTCCTTGGCGGTGGCCTGTCCAAGGCGGTAGAGGATCTCGAGAATCTGGCGCTCGCGTCGCGAGAGTTGCCCTTTCTCCAGTCGGTTCATGACGGCACTCTAAGCGTGTGCTATAAAACCCGCAATAATAATGTTGGAAAAATAGCAGAAAAGGGTTGACGGTCCGGCATGATTGCTGTTTTTCTAGCATAATATGCAGGGCAATGCATCGAGGGAGAAGAAGGGGGCTTGGCGGGCGGGGATGTTGCTGGTGGGGTTGGCCTCGGTGTTGTTGAGCAGTTGTGCGGAGGTGGGAGCCCCGGCGCCCTCAGCGGCGGCCGATTCTGCGGTGGGAAGGACCTTCGAGACCACGGGAGCGACCATGAAGCGGGCTCCCCGATCCAGGCAAGCGGTGGCGGGTGCTCCGGAGCTGGCGCGCCGTCCGATCCCGCCGCGCCCTGGTCTGGGGACGACGTGGGGAGAATCCCTGAGCTCCCCGATGAGCTACGCGGGCTTCGTGCGGGCCGGTGCGAATCCGGCCAATGGATTTGCCACCATCTGGTACAACGACAGGGAGGGGATCGATGCCATGACCGGGAAGGACTACTACACCACCACGGGCCGGAAGCGGGCCGCGGGTGGTCTGGTGGAATGGGCTCTGAAGAGCGGAATTGGCACCCTGCGCAACTACCACTGGAACGGGAAACGTTTCGTGGCGGGGCGCAAGGGTTCGCGCTACTCGATTGTGATCAAGAGTCACGCCCGCTCGCGCTTGGAGGTGGTCCTGAGCGTGGACGGCCTCGACGTGGTGGACGGCAAGCCCGCCAGCAAGAACAAGCGAGGATACGTCGTGTGGCCGGGCCAGACCCTCGCGGTGAAGGGGTGGCGGTCGAGCGAGCGGGAGGTGGCCTCCTTCCGGTTTTCGAGCGTGTCGAATTCCTATTCCAGCCTGAAGCACGGGACCTCGCGCAACGTGGGCGTGATCGGGTTGGCGGTCTTTACCGAGAAGGGGATCGATCCGTGGAACGGCTACTCCGCGGAATCGAACAAGCGGTTTGCAGCCTCGCCCTTCGCGGAGGCGCCGATGCAGCGCGCGCGCTGAGAAGCTGCGATTACGGGTCTGCCCAGGTCCGGCCGCGGGTCACTGGTGGTTCAGGGGCGCTTGCCGGCCTCCCAAAAATTCCGGGCCTATCTGAAAATCGCTTCGGCGGGTTTCGGTTGGGGTTGTGGAGCCACCCCACCGGCACTTGCCGGGAGGGGAAGTTCCCCGTCTGGGCGACAATGTCCATGATGGCAAGTTCTGTCCCTCTTTTCAGAGGCACTGAAAGCCGCCCCCCGCGAGGTGGGCGGCTTTCCCTGTTTTCGGGGCGCACCGTTCTTATTTTCGCTCGATGCGGTAGACCTCGAACCCCCGGCGCTGGTAGCTATTGAGGGCGTTGGGGTGGTCGTTGTCGCAGGTGTGGAGCCAGAGGCGGCGGGCGCCGGGCAGCTTCCACGCGAACTGCACGACTTCGGCGAGGGCGGCGCTCCCGAAGCCTCTTCCGATGAAGGGTTCCAGGAGGCCGAAGTTCACAATCTCGACCTCGCCCTCCCGGTTCATGATCTCGGCGTAGCCGATCTCCTCTTCCCGCTTTTCGAGCACGGTGGTGACGACCTGGTATTCCGACACGTAATCGTTCCAGGTCTCGGCCGGCCACGGGGCCCGATCCGTCCACTTCCAGGGACCGCCCACCGCGCGGTAGAAGCGCTGGTTCACCCGGCCGTCGGGGGGGTCTACTTTGCGCAGACGCAAACCCTCGAGCAGTGTGGCCGGGACGAGGCCGCCGGGAGAATTCATTTGGACGTAATATATCTTCATGACCGGTACGCCCTGGCACCTCAGGAAAGGACCTGCTCATACCAGTTCGAAGTAAAAAATGGGAGTCTTCGTGCTCACATGTGTAAACCACTGATTTCACTGGTCAGACCGATTTTGCCAAGACCCGGTGAAATCTGTGAAATTGGTGGATCGATCGGGATGGAAGGCCAATCTGAAACCGCAGGCCAAGGCAAAGTGAAGAAGCGTGCTTCGCACCGCGCAACCGCGCCGATTCGCAAAGGCGCAAAGCACCGCAGTTTCGGGAGGGAAGGACGGAGTCGATCTCGATTCGCGCGCAGGTAAGATCGTATACGATCTTAGCCGCGGTGACGGCGGAGGGGACGGGATGCTGGGAGGCGCGAGCGCGCGGGGATCGATCCCGCCGATTCGGTTGATTATCCCTGATAATTACCGAGTTTAAAGCAACACGGCAAAATACGTTGAATTTGCGAGGAGGCCGCAAGTTATTCGCGGCGGATCGAGAATAACTTCAATATTTTTTGACGGCATCGCCATGGATTTCAAGGGTCGCCTCGATGAATACCCGAAAAACCTATTGATTTTGCCGTTGGGGATCCGGGGGGCACGATTTCCAACCGTGCAGAGGCCACCACCCTGGACTATCAGCTCGCCAGCCAAGGCAACGCGAATCTCACCAACCAGTGGTCCTTCGAAGGGGCGGACATCTCAACGGGGGGGCGTAGACTCGGTGGGAGGGGCCAATCTTTCCGAACAATCCTATGGACCGACGGGCGTCGGCGCCCTCGGTTATAATTCGGGCGGTTGGGATGGAACCTCCACTGCGGCGTCCACCTACCGTCTGGACCCGGGCAACGATGCCGAAGACGGCGCCTATTTCAGAGCGACAGGGGCCAGCCAGATCACCTTGGGCAACAATTTCTCCTTCGAAGCCATCGTGCAGGCCGATCATGCGACCCTCAGCGGCGGCTCGTTTAACCTCAGCTACATCATCAGTTCCCGACCCGCGAGCGACCGCGGATATTTCCTCACGCAAGGGGGCCCCATTCCGAGTACCGGGGTCCAATTTGCGAGCACGATGGGCAACGGCCACAACGCCTCCAATACCAACACCATCGTTCCCACCATTACGGTCGGGAACTGGTACTACCTCGCCGGATCTCACGTCGCCAACCCGGGAGTTGATGTCACGTGGACGAACTACTACGCCGACCTCACCGCGGGCGACATGGCCCTCACCACGGCCGGCCCCTTCACCAACTCGGGCGGTACCTACGGGCTTGCCACTGCCATGGACTTCGGAATTGGCGGTCGCTGGGACGGCCAGGAAGCCTTCGACGGGCAGCTTGACGAAGTGAGCTTCTACAACACCAACCTCGGGGCAGCCGCCTTCCAGGCGAACCTGGACGCCTTGCTGATTCCGGAGCCGTCAAGGTTCGCTCTGCTCGGCCTGGGACTGACGTCCTTCCTCCTGCGCCGCCGTCGCTCCTGAACAAGGTAGCGATTGCCCGACATTACGATTTTCAGGGGGGACGTTGGTCCCCCCTTTTTTGGGTCCACAAGTCCCGAAGAATCTTCCGGTTGCGTTCGGCCCGAATTTGGCGCATTCTTCCGGTCCACTCCCCGGGCGATCGCGGGGTTCTGCTTCGGCAGGATTTCGAGGAAAGTCCGGACACCACAGGGCAGCGCGCCTCGTGAAAGCGAGGGACGGTTCGGTGCAAGCCGGACCGGACGGAAAGTGCCGCAGAAAACAAACCGCCGCGAGCGGGATGGTTAGCCGGAGCGCAAGCGAAGGCAAAACATCCAGCCCGGGGTAAGGGTGAAAAGGTGGGGTAAGAGCCCACCGCTCCGAGGGTAACCGAGGAGGCACGGTAAACCCCGCGTGGTGCAAGACAGAACAGGGGAAGGGTCGCCCGCCCGACCAGAATCCCCGGGTATTAGTCGCACCCCGTTTCGGCGGGGTCCCGGCGCGGCAACGTGGCGGGAAGAGAAATGGTCGCCCCCCCGCTCTGCGGGGGACAGAATCCGGCTTACAGGGGAGTGCCTTGTTCAGTATCCAGTGTTCAGACGGCCCGACTGGCCTGGCCTCATCCGTACACTGTATACCGGGCACTGTTTATTGAATCAGGTTGCGTCCCGCAGTTCCCGGCCTTTAATCCCCACCGTGTCTGAATCGAGCGAGCCGCTTTTCAAATCGCGGGATCTTCCCGAACGGCTTGGACCGATGACGGTGAAGGAGCTGCGGCAGGGGTTGCGACGGGGGATGTTCGTGTACCCCTTTATCGGGATCCACCTCCTCGCGGTGGTGGCGATGTTGGCCGAGTTCAGGGATCCGGATGAGGTGGAACAGTACACCGAGTACGCCGGGGTCCTGAATCTGCTGCTCTTCCTGCCCGGCCACATGTTTTCGGGAGCGTTCTGGGCAGTCACGGGGGCGGTCTGCCTCCTCTTCATGCCGCTGGGCGGACTGGCCTTGATGGGTCAGGAACTCGACGAGGGGAACCACGAGCTTCTTCTCATGACGCCTCTCTCCCGCTGGAAAGTGGTGCGCGGAAAATTTTTTGCCTTGTGGGGACTTTGCCTTCTAACATTTTCCTCGCTTTTGCCCTACCTGATCGTGCGCTACCTGATCGGCGGGATCGATGTCTGGCGCAACATCGTGATGGCGGCCACGGTGGTGCTCTTTTCGGGCATGATGGCGGCCGGGGCGATTGGCGCCTCGTCGTACACGGGGATTGCGGGCCGAATCGGAGCGCTCCTCCTGTTTATCGGTTGGTCCATGATTCCCTCGCTCGCCGTGGTGGTGGGATTCTCGGGCGTGGTCACCGGGGGCGCCGGCCTGGTTTGGCACTTCAACGCCCTCGCAGCGTTCTTTTGTTTCACCATCCTAGGACTCGCCCTGGCACGCTCCCGGATCCGGTTGGTGGTGCACCACTACGAAGTGAAGCCGAGCTGGATGATTATCGGCCTCCTCTTCTTCACGCCTTTTGTAGTCGGGATGGCGACTCTCACGACCGTCGGGTTTGCCGGAGGGGTGGGGCTGATCGGGATGGGCCTGGTGGGATGGTTCGCCGATGTCAGTCCCAAGGCGCCCAAGTGGGTGCAGGCTCCGGTGGCCAACATCCCCGGACAGACGGCCGCCTACCCCGGGGGGCCGCCGATGCAGATGCCCGGTGCGCCCCTGGCCCCGCCGGGTGCTCCCGGCTGGGGGGTGCCGGGAAATCTCGGGACCCAACCGCCCGCCCTGCCCGGGTCGATCGCGGAAGCTCCGCCCACCCCGGCTGCTACCCCGGAGCTACCGGTGCCGGAGGCAGAGACGAAGGACGGAGAACAATCGTCGTAGGTTTGCGGCGGGGAGGGGCGACTCGGGAATCGCTTGTTTGCGGCGAAAAACTCGACGCTCCAATTTCCAAATAAATCACAGGGCCAATCCCCAACGATCAATGTGGGCCATGCCCGGAAGGGGTAATTGCAACTTGGGGACTGGTTCCTGAAGCTTATTTGGAAATTGGAGCGTCGTGTCTTCAGTCGCCCCGGGAAAGGAGGGTCGCGTCTTCAGCGGTCTTCCTCATTCTCTCCCGGCAGCACTGCTTCCTCGGGAACCTCCAGAACCTTCACGCGGCTGGTCTCTCCCTTCACGATCTTCACCCTCGATCTTGCCACGCCCAATTCCTTCGCCAGGAAATTCACCAGAGCCTTGTTGGCTTTGCCGTCCACGGGGGGAGCCTGGAGCCGAACCCGCAGGAGACGCCCGCCCTCGGGATCGTCCTCCCAGCCGAGGATCTCGCTGGTCCGGGCGATGGGCGTGACCCTGACGCGGATCGTCACGCTCTCAGGAGACGCCAATTCGGCCCGTTCGGAAAGCATCGATCGGGGCGATGCTTGAAATGCGAGAATCGATTTCGTCAGGCCGGGCGGGATCGGTTAGAACGCCCGCGTGGCACTGGGAGACGACACGCACGAACCAACCCGGCGAAATTGGCTCTCCTTCTGGTGCCTGATGGGCCTCCAGGCGCAGAACGCCTTCAACGACAAGGCCCTCCAGTACACGCTGCTTCCCCTCGGGATCTGGATCGCGAGTGGCGCCGGGTGGGGGGAGAGCTTCGTGCACCTGCTTGGGATCCTGATGCTCGCGCCCTTCATTTTCTTCGCGCCGATTGCGGGGTGGATCGGCGACAACTTCTCGAAAACCCGCGTCATACGATTTGCGGCCTGGATGCAATTTGCGGTTCTCGTCACGGTCCTGATCTCATTTGGACCGAAGCTGCTCCTGGTCGGGGTGGTCTGCCTGTTTTTCCTCTCGTTGCAGTCGACCGTCCTGAGTCCCGCCAAGCTGGGGATCATCAAGGAGCTCCTGGGATCGAGGCGGCTGGGATTTGCGAGCGGGGTGATGGAGATGTTCACCATCCTCGCCATTCTCGCAGGGCAAATCGCGATCAGTTTCTGGTTTACGGCCCGACTCGGTTCGCTGGGCGATGGATGGGAGGCGGGCCTCTGGCCGATGTTCGTTGTGACGGGAGGAGCGATCGTCACGCTCGCCATGGCCTACTCGATCCAGGTGATTCCGGCGCAGGCCAGCATCCCGTTCAGGTCGTCGATCATCTTCAGCCACTTCAAGCAGCTCGGTCATGTCTTCCGGTCCCGGCCGCTTCGTCTCAGCGCGCTCGGGGTGGCCTTCTTCTGGGCCTTCGGATCCATCCTGCAACTGGTTGCGATCCAGATCGCGAGGGAACTGTATCCCGCTCCCGATCCTCACTTCGCCAGCTCCGCGGCCTGGATGATGATGGCGGCCGGCGGCGGGATCGCCCTGGGGAGCATCCTCGCCGCCATGTTCAACAAGCGGCACATCGAGCTGGGCCTGGTGCCATTGGGGGGGATCATCATGACGGTTTCGACCCTCCTGATCGCCCTCACCACTCCGGAAACGGCCTTCTTTTACC